>CAMDED010000204.1 GCA_945893365.1 Candidatus Sulfopaludibacter sp. SbA3 | reverse complement strand
CTCTCCTCCGCCAAAATCTCCCCCCCAAAAAAAAACATCCACAACTGCTTGCCACGGTTTCATCACCATTCAACCAGCTTCTGATGTGTCGCCTGCCCCACCGAAGCCGCTTTGCGCACTTCCCGAATTTTGCGCCGGAAAGTAGCTATAGCTATAGAAGGCGTGTTGGGCAACCTCGCCCGTAGTACTTGAAACGCCCCAACCTGCCCGGCGGCGTTGATTGCATGCGCGGCGCTATAGGCGCCACCGAGGGTGCCGAGGTCCGACATCACACCGCTAGAGTACAGAAAGGCGTGGGGGAGCCGTCGCTCGTGGTTCTTGAAGTACCCACAACCTGCCCGGCGTCGTTGATTCCAGACGCTTCGCCAAAGGTGCCGCCGAGGGTTCCGAGGTCCGACATTACACCGCCGGAGTACAGGAAGGCGTGGTGGGCGCCGCCGCCCGCGAAGGACCGACCCACAACCTGCCCGGCGGCGTTAATTCCAATCGCGACGCTATAAAAGGTCCCGTCGAGCGTGCCGAGGTCCGCCAACGTGTACGTTCCCGCATCGACGCTGAACGCCAAGAACAAAGAAACTGAATGCCGTCGGCACCCAGACTCGCATCGTCTTGATGACTCGCTCCTTTGATCCAAACGCCTCGGCCCAGTTGGTGGCTGCGTCAACTGTTCTAACTAGGACTTGATCTGACAAACAAGCAGGGTTAGACAGCAGCGCCGCACGATCTATTTCCGCCCCGGATCAGGGGCGGCCTCATTGAAGCTACGCTGGCCGAAGTGTGTCTGAAGCGAGGGAAAACCATTTCCGCCCCTAATCAGGGGCGGCCTCATTGAAACACCGGTGCCACGGTTCGGAGCCCCATTCTCAGAGCGAATCAGCATCAGGTGTCTTCGTCTTGGGCTTACATTCGACAAATCCCGCACGCTAACCGGCCCGTCACGCCGCCCTTAAAACAAAGCCCCTCCCCCGTCCCGTACCCAGTGCCCCACATCCCCCGCCACCCGCCGGTGCATCTTCCTCACTCCCCAGCACGCCAGCGACACCGCCTGCACCAAATCGTCATGCTCCCCTACCTGCGACGCCCCGAACTGCTCCCGCGACCCCCTCATCCTCACCTTCATCGCCGCCATCTCCTTCAACAGCGTCGCGCTCCATTCCGTCCCGCTCGCGATCTCCAACTCCCCCGCCGATAGATTCACCTGCAACCCAATTATCAGATCCCCCTTCGGCACCCGGAAACTCCCGCCCTCCTGCCGCTCCGTATCCCCGCCCGTGATCGTCACCGGCCACAACTCGCACTTCATTCGCGCCTGCTTCAGCAGCTCCACCACCGGCCGCCCCACGCCCGTCGCGTCCGCCAGCAATTGGTGCCGACCGCTGGAAACGTTCGATGTCGGCGGACTGGACGTCACCGCGTACACGGCGTTGCGCCCTTCAAGGCGCAATTTCTAGTACCTTTGAGGCACATGCTTTTTTGGGCGCACTCCGATCCGCAAGGCCGGTCCGAGAACCATCCTGAGGCGAAGTGGCAACGACTTGCCCAACACCTTGAAAATGTCGGGAAGCTCGCCCGTGACTTGGCATCGGGCGCAGCCCCAAATTACGCGCACTTTCACGACCTCGCGGAATGGTCGGGCCTGCTCCACGACTTAGGCAAATATCAAGACGGGTTCCAGCAGATGATCACCACCGGCAAGGGTCGATGTCCGCATGCCATCCACGGGGCGGCGATCGCGCATGCCGGAGCGGATGGAGCCAAGGGTCTCAAAGCGGCTCATATCGCCCTCGCGATCGCGGGCCATCATGCGGGCATGCCGGATAAGGTCGGCGACGGCTCTTCGCTTCAGGAGAGAGTGAAGGCTGCACACGCCAGCGCCGCGCAACTTATCGATCGTGCGATGCAGGATTCAGCTGCACTGCGGCGGCTGCTGGAAGCTCCGGCGCCCAAGCTCGAAAACCTACTGGGGCGCTTCGATCTATTTACTCGCATGCTCTTCAGTTGCCTCGTAGACGCAGACCGTCTGGATTCCGCCGGCCGAGCGCCGGAACAAGTGCCGCTATTTGCGGGAGCACGCTTGGAAACTCTGTTGCGGCACATCAATAACCTTAAGCCGGACAGTTCGCAGATCGTAGCGTCGGCACGCCGTGAGATTCTGGAAAACTGCCTTACATCTGCAAATTATCCCGAGCGCTTGTTCTCGCTGTCTGCTCCCACCGGAGGAGGGAAGACGCTCTCAGCGATGGCATTCGCGCTCAAGCGTGCATCTCTGGAACCGGATCGTTACCGCCGCATCATCGTCGTTATTCCTTATCTCTCGATCATCGAGCAGAACGCCCAGGTCTATGCGGATATATTCGGTAAGGACGCGGTACTTGAGCATCATTCCGGATCGTTCGAACGATTGCTTGGCAAAAACGTCGGCACAAAGACGGAACACTTCGCGCCCGCGGACGAGGACGATCGCCAATATGAAAGGCCTCTCTTTCGACCTGCAACCGAGAATTGGGATGCCCCGCTGATAGTCACCACCAGCGTACGCTTCTTCGAGAGCCTGTTCTCGAACCGGCCGTCGGATTTGAGACGCGTGCATAACATAGCGCGATCCATCGTCATTCTGGATGAGGTCCAGGTCCTCCCGCGTTCCCTCCTTGCGCCCCTGCTTGACGTGATGAAAGAACTCAGCGATCACTGGGGATGCACATTCGTGCTCTCGACCGCCACGAAGCCGGCTTTCGAGAAATCGGACTCCCTCGACCGGAGGGACCCTCGCTGGCCTCCGCACACGGTGCGCGAGATTATCGCCGATAGCGCTTCTCTTCACACGCGGCTTCGCCGGGTCACTATCGACTGGCGGATCTCCGAACCGGTGGACTGGTCCGAGGTCGCGGGGTGGATGCGAGGGCACAGGCAGGCGCTCTGCGTTGTCAATTTACGCGATCATGCCGTGAGGCTATTCCAGATACTCGCAGACACCGCCACTGGCGAAGGGAGAACGAGAGAGGGCCTTTTTCACCTTTCTACGCGAATGTGTCCGGCCCATCGCCTGGTTACGATTGCGGCGATTCGGCAGCGGCTGAATGAAGGCCTGCCGTGCCTTGTAGTTTCGACGCAGCTTATCGAAGCGGGCGTAGACATCGATTTTCCCGTTGCCTTTCGCGCGCTTGGTCCGCTTGACGCCATCATTCAGGTTGCCGGCCGCGCGGATCGCGCCGGGAAACTGACTGCGGCGCTCGGCGCACCCGCCGGTAGGCTTTTCGTGTTCCTCCCGAAAGACCACCGCGTGCCTCCTAATGACTATGAAAACGCTACCGGAATCACCTGTGCCTCGGCAATGCGGCACGCGATACAACCGGACGATCTGCTTCGTATGAATGAGTTCTACGAGCGCTACTACAATGAGGGTGCGGACCTCGGCTCCAAGTTCCAACAAATGCGGCGGAAGGCCGAGTTCAAAACGCTTGCGGCGGAGTTCGAAATGATCAGCTCGCGAACGCAGGACGTGCTAATTCCCTATGGCGAGGGAAAGAGCTTGATCGACGAACTCCGCCGTATCGGAATTCTGACCGCGCACCTGCGGGCCGGACTGCAGCGCTTCACGGTGGGTCTGCATCCCTGGGAGTTCGAGGTGGCACGCAAGACGGTTCTCGCGGAAATCAGACCAGGCGGCAATCTCTGGGAGGCTTCCAACGCGGCTTATGATTCGGAAACGGGCTTGCGAACGTCCATTGGCCCCGAACAGTTGATCTGTTGAGAGAGACGCTTAAAAGCGTCTCTCTCTTCATTGATCACAAACAACAAGTTTCAATCCACGCTTCCAGGCGCAACGAGCACTCCCAAAAATTACCCTTGCATTTGGAGACGTCTTGCTTTAATAATATATACCATGTTTTGTTATTTGTAATCAAAAACGAAAAGAGATCCCATGCCTCATCCCGCAATTCGCCTAAAGATCTCGGGTGATTTCGCATGTTTCACCCGTCCCGAAGCCAAAGTGGAACGGACCTCGTACGCCATGCCCACGCCCTCGGCGGCCCGAAACATACTCGATTGCGTCTGCTGGAAACCGGAAATGAGATGGGTGGTCACGAGCATCAGCTTGCTCAAACCCGTCCGCTACATCTCGGTCCGCCGGAATGAAGTTCAGAGCAAACTGTCGCCGGCATCAGTTCGACGCTGGATGGGCGACCCATCCACCTACCAACCCCTGGCCGCTGGTGCGGGCGCGAACACGGAGGGAACGCCTCGTAACACGCTGATGCTGCGCGATGTTTCCTATGTGATCGAGGCGTATCCGGTGGTCTTTGACGCGGGCACCGACAACACGCCCCAGAAGTACTGCGCAATGTTGATGCGCCGTGCCGAGAAAGGGCAATGCTTTCAGCAGCCGGCGCTTGGCTGCCGCGAATTCGCCTGCCGGTTCGAACCGGCTTCCGATGCCGATATCCCACTGCCAGTCTCGGAAGACCTCGGTCTCATGCTCTACGACATTGTGTTCCGGGCCGATGGCAACCGTCCCGTCTTCTTTTCCGCACGGCTTGAAAACGGCATTATGAACACTCGACCGGAAATGGTCGTTGGCGACCCGGTGCAGCGGCAGGAGGTCCTTCAATGCTCGTACAGGCGCTAGCTGAGTATGCGGACAGGAACCTTGGCGATCAGTTGGCTGACGAAGCTTGGGAGGAGAACCCAGTTCCCTACCTGATCGAGATCAGTAGCTCCGGGGCTTTTCTGAATATCACTCCGCGGTTGGTGCCGGTTGTCCGGGGAAAGAAGACAGTCTCCACTCCTGCTCCGCTACTTGTTCCGTGCTCGCCCGTCCCGCGCAATGCTGGACTCTATCCGCTTCTTGCAGCCGACGATATCAAATACGTCCTGGGGGCTGGCTTATGGACCACCAAGGGTCAGGAGGAGAACAACCGCGAACGTCATCAGGCATTCGTGGAACTGATCCGAGCCGTGGCCAGTTCCACCAACGATGAAGCTCTGGAAGCGTGCGCCCGATTCTTCGATCAACCCGCTCAGGTGGAACTCGCGCGGGTGGCGCTTCAGGATGCGAAGCCCGGCACCCGTGTCGCTCTTTCGGTGGACGGTCCCGTCGTGGAGCGAGCCGCGGTTCGCAGCTATTGGCGCACTCACTATGCCGCCGCTTCGGAAACCCGCGTTGCCAGGGCCGGTTCCAGCCAATGCCTGATTTCGGGCCGTATCGGTCCAATCGCACCAACCCACAAACCGATCAAAGGTCTGGGCCTAGGCGGACAAGCCTCTGGCGTCTCGCTGATGTCTTTCGATAAAGAAGCATTCCGGTCATACGGCTGGGAGCAAAACGCGAATAGCCCAGTGGCCCCAGATCGCGCCATGGCCTATGTCCTCGCTTTGAACCACCTGCTCCGCCGCGATAACGGACACCGGCGTGATGTCGCGGGAGTCGCCTTCGTCTTCTGGACCCGCGAAGCCTCGGAGTTCGATCCCATGTCCGTAATTGACCAGGCTGACGAGGCGCAAGTAGACGCTTTGCTACGGCTCGATCCCAGAGTCGATCCCGATCCAAACCAGTTCTACATGGCTGGCTTCAGCGCCAATGGCGCTCGAATGCTGATCCGTTACTGGGTGTCGGATTCGCTCGGTCACGTGAAAGCCAACCTCAAAGAATGGTTTGCCGGCCAGCGAGTGATGGACGTGTACTCAGCCGCCATGGCTCCCCCTCCGAAACTGTGGCAGCTTCTTGCCGCTCTTGACCGGGAAGGAAAGCCGCCTTCAGACCGGACGCTGGCGCTGCTTCGGCGAGCCATTGAAGGTCCGGCACAGCCCCTCGGCTATCGAATACTCACTGCCGCGCTCGCACGTCTGCGCGTCTCAAAAGAGAATCGCCTCGAATCTCACAGGGTCGGACTCATCCGGCTGTGCCTGAACGACCAGTTACGAATGAAAGGAGAATCACTGATGCCCGAAGTCTTGGACGCGCGCGAACAGCACCCAGCGTATCTTTGCGGCCGATTGCTGGCCGTCTACGAGTCCATTCAATACAACTCAGCCGGTGAAACGAAGGTCAACCAAACGGTCGCGGACAGGTATTATTCTCTGGCTTCGACTCGCCCAGCCCTTGCCTTTCCGAGGTTGGCCGATCTCGGTCAGAAACACCTGCGCAAACTCCGGCGCGACAAGCGCGGCGCGATGGTACGGCTGGAGCAGCAGATCCAGGATATTCTAGGCCAAATCGAGCGAGCGGCCGGCTGCCGTTTTCCCGCCAGCCTCGATCTTGACGGGCAGGGCCGATTCGTACTCGGCTACCATCACCAGCACGCGGCCGATCGAGCGGCCGCAAGAGCGCACAAGCAACAGCAGGACCAGAAACCCGGCACCGCGACAGAATTCGAGGAGGAAGAGTAATCTCATGAGCGCTATTGAAAATCGTTACGACTTCGTCTATTTCTTCGATTGCACCGACGGAAACCCGAACGGCGATCCCGATTCCGACAACAGCCCGCGCATCGATCCCGAAACGTTCCAGGGGCTTGTTTCAGACGTCTGTCTGAAACGCAAAATCCGCGACTACATCTACCAGAGCCAGCAACATGACGGCGCAAAGAAGAAGGGCTATGACGTGTTCGTCCTCGCGGGCAACACGCTGGAAAGCCGCCAACGGCAACCCTTTGAGCACCTGAAGGATGAGATCACAGCGGAAGGCAAGGACACGAAACCTGCGGATATCCAGAAGGCCCGCGAGTGGATGTGCCAGAACTTCTTCGATGTCCGCACGTTCGGCGCGGTGATGAGCACCACAAGCTTCAACTGCGGCCAAGTTCGCGGCCCCCTGCAAATCACTTTTTCCCGTTCCGTGGATCGCATCTTCACTACCGAACACACCATCTCCCGCCAGGCCTTCACGGGCGAGAAGGACATCAAGTCGGGAACCGGGACCTTTGGCCGCAAACACACCGTGGCGTACGGCCTCTATCGCGCCCACGGGTTTCTTAACCCGGTCTTCGCGAGGCAGACCGGCTTCTCGAATGAGGACCGCGATCTGGTGTGGAAGGCGCTTGAAAATATGTTCGACATCGACCGCTCGGCCGCGCGGGGTCTCATGGCTGCTCGCCGTCTCTTCGTTTTCAAGCACAACTCCGCTCTTGGCGAAGCTCCGGCCCACCGCCTCTTTGAATCCGTAAAAGCGAAACTGAAAGACGGTGTTGTGGTACCCCGTTCGTTCGATGACTACGAGCTCTCGGGGCCAACCAGAGAGTCCCTTCCCTCCGGTGTCGAACTTCTCGACCCGTTCGCGTGACACTCGTGAGTTACGCGGAATCGGATCTTCTGCCGATATCCGGCTTGCAACACCTGGCCTTCTGCGAACGGCGTTGGGCTCTGGTTCAGATTGAGTCGATCTGGGCCGACAATCGGTTCACCGCCGAAGGCAACGCCCTTCACGAGCGAGCGCACTCGGGCGAGATCGAGTCTCGCCCGGGTGCGCTAATCCGCAGGACACTCCTGCTTCACTCCCTACGGCTCGGACTGACCGGTCAAGCCGATATTGTGGAGTTCCAGCCATCAGCCGCCGGTATCCGGTTGGCGGGCCATCGCGGCCTTTGGACGGCGTTCCCAATCGAATATAAACGCAGCCGCGATAAGGCAGCGAGCAAAGCGTTTCACGTTCAACTCTGCGCCCAGGCCCTCTGTCTCGAAGAGATGCTGGGGGGCTCCGTCCTCACGGGCGCCATCTATGACGGCACCGCGCGGCGGCGCCAGTCTGTCGAATTCACACCCGAGTTGCGTGCGCGCACCGAAGCGCTCGCCGCTCGCATGCATCTCCTTTTCGGCTTGCGCTCCACGCCTCCGCCGGTGTTTACCAAAGCTTGCAAGAGCTGCTCCCTCGTCGAAGATTGCCATCCCCAAGCGCTCTCCCGTCAGAGCAGCGTGGCCGAGTACTTGAAGAGCGCTCTCAATACACGTTAATCGCGGCGATCCACAACATGAAACCTCTGTTGAACACGCTTTATGTCACGAGCCAGGGCTCCTATCTATCGCGCGACGGTGAGACCGTCTCGGTGCGGCACGAAGACGAGGTCAAACTCAGAGTGCCAATCCATACGCTGTCCGGGATCGTTTGTTTCGGACAAGTCTCGTGCAGTTCGTTTCTCATGAACCTTGCGGCCGAATCCGGCGTGGGCATCTCTTTTCTGACCGAGCACGGCCGATTCCTCGCGCGCGTTCATGGCCCGGTTAGCGGCAACGTGCTGCTCCGCCGCGCTCAGTATCGAGCTTCCGACAGCGAGCAGTCGAGCGCATTGGTGGCGAGCTCCGTCGTTGTCGCAAAAATTGCGAACTGCCGGACCGTGATCCTTCGGGCCGCCCGTGAACGGGATAACGATGCTCCGGAAACCGCGGAACTGGACCGCGCCGCCCTACGGCTTGCGCGGATCTGTGAGGATGTGCAACGCACACCTTCATTGGATTCGATCCGTGGCCATGAAGGCGATGCCGCCCGCGTCTACTTCTCGGTCTTTGATCATCTGATCACAGCTGAAAAGGAGCAGTTCTCTTTCCGCGGCCGGAGCCGCCGCCCGCCGCTTGATCGCACCAATGCGCTTCTGTCCTTTGTGTATACCCTGCTCACGCACGACATCGCAGGCGCGCTCGAAGGGGTGGGTCTCGATCCCGCCGTCGGTTACCTCCACAGGGACCGCCCTGGGCGCACGAGTCTCGCCCTGGATTTGGCCGAAGAACTCAGACCCGTCCTGGCGGACCGCCTGGTGCTGAGCTTGATCAACCGCCGCCAGGTGGGTGTGGACGGCTTCCGCAAACAAGAGACAGGCGGGATTGTGATGGACGATGAGACCAGGAAGCTGGTCTTGATCGCATGGCAGAAACGCAAACAGGAGGAGATACTTCATCCATTTCTCGAAGAGCGAGCGCCCTTCGGCCTCATCCCCCATCTACAAGCGACATTGCTTGCTCGATTCCTCCGTGGAGACCTCGAAGCATATCCGTGTTTCTTGTGGCGGTGAAATTCCGTGACCTTGATCGTTGTTGCGTATGACGTGAACACAGAAGATGCCGCCGGCCGGCGTCGGCTCCGCCGTGTAGCGCGGGCCTGCGAGAATTTCGGACAACGCGTCCAGAACTCGGTATTCGAATGTTGGGTGGACCCGGCGCAGTGGACGAAGCTCCGCGCCGCCCTGCTAGGCGAGTTTGACGCCGCGACGGACAGCCTACGCTTTTATTTCCTTGGTGACCAATGGCGTGGCCGTGTGGAGCATCATGGAAGTAAGCTCTCCTACGATCCCGAGGGCCCACTGATCACCTAAATTGAAAGGCGCCAGACGGGCTGTGTTGGCTTGCGCGAACCCTAAGCTAACATTCCGGGCCTGGACCTTTCGCGCACGCAATCAAGATGAAGAAGACAAAGGGCAATGGGAGAGAATGGGCGGCGTCGAAAACGAATCCTGCGTTGGAGCCATCGGAGGTGCGCGATACTCGCACCGAAAGTGTGTAAGATAGAGCTACTTAGAGGTACTGCCGTCGCGCCCCGCGCGGGGCGCGTGGATTGAAACCAAAATATAGCAGGGACTCCGCAGGATCGGACGGTCGCGCCCCGCGCGGGGCGCGTGGATTGAAACATGCACTCCTGTTTGGTGTTGACGCTCCGGATCGTCGCGCCCCGCGCGGGGCGCGTGGATTGAAACAGCCCGTAGAGCGCGCGCTCCGCGAGCTCGTCGCGTCGCGCCCCGCGCGGGGCGCGTGGATTGAAACCACCCATCCATAGCCGGCTGGCTTCAGCCGTTCGTCGCGCCCCGCGCGGGGCGCGTGGATTGAAACGCTGTGAACGCCCGCGTTACGGTTTCGGAGTATTGTCGCGCCCCGCGCGGGGCGCGTGGATTGAAACACCAAAAAGCGCTACTGCCTCCGCGAGCGTCGCGTCGCGCCCCGCGCGGGGCGCGTGGATTGAAACTTTCAAGACCAAAGTTTGCATTGCTTCGATAGTGTCGCGCCCCGCGCGGGGCGCGTGGATTGAAACTCTCGACCATCCGTATCCATGACTCC
>CAMDED010000203.1 GCA_945893365.1 Candidatus Sulfopaludibacter sp. SbA3 | reverse complement strand
AAAACGCCTGGATTTCCTCCTGGCTCAACTTCTTCGCATTCCGCATCCTGATGATCACACCCCAGCATGCTTCAACTTCCCCCTTCAGGCTCATCTTGTATTGGAAACAGCCTTTCCTTCAGGCTCATCTTGTATTGGACAAGACTAAGGATTGCGTCCGAGGGCAACATAGGTTAAGCTCAATGGATGTCGGCGCTGCGTGAAGAATGGCAAGGCAACCGTTCACCACTCTGATTTTGCTGAACAAATCGCAACGTATCGGTTAACGCAGGGTGGATGAGTGCGAGATCACAGCGCAAGGAGAGGCGACAGTCCGCCAGCAATGGCTTCGCGAAGGGACGCAACAAAGAGCAAGGCAGGCGCACGGTCGAGCAATTGGAGCGGGAATTGGAGCGCCTGCGGGAACAAGGTGCGGAGAAAGACCGGCAGATCAGGGAACAGCAGGACCGCATTAGCAAACAGCAGGAGCAGATCGCGGATTTGCAGCGCCAACTGGCGGCACGGAAGAAGAACTCGACCAATTCCAAGCCTCCTTCCTCCGAAGGCTTAGTACTCCAGTTCAGAAGTTCGCTAACGTATTTTGTTGTGTTCTCAAGCAGCGGCCGTTTGGTGGGCCGAGAGCTTGGCGAGAAGGGTCGCGAGATCGGCTATGGTGAACTTCCATTCAAACGGTTTTCCCGTTGCTTCCCAGTAGTAGTTGCTTCCCAGTAGTATTGGAAGTCGAGCAGACGTTCTGCCAGTTGCTCCCGGCCTGTGAAGTCGTTCGGGGTGAGCACTTTTCGCTGGAAGATGGAGAAATAGATCTCGATTTGGTTGAGCCAACTGGCGTGGATCGGGCCATGGACGAGGGTCAAGCGCGGGAACTGCTGTTTGAGTCTCGCTAGGGAAGACTTGCCACGGTGCGAACTCCCATTGTCGACGATCCAAAAGACACGCCGCGCGTGGTTGTAGGGTGGCGAGTCATGACTTGCTCAACGAGTCGATCAAAGGGTATCGGGTGAGTTGGTGTTGGCCGACGCCGGTTACAGCAACCCTCCCGGCATCGCGGCGGTAGTGGGGCAAGGCGCGGATATTTGCGTGCGGTTGAATCGGTGGTCTCTGCCTTTGGTGGATGAGAAAGGCCGGCCTTTCTCCGTGCTGAAGAAGATCAAGAGATTGCGGAAGGCCGAAGAAACGGCGGAATGGCCGGTATGGGTCGATTGAAATCGATTGTCCGGTTGGGTCATGTGCCGAAACAGGATGACCAAAGCAGCCGAGCCTGGCTGTATGGGAAGTTGTTCGTGGCGCTATTGACCCAGAAGTTGGCTCGGGTCGGAAGTGCTGTCTCCCCCTGGTTACTACTTCGCCGAGCAGGCCTCCGAGTCGATGGCGTGAATTCCAGTTCGCCTTTCATCGCGTGATCGAGGCGATTGCGCCCACGGTGGGACTCGCGACCACAATCGCCCGGTGGAAAGAGATCGCCGCTGCGCCTGGAGAGCGGAATCGTAAGCGAAAACCGCAGTTGTCCAGGATGGAATCCCAACCATGAAACCGACCGCCGTTGAATCCGCTACGCTGGCCACCGTTGGCTACGATGCCGACCGCAAACTTCTTCAGATCGAGTTCCGGGATCAAAGCGTCTATCAGTACTTCGAGGTTCCCACCGAGGTGCATAACGCCTCTTGATGCGCGCTCCGCGCCAAAAAAGGGGGGGCCTTCTAGCTCAGCTAAGATTCAATCCCTCAAGCCGCCCTGTTGCATCGCCAAAGTATTCCGCGTGCGCGCCCATCCGGTCCATCATGGTCAGGAATAGGTTCGACATCGGCGTTTCCTTGCGGTACAGGATCCGCCGCCCGGTCTTGAGGTAGTCGCCGCCCCTGCCCGCGATGAGCGTCGGCAGATCCTCATGGCTGTGGCGGTTTCCGTCCGCAAGCCCCGCCCCATACACAATCATGGAATTGCCCAGAAGCGTCGAATCGCCTTCCTTGATCGCGTTCAACTTGCCGATCCACGTGGCGAACTGCTGCATCTGGTAGGTGTTGATCTGCGCCACTTTGTCCATCATCGCCGGATCGTTGCGATGGTGCGTCAACGGGTGATGGCCGTCCGCAATACCGATCTCGCGGTAGGCTCGCGAGGTCCCTTCGCGCGTCACAAGGAACGTGACGACACGGCTCAGATCCGCCTGAAACGCCACCGTGATCATGTCCGTCATCAGCCTGAAGTGCTCGGCGAAATCGGCCGGGACGCCGTACGGCTTGCTCATTCCCGGATCGATGCGGGAATTATCCTTTTCCGCCTTCTCCAGTTGCAGTTCAATGGCGCGGATCGACGAAAGATATTCGTCAAGCTTGCGGCGGTCCGTCTTGCCTAGATCCGCTTGCAGCTTTCTCGTGTCGTCCGTCACGAAGTCGAGAATGCTGCGGCGATACTCTGCCTTGCGCGCGCGCGCCTCCGGGCTTAGCTCCGCGCCGCTGCCGAACAGGCGCTCGAACAGGGCACGCGGGTCGAGAATGGGCGGAAGCGGCTGCGTCTCGCTCTTCCACGCGAGGTTATTCGTGTAGGCGCATGAGTACCCGGAATCGCAATCGCCCGCCTGCCGCGCGTCTTCAAGACCCACTTCGAGCGACGGAAAACGCGTCTGCCCGCCGATCTGGTTCGCCACGATCTGGTCGCAGGAAATGCCGGCCTTGATGTCGACCATCGTCTTGCGCGGCTGCACTCCCGTCAGATAGGCGCCGCAGCAGCGGCCGTGGTCGCCTGCGCCATCGAGCAGCGCGCGCCCGTTGTTGTGCGTGAGGTTGCCGAGAACCGTGATGTCCCGTTTATACGGTTCGAGCGGCTTCAGGATGCGAGGCAGTTCTTCGAGCTTGCCTTCGTTCGGCGTCCAGTTCCGCATGTCCATGCCGTTCGGCACGTAGACGAACGCCATGCGAACCGGGGCCTTGCCCGGAATACGGCTGGAGGCGAGCGCCGGTGTCATCGCGTCGAGGAAAGGCAGCCCGATCGAGGCCGTAATACCGCCGCCGATACCGCGAAGCAGGGTGCGTCTGGAAAGCGTCTTACCGGTGATCATCGCTGCGCTACCTCGTTCTTCGATGCTTCGTTCTTCAAAACCTTGGAAACCACGCTCTTCGAAACCTCGCCTCGCCGCTGCTGAAACGGCAGGCTACCGGCAATCTCATGGATCAGCGTCTGGAACCCGTATCCCGACGCTACCAGATTTCTAGCAATGCCGTCAACGGTTCTCCTGTCGTACCGCTCAAGCCCTCTGCCAAGAGAATATGTCAGCATTTTCTCGATGATGCAACGGGTGAAGTCGGCGAGCTGCCCGGACTTCAGGACCACCCTCAGCTCGGCCGGGCTCGCGAAGGATTTACCGTTCGGAAGCGTGCCGCTCGCGTCCACCGCGAACTTGCCGTCCATGGTGCGCCAGCGGCCGATCGCGTCATAGTTTTCGAGGCCGAAACCAAGCGCATCCATGCGGTTGTGGCAGGAGGCGCACATGGCGCTCTGCCTGTGCTTCTCCATTTGCCGGCGCAGCGATCCCGCATTGCCCACAGCCTCTTCATCGAGCTGCGGCACGTCGGGCGGCGGAGGCGGTGGCGGAGTTCCCAGAATATTCTGAAGCACGTACTTACCCCGAATCACGGGCGAGGTGCGCGTCGGATAGCTCGAAACCGTCAGTACGCTCGCGTGGCTGAGAATCCCTCCTCGCTGGTCCGAAGCGAGGTCCACACGCCGGAAGTCCGGTCCCGCGACACCCTCGATCCCATAGTGCTTCGCCAGGCGCTCATTGAGAAACGTGTATTTCGCGTCCAGAAATTCGGGCAGCGGACGGTTCTCCCGCAGCACATGTTCAAAGAACAACCGCGTCTCGGCCTTCATCGCATCGCGCAGTTCCGGACCCCAGTCGGGGAACTTCTGCGGGTCCGGCTTCACGCTATCGAGGTTGCGCGTTTCGAGCCACTGGCCCGCGAAATTGTCGGCAAGCGCGGCGGCGCGCGGATCGCGAAGCATCCGGTTTACTTGAGCGTCGAGTATGCCTGGCGCGCGAAGCTTGCGCGCCTCCGCCAGCCCGAGCAATTCGTCGTCCGGCATCGTGCTCCACAGAAAATAGCTGAGGCGCGAGGCGAGTTCAAATTCGGAAACCGGATGCACTTTCGCGGGCTCCGGATCGCGCTCGATGCGGAACAGGAAGTGCGGCGAGACCAGCATCGCCTGGATGGCAAGCTGCAGACCCTGCTCGACCGTTTGCCCCTCGGCCTTCGCCATGCCTACGAACTTCATCAGCTGAGCGGTCTCCCGAGGCAAAACGGTGCGCCGGTAAGCCCTGCGCGCGAGGGTCGAGACGATCCTTTCGACGCACGCCGCCCCCGAGCTCGGATCGCAAATCAAAATCTTCTTTCGGCTCGCCTTCTCCACGTTCGCCGGATACGGCCCGACAAAGGTGATCATGTTCAGAAACTTGTTCTTCTTGTCGCTGTAGGCGTCCTTTTCGGTGAGATCCTTGACGAAATCGTCCTCAATGAAGCCCGCGCGAAAGACGTGGTCGCCTTCGGGGAGCACGAGCCGCATCTGTTCGTCCGAATACGGATTGAAGTACACGAGCTTCGACGGCTTGGTTTCGACCGGCATCGTGTGAAGCAGTTTTCCATCCATCCAAAAGCCGAGCGTCACGGGCTTGGCGTCGGCCGCGCGCTCGCCGGGCAGGCCGATGCGGATGACATATTCTCCGTCCCAATCCACGCGGTGGGCGGCCTCGATCGTGCTTCGATCCAGCCGCCGGATGGTCTTGTCTCTGATGTGATACTGGAACTCGAGAGGTTTTGCCGGCAGCGGGTCGGCGCCGACGGCGCGGGCGGCAATTCTCTCGGCGGCCTCGACATACTTTTCCATCAGAATGGGCGATATCGTGAGAACGTCGCCGATGTTGTCGAAGCCGTATCCGGAATCGTCACTGGGAAAGTCCTTCTCGGCCCGGTAGTCGACAGCCAACAGATCGCGGATCGTATTCGAGTACTCGTTGCGGTTGAGCCGCCGCGCCGTGACGCGGCCAGGGTCCGGCTTGACGTTGCGGTCGGCGCGCTCGAATTCGCCTTCGACAAACTTGATCAAGGCGTTCATCTGCGCCGCCGGAGGCCGCGGAATACCCTTGGGGGGCATCTCGCCGCTGCGCATCTTCTGAATGAGGCGCTCCCAGCCCTCGCGGCTGTCCGTGAGTGACGCCGGCCCTAGAAACGGCGCGAGATTGAGACTTCCGGACGCCAGCCGGTCGTTGTGGCATTGCGTACACGAGGCTTCGAGTACCGGTTGGACATTCCTCGCAAAACCTGACCTTAAAGATGGGCTGACGCCGGATTCGGCTGCGGGAAGCGCCGGCGCGCCAGCCAGGAAGGCTGTTAACAGAATGCTAGCTCCGATTCGCATGAGCGTCTTGTCTCGACCTGCCTCGGCTGCCGTTCTACCGGTGCTTAGTCGTCCTCGTACGGCACTGGACCGCTGAGCACCTGCAATTCTTCCTCTTCACCGGGACCGCGGGTTTCCTTCTCTACCTTCCGCTGCTCACGCTTGGCTGCTTTTTCGCGCTGCTTGTCCTGGCGGGCGAGTTCTTTTTGGCGTTTCTTGAATGTTGTGCTCGATCGTCCGGCCATAAGGCGTCTCCTTGCAAAGAATTAGTACCTGGCCGGGACCAGCGGCTCCCGGCCAGGTAATGCTAAAAAGGCCTTACCAGCGCGGTTCGCGGCGCTCGCGGGCATGTCCGCCGCCACCGCCGGCCGCACCGCGGCCACCACCTCCGCCGCCACCGCCGCCACTGCGATTGAATCCGCCGCCACCGCCACCGCCGCCGGGACGAGGTCCGCGGTCGGTCTTGGGACGCGCTTCGTTGATATTCAACGCACGGCCGCCCATGTTCGTGCCGTTCAATGCTTCGATCGCCCGATCCGCCTCACCGGCATTCGTCATCTCCACAAACGCAAAACCCCTCGAACGGCCCGTTTCACGATCCGTCATGATGCTCACGCGCTCCACCGCTCCGTAAGCTTCGAAAAGTCCGCGCACCGCGTCTTCCGTCGCTCCAAAATCCAGGTTGCCTACGAAAATATTCTTCAAGTTATCTCCTCTGCGATTTGAAAGCTGGCAGGTCGGGGCGGACAGGGGGCGATTGCTCGCCCGAAACTCTCAGCCGGGCATGTGCGGGACAGTCAAATACACCATGAGTGTATCAGGTTTAGTGTGCGGGAGAATAGTCCTCATGTGCAAGCGCTGGCAACCCTGGCTCCTCGACAAGTTCAATACCGTTTACGAGGCTACGGTAGCCGTGCGCAAGCGGACGTTACTCGGCGGACTGAGGGGGCGTCTACTCGAAATTGGACCGGGAACGGGCGCGAATCTCAAGTACTACTCCCCGGAGGTCGAGTGGACCGGCGTCGAACCCAATCGCTTCATGCACGCGCCACTCCTGCGGGCCGCATCCGCCGCCGGACTCCGCGCAACCATCTCCGGGCACGGGGGTGAGCGCCTCGACTGCGGATCGGGCAGTTTCGATGCCGCCATCGGCACGCTCGTACTCTGTTCCGTCGGGGATGTGGATGCGGTGCTGCGCGAGATCATGCGGGTGCTCCGGCCTGGCGGGAGTTTCGTGTTCATCGAGCATGTGGCCGCTCCTCCCGCGACGCGAACCCGCGCCGTTCAGCGAGTGGTCTCTCCCCTGTGGGGAGCTTTCGCCGACGGCTGCCGCCCGTGCCAGGAAACCGGGCGGATGATCGAATCGGTCTTCGGACCATTGGACGCCGAGAGTTTTCTCGTGCCGTTTCCCGTTATTGGGCCGCACCTCGCCGGGTCGGCGAGGAAACGGTAGGTTCGGACCCCGCCTCCCTTGCCGTTCGCTAGAATAGAAACAAGGCATGCACCGCTTCATTCTTCACAACGACAGTGTCTACGAGGCTTCGGAAACGACCCTCGCGGCCGGCCAGACTGGATTGCTGACCGGCTGGGGGGTGTTCAGCACGATCCGGGTAATGGATGAGGTGCTGTTCGCTTGGGAGCGTCACTGGGCCCGGATGACCCGTGACGCCAAGCTGCTCCGCGTCCCAATGCCCACCGATCCGGAGGCCGTCAAGATGAACTTGCACAGACTGATAGAAGCGAATGACGCAGCCAATTCCACGCTTCGTCTGTCGGTGGTTCGCAACGCGGGCGGGACCTGGTCGGGACCGGCTTCGGGGCGCGACTGCGATGTAATCGCCTTCACCGCGTCTCCCAGGGCCTGGGGTGCGGGCGGTCGCCTGACGTGTGTCGCGCAGGCGCGCCATGCCGCCTGCGTTTTTGCGGGAACGAAGATCCTGGCTTGGGCCATGAACCTGACGTGGCTCGAAGAGGCGCAGTCGCGCGGCTTCGATGAAGCGCTCTTGCTGAACGAGCGCGGCGAAGTCTCCGAGTGCACCTCCGCGAACATCTTCATTGCGGAGGGACGCCAAGTCTACACTCCGCCCCTCGCTTCCGGCTGCTTGCCCGGGATCACGCGCGAATTGCTGCTCGGCGAGATTCACGTGGCGGGATATCGCGTGAACGAGAAGACGCTGTTCCCGGCGGATCTCGAAGCCGCGGACGAGGTTTTCATTACTTCCACCACGCGGGAACTGCTGGCTGTAAACGAAATCGACGGGCGGCCGATCCGCAATAGCGGAGGAGCGCGCCAGGCGCTTGGGACCGCGTTCCAGGATTACGAAAACGCCTACGTGCGGACCCGGCTGGCTGTCTCCCGCTAGTCAAGATACGAAAGGCCTCTGAGGATCCGGTCGGACGAAGCATGGCGGAGGCCGCCGCGCCATGCTTTTGAGACGGCGCTGTTAAGTTAGTTCCGGGGACCCCTGCCGCCTGAAGGCGGTCCGCCCGGTCCACCGAACCCAGGGCGTCCGCCTGGACCGTTCTGGTGCGAAGTATCGAACTTCGCCTTCTGTTCCGCGGTCAGCAGTGCGTAGAACTTCGCTTCGGCTTTCGTCTGGATCGCCAGTTGCTTGCCGTGCAGCGCCCCTAGATCGGAAGCGAGAACGTCTATCTGGCTGTCGGCCGCGTTGCTCTTCACCGCTTCCCGAAGGGCCTTCTGCTTGTCTGGAAATTGCGCGCGGAGGGCTTCACCGGCGGTGGCCGCGGCCTTGAAGATCGCCAGAGCGTCGGCCTTCTGCAAGTCGGTCAGACTCAGATGGCCCGCGAGAAAGTCGACGCGAAACTGCGCCGGATCGCCCCCTTGGCGAGTCCCGTCCCGCGGAGGTCCACCCTGTCCTTGAGCCATCATTGCCGCCGCGGTCAGCGCGGCCGTCATTGTTAACTTCGTGAGTTTGAGTTTCATGGCGTAAATGCATCTCCTGATTACTAAGACGCGGAATCCCGGTCTTGCAGCTTAAAAGTATGTAAATGTTCCGCGCCGGCGAAGAAGCAATTGTGAGGTGGAGCAGGGTCGAAAAATCAACCTAACCCCATGAAAATACGAGAGCCCAAAAAAGCGAAGCTCGGGCCAAGCCTGCATTTGCCGCCTTTGGTTTTTCATGAAGTTTCGCGGGCCGTAGGCCCTCCCCAACAGGCGATTCGGAGTATGTTTACCACGACGGCAAGGCACACGTCGGCGTCGGCGCAGATGGTTGCGCTTGAAGGATTTGACATGCGCGGATTGCAAAACACTCGTGTCCGGCTAGAAGTCGAATAGATTCAATTGTTTGCCGGTATCGGGTAAATTGTTATCGGAGTCCGATGCTTGAAGTGCCTGTAAAAATGGGCGGCTTTCTCGAAAAGCGCCTCCACCCCGAGTCGCTTGCGGACGGATACGGCGATCCAAATTTGCGTCTTCACCGCGTTCTCGCTGGCGCCGTAGAATGCATTAATCCGCAGGTGCCGCCTAATCCATTTGAAGAACAATTGCACCATCGCGCCGAACAGGCGATCCGTCCAGCCGTGGTGGCACGGAAAATCCGGGCGGGAATCGGACGATCAACGGCGCACGCACGCAACAGATTCCGGTCGGCGTATTCCGCACCTACTACCAACAAGGCAGAGACGCCTTCTCCCGGTTGGTGGATCTGCCGCGCTCATCGCAACCGAAAACCCCGGACGTTGTGCCGGTCTCTCCACCTCGAATCTTGGACTCCGGAGATCTAGGTGCCGCCTCACGGCCAACGCCATCGCTGCCATCGCGGGTTCCGTACTCCTGTGCCCTGCCGCGCTCAAACACGCTCCAGATGGCCCTTCCAACCCATCAAACAAATACAGCGGGCGCCGGGACGTAAGCGACGCTCAGGTCTGGCGCATCTTGCGCAAGTACGACATTTGCCTGGAGCGACGCCGCAGGCGGGAGTTCCTGGACTTCACGAATGAAATCGTGGCGGCGTATCCGGATCGCGAGATCCACGCGGTACTGGATACCCTGAACGCACACAAACCGAAAGACGATCGCCGTCTGAAAAGCCACCCACAGGTCCACCTGCACTCCATTCCGACCTATTCGTCGTGGCTGAACCAAGGGGAATGCCGGTTCAGCATCCTCAGCAAGCAGGCCCTCACCGGAGTGAGTTTTCACCTCTCCGCGGCAACTGCGAGAAGCGCTCGACAAGTTCGTGGCGGCATACAAGTGGCGGCATACAACAAGACCGCAACGCCGCTTGCATGGATGAAGGCCGTGGTTCATCCCACCGGGCCCAAACGCAAATACTCTGAACTATGCAAGCCGGTACTAGATGTTCGTTCTGTTGATAATTATGCAATTGTCTCGTCCATTTTGTACTTCCATCGAAAGATCACCGGGTCGGCGTCGATTTCAGCGAAGTAGAGATGGATGCGGTCAATCAACTCTTGCTTGCTGGCGACGCGAATGGCCCGGAGCATGCTGCGGGTCATCTTACTGAAGAGGGTCTCGATGATGTTCAGCCAGTATCCGTGCTTGGGTGTAAACACGAACTCGAATCGCCGGGGATGTAGTTGCAGGTGGGCTTGGGTCTGTCTTGAGATGTGGGCCGAGTGGTTGTCCAGCAGGAGACGAATCTTGGTCTGTGGTGGGTAGCTGGCGTCGACCTTATCCAGGAACGCGACAAAATCTCCGCTGTTGTGGCTTTCGCTCACGGTCTCGATGACACGGCCAGTGTGGAGATCCAGGCCGGCAAGCAAGGACGCCGTTCCGAGTCGTCTGTATTCGTAACCGCGGAGGCGATTTGGATACCGGTTGGGTGATGGCGCCTTGTCCGGGGTCGTGGTCGCCAGTGCCTGAATGCCGGGCTTCTCGTCGTAGGAGATCGTTACCGTAGTGGGTTCTTTCAGTGTTCCTTCCACCATTTTTGCGTTCACGATCTCCACGTCCTTGTACACGTGCAGAACCTCGACCATCTTCCGTTCGAATTCCGGATCGCGCCGCTCCACATAGTAGCGGACCTTATGTGGCCGG
>CAMDED010000202.1 GCA_945893365.1 Candidatus Sulfopaludibacter sp. SbA3 | reverse complement strand
GCATGGGTGGATCGTGGAGCCGAACAGTTCGAGCAGATGCGCGAAACGCGCGACTTGGCCAAACTCCAGGCTCAGGCTAGCTCACGGGGATTCCGCCTCGTTCCCGCCACAGATCAAGTCGCATGAACTGGAGTGAGTTTCTGGAGAGGGGAGACCTGTGGGATTGCCCCGGAAAAGCGGAATCTGGGCGTACTTGCTATTTCAGCCCCATCCGCCGCCATTGAGGAAGGATCGCCGCAGCCGTGCCCTGTCAGCCCAAAAGAGCCCGAAGTTGCGCGACGTCCGCGTCGCCTGAAATCAGGTTGCGGCGTTGTTCCACTTCTATGTCGCGCACCCGTCATGCAAAGTACTCCGCTTCTTTCAGCACTTCTCCATCAGTCCGGGGTGTTAGGCGGCATGCTCGGCGGCAATCTCTCGCAGGCGCGCCACCCGACGTTCGATTTCGCCGTGGTCCAACAGTTCCTTCATCGGAACCATCCAGCTTTTCTGCGCCGCCGGATCATTGGGTAGCAGAGCGGCTACTTCCCATAAATGTTGCCGGGCATGGTAAAGATTCACGATCTGAATGGCGCCGGAAAAGTGCTGGTTGGACGGATTCCAGATCCAAACGGCTCCGTCGCCGATGACCACTTTGAGCTTGGCCCACTCCATCCTCTGCGCCAGGCTTCGACTCAAGGTCTCGTATACCTTTAAGGAACAGCGGCGCAAAAAATTCCGACTCCTCACTTCCATGTCGCGCACTCCTATTTCCCGACGAGACTCTAGGCGTCCTTGCCTTCGAATACAATATTGGAATGTCCTCTCAACAGGTCGGCGGGCCCGCGTCCGAATTTTCCCTGCCGCTGCTGGATGGGCCGGGTGAAGGCTCGCTTGATCGTTACCTCAATGGAAAACGCGGCGTCCTGATGGTTTTCTGGTCGGGAATCTGCACGCACTGTGTGCGTTACGACCGGTATTTCAACTCGTTCACCGAACTGCATCCGGAACTCGGATTCGCGGGGATTGCATCCAGGTATGGCGAAACTATCGAGCAGATGCAGTCGGCGGTCCGGCAAAGGGGGTTGCGGTTTCCGATCCTGCTCGACCGGTCGGGCGCGGTGGCGCGGGAATGGCGCTCTCAGCAGACGCCGCGCTGCTATCTGATCGACGCCGGAAAAACACTGCTCTATCGCGGGGCGGTCGATAATTTCAAGCTTCCCGAGGATGACGAGTATCTCGCCTACCTGGAACCGGCGATTGCCTCGTTCCTGGCGGGCGAGCCGATCGCGAGACCGGAAACGGCGAGCTTCGGCTGCGCGATCGAGACGGTGTATTACCGGCTTCCCAATCAGCTTTAATCCCAGATGAGCCTGCTCGATAGTTTCTTCAACCTCTCTTTCAAGATGGCCGAAGCGGGCTTCATCGGCGCCGAAGCGGCGATCGCAGCCGTGCAGCGCACGATGGAGAGCGCGGCTGGCGTTGCTCGCGACAGTGAGGCGCTGGCGCCGGTTGACGGGCCGAGGGACCTGGACCATGCGCTCTCGGATCTGGCGAACCGGACAGCTCGAATCGCCTACTTCATGCCGCGCGATCCGGCGGCGCTGCCGGGCGCGCTTCAGAGCTGGCTGCGGGCGGCGAACACGTCGTTCCGGTTCGTGGATTGGAAAGACCCGCGTAGTCTGCTGCTGCCCCTGCAGGCGCCGTTCTCGTTGGGGACGCTAATGGCGTCGGCTGGGCTGCGCGGGATGGCGGCGCTGCGGGTGATCGGGGCGCCGCGGTACATCGAGTTCCTGAAATATTCGATCCAGATATTCTCGGAGTTTCCGGTTTATGTGCGGCTCGAATACAGCGAGCTGATCGAGCGGCAGCTCGACTGGCTGAAGTCTCATCCCCAGGATTCGGCTACGCGGACGCTGGTCGGCCGGGCGCTGGTGAAAGTGGGGCGATTCGAGGAGGCTGCCAGGGAATTGGAGCGGGCGGCGGAGGCGGACGCATCTTTGCGGTCGACGGCGATGCACGAAGCGGGGGTCGCCTGCTACATGTCCGGCAAGTTCGCAGCCGCGGTGCGGGCGGGCTGCGCGGCGCTCACGGCGGATCCCGAGAACGCTCCGGCGCGGATGTGGGTGTGGCTCGCGGCGCAACGGCTGGGCGGGTATCCCCCGGACACTCCGGCCGAACACCGCATGGATGTCAAGGTCGGATGGGAGAAGCCAACGGTCGAGTACCGGGAAATCTCGGCCCAGGCCGGGCTCGACAAGACCGCGGGCGGGCGCGGGATCGCCGTGTTCGACTGCGACAACGATGGGCGGCTCGATGTGGCCATGGCCGCGGCGCACGGCGGTGTCAGCCTGTACCGCAACAACGGCGACGGCACGTTTCGAGACGCGAGCGTGGAGTCGGGACTGTACCGCGCCGTGAACACGTTCGGGATTGCCGCCGGCGATTACAACAACGACGGCTATCCCGATCTGTTCGTCTGCCGCATGGGATTTTTCGGCGGCGAGGCGGAGCTGTGGCGGAACAATGGAGACGGCACGTTCACGAACGTCACCAAGGAGGCCGGCGTGGGCTGCTGGGGGCCGTCGTTTTCATGCTCCTGGGTGGACTACGATTGCGACGGCCGGCTGGATATTTTCGTGTGCACGAACCTCGGCGGGCTGTTCGACCGGAAGACGCAGAACCGGCTGTTTCACAATAACGGCGACGGGACGTTCACGGAGGTGGCGGCGCGAGCGGGCATTCACTCGGTCTGGCCGAGTATTGGGCACTCGTGGGGCGATTACAACAACGACGGGTACCCGGACTTGTTTCTCTCGAACGCGATCGGGCCGCCGCAACTGTTCCGCAATAATGGCGACGGGACCTTCACCGATGTCACCGTGGGCTCGGGGCTCGACAACTACACGCTGGCGTTCGGGGCTCAGTTCTGCGACATCGACGACGACGGCTGGCTGGACATTATTCAATACTCGTGGGCGATTCACGAGGACGTGATTCATTCCCTGCGCACGGGCGAGGCGCCGCCGTACGGGCATCCCACGCGCGTCTACCGGAACAATCGCGACGGCACGTTCACGCCGATCGGCCGCGAGCTCGGGATTCAAGAGTGCTGGGGGAGCATGAGCGGGAATTCCGCCGATCTGAATAACGACGGCTATCCCGATCTGGCTCTGGGGAACGGCGGTCCGCTGATGGATCGCACCGAGCCGGTCGTCATTCTGGAAAATGACGGGAAGCGATTCCGGAACGTCACGTTCGCGGCGGGACTGCCGTTCCTCGGAAAGGGGCATGGGCTCAACTGCGCGGACCTGTTCGGAGATGGACGGCTGAGCATTCTCTCGGGAGCCGGAGGAAATTATCCGGGAGACCTGATGACCACGTCGGTGTTCTGTCCGAAGCAGCGGCCGGGAAATTATCTGGCGGTGCGGCTGACGGGAGTGAAGAGCAATCGCGATGCGATCGGGACCCGGCTGAAGTTGGTGGCCGGCGGCCGCGAACAGCATCGGGTGGTCAATGGGGGCAGCAATTTCGGATGCCTGCCGCCGCAGCAGCATTTCGGGCTGGCGCAACTGACGTCGGTCGATGCGCTGGAGGTATGGTGGCCAAGCGGCCTCAGGCAGCGGTTCGAAGGATTGCCAGTGAACCAGCGCGTGTGTATCGTCGAAGGGGAGTCCGCCTGGACCTAAACCGGTTAGCGTGAAGCCGGCGGCCTAGCGCCGAATCGCGCCAACTGAAAAAACGGCTCCGGCGGGCGCTTTTCAAGCACGATTTGCGCCGCGAGCTCGCCGAGACCCGCGCCGAGTTTATAGCCATGTCCCGAGCCGCCGCCGAGCAGCCAGACGTTTTTCGCACCGGGGTGGCGGTCGAGAATAATGTTGCCGTCCGGGCTGTTCTCGTACTGGCAGACCCGCGCCTCAAGCAGCGGCGCGCCCTTCATCGCGGGAAAGCGGAAATGGAGGTATTCGCGGGCCGCGCGAATCCCTTCGGGCGATGGCGCGCGGTCGCCCGAGGTTGGATCGAACGCGGCGCCGTGCCGATCGTCGGCAATCTTGAAACCACGCCACTCATTCCCCGGAATTCCATAGAACCCGAGATCGGAGCTATCGATCCAGGTCGGCATTCGATGATCGAGAAAAGCCGGGTCGCCGGCCGCCGTGCCGAAGAAAAACACCTCCTGACGGCTCGGCTTGATTCGATTTCCGATCGCGTCCGGAAAGACCATGCCTAGCCAGGGCCCGCAGGCGAAAACAAATTGATCGGCCGTGAGCGTCGAACCGTCCGAGAGCTTCACGTTGCGCATCGACCCGCCCGAGACGGTCCCCGGCTCGACGGCGAGTTGTCTGTATGCGCCGTTCTCGCGCTCGAAGCCCTCGACAACCGCGGCGCAGCCGCGGCGAGCCAGCAGATAACCGGCGTCGCGCTCGTGCAGCGCCCACGCCGCGCCTTCGAAATTAACCTTCGGAAACTGGCGCGCCGCTTGCGCGACGGTGAGTTCCTCGAAGGCGATACCAACCTCGCGCAACAGCGGCGGAGCCACTTTCGGATACGGACTGCCGGCCGTCCCGAAGCGCACCATGCCGATCTGGTGGAAGATCCGGCGGTCCCAGCGCGTCTGATTCTCTTTCCACAGCGCGAGCGAGCGAGCCGTCAACTGCACGTAGATCCGGTCGAGATAGCTGCCGCGGATGATGCGGGTTTCTCCTCCGGAGCTGGCGCGGGAATTACCGGGTCCCCAGGCGTCGAGAAGTGTGACCCGTGCTCCGGCGCGCAGCAGATGAAGGGCGGTCCAGCCGCCGAACGCGCCCGCGCCGACTACGGCAATGTGCTGCGGTCCATTCGCCATGTTCTTCGAGGGTAGCCGATATCCGCGCCCTGGAGCAAGCAAACGCGATACACTATGCTTGGTACCGTCATGTTGAGCGTCGTTATTCCGATTCACAACGAAGAGCCTTCGCTGCTCCCCCTTTACGACCGGTTAACCACGGTTCTCGAAGGCCTTCGCACTCCCTACGAGATCTTGTTTGTAGACGACTGCTCGACCGACCGCAGTTTCGAGCTGCTCGCGAACCTCGTCGAGACCGATGGACACTTGAAGGTGATCCGCTTGCGCCGCAACTTCGGGCAGACCGCCGCGCTTTCGGCTGGCTTCCACGAAGCCGCGGGCGACGTCATTGTGGCGATGGACGGCGATTTGCAACATGCGCCCGAAGATATTCCGCTACTGCTCGCCAAGATCCGCGAAGGGTACGACATTGCGAGCGGCTGGCGGAAAGATCGAGTCGATAACGCCATGACACGGAGACTCCCTTCGCGTATCGCGAACTGGCTGATGGCGAAGGCATCGGGAATCCAACTCCACGATTTCGGGACCACGTTCAAGGCGTACCGGTCCGAAGTTCTCAAAGACGTCCATCTCTATGGCGAGCTGCACCGCTTCATTCCGGCTCTCGCGAGCATTTATGGCGCGCGCGTGGCGGAGGTGCCCATCCGGAACGTAGTGCGCCCGGCGGGCGAGTCGCACTACGGCTTGGGCCGCACCTTCCGCGTGATGTTCGACATTCTCACGATCAAGTTCCTGATGAAATACTTCACGAGGCCGATGCATTTCTTCGGCGCGCTCGGTTTGGCTGGAACCGCTATCGGCGGACTGATCCTAAGCTATCTCGCGGTCTACAAGCTCACGGGCCACGAAATCGTGATCGAGCACGGGCCGCTGATGATCGCGGGCTGTTTGCTGCTGCTCGCCGGCCTGATGATGTTCAGCACGGGGCTGCTGGGGGAAGTGATGATCCGGACGTATTTCGAGAGCCAGGACAGGCGCATTTACGCGGTGCGCGAAATCCGCAGCCGGCGGAAGCGCAACGTACCCGACGAAGCCCGGTAAATCAGGAAGCTTTGCGGAAGCGCGGCCAGTCTCCTGACGGCAGTGCCGGATGGGCGGAAAGGCGTCTTGGGGAGGCTACAGCCGCGCCGCCGGTGCGACTTTGGCTAGTTGGAAGACAACGTTCGACGTTACAGAGAGCGTCGCATGGACCACTTCGATTGTCGGTCAGAGGCGTTCTTTGACTGTACGCTTCGCCAACCGAATAGGACAATTAGTGCCGCCAACTCTAATGACTTTGCTGACGGTTCGGGTACCTGAGTGCCTGTAATCTCAAATGACAGCACGAGGGATTGATTTGTACCAGCGCCGGCAGGCCCGCCGCCATTGGCATTTCCCCAGTTTGGAAATCCGGCGCCGCCCCTGCCTGGGATATCGCGGGCTGCCCGCCATCCCATTTGATCGCTGTACCACCAGTAGCTCTGAGAATTCGGATCGGTGTTCGTTCCGGTCAGCCAATAAGGCCGCCCACTCAGCACGATAAAAGGCGCCGCGGCCCCTATGCTGAAGAGCCCACCCAGCGTTGGGGAAGGCCCACTCGCTATAGCAGAGTAAAGTAGGGCGTCCGGAAGACCTCCGGACTCCGAGTAAATTTGGGCGACTATTGCCCCACTACCGAAAGAGCTGACCAGATCGAATGTAATGGAATCCAGCAAGAAGTCGGCAGTTGGGACAAATCGGACAGCCGGCTGAAGCCTCACGTCTGGATTTCCGATACCTATCGCCTCTCCACAGCAAGGGGGACCAGTCCTGATTGTCGACACAACGAGCGCGCTTCCAGAGGCCTCGATGCAAGAGAAAAAAAGGGCAACGGCGCCGATTAACGGAGCGGGATATAGACGAAGAATCATGTCCTATATTCTATTGGTCCTGGGGGCTGTCAACTCAGACCTGTTCTAGACAGAGCGGTGTTAAGTAATTGCGCATAGTCGGCGTAGGGCGTCGTTGGGTTTGGTCCATTCAGCGAACGGGTCTCGACGGCCGCAACGACGCCGTCCAGCAAGCCGAATTAGCGATTGTGGAGGCAGAGCCGACGCGTGAGTTTCCAGACTCGATCGAGGAGATTCAGATCGGGGCGATACGGTGGCAGGAAGTCCAATCCGAACTGCCCGACGGCCTGTCTCATCCGGCCCGGAAGGCTGGTTGTGGAATTGAACCGCGCCTTCGGCGCGCGAATGTCGCATGAACGTGAGGTTAGCACTCGCATGACGGTCGCGCCATAGGGTCTACTCCCTCCAGCACGGCTTCGGTCGGGTAATCGCACCAGAATGAGACCCGCGCCGATCCGTAAATGTGCTGCGCGGCAGGGCGCCGACTGGAGTCGGAGATCACGCGCGTGAACCGGCGCCGTCTTGAGACTGACGCTTGCGTGCCGCTGATTGTTCAGCCACGCCTACGAATCGACAGCGGCGTCTTGGAAGGCATTCGATTCGACGCCCCCGATGAGGTTTGCTTTCATTGGCATCCCCCACCGCTGGGTACCGCCGGTGGAAGCCACCTCAATCGGGCGCATCATGGTCTGGCGTTCGAAATGCGAAGGAGTCCGGCGCCGCAAGGATCGCGAGGCAATGGCGAGGGACAGGGCCGGAAGGCGCATCACTCAGATTCTCCCTTGTGAGCATGGTTGTGCGTGCGGCAAACGCGCAGACCATCACTCAATCAGTTCGGCCAACTCGGCCGCGAGCGCGATTACGGGCAGTGCGCAAGACCTGATTGAGCACAGGCTGCGCTCCGGCTGATAGATGTGATCGCGGACGTTTTGCGCCCGCGATCACCCCTTATGCCGGGAAGCAAAGCGTTCCAGAAATCAATATGGTCGTTTACTTGGCTGGAATCCGCTTTGCCCTTACCGCGGAAGGGATCTCGAGTTCATCCCACTGCCCTTGCGGGCCGCGAACAAATTTGATAGGAGGCAGTGTTTCGCCCAGTGGGAAGAATGACTCGGCGGACTCAGGAACCAACTCCGATCGTGGGCGGTCGCCGGGCGGATATCCCCAGAGCCGGCCGTCTTCGAAAGCCACGCGCACCCGCGCTCCGTTAAACCGTCCGTCAAATTCGAACGTGCCTGTGTACTTCGCAAGCTCCGCCGCCGGTAGCGTGGCGGCTTTCCTGGTTTCGGCCCTGAGCGCCGGCCAACTATACAGATCGGCTGCGCCGCGCACCAGTTCATTCGTCAGGTTCGGTCCATTATCGCCGTTCGTCATCACGACGATCCCGTCGCCCGATTCGCGAAACATCACGAGGTTGCATTTGAATCCGTCGTTGGATCCGCCGTGCCCGAATCGCAGCGCCGCGCCTTCGCCTTCGATGCTGAATCCCAGGCCATATTCGCCCTTTTGCACTTTGAGCATCTCCAGGGCGGACGCTTTCTCAATCACCTTGTTCGATTCGCCCCGTGACGACCGCCACACCTCGATCGCAAATCGCGCCAGATCGCCGGGCGTTGACCAAAGGCCCGCCGGTCCCATCTCAGGATACGTTTGCCAGCGCCCCTCGACCATCTTTCCATCCCCATGATGCCCGCGTGCAGCGTTTTCGTGCCAGCTTTCCGGCAGCGGCTGCGCATACGTGCTCCGAGTCATGCCAATCCGGCTGAGCACCATTTTGTGCATTAGCTCTGGGAAAGCCATCTTGCTCACGTCGCTGAGAAGAAGCTGCATCACCGTGTAGCCGCCCCCCGAGTAGCGCCAGATCGATCCCGGCTCGACGTTGACGCGAACGGCGGCGGTGTTTGCGGGCTTTGCGCCGTCGAGAATCTGCGGAACCGTGGGGAGTTCCGCCGTGGACGCGTAACCGGGAAATCCGTCCACCGTCAATCCGGCCGAGTGGCTCAGCAGCCGCCTCAGCGTTACGCTGCCGTTGAACTCAGACTTCGGCACTTGCCAGCTCTTGAGCTTTGTTTTAACGTCGTCATCCAGGCCAAAGTTGCCGTATTGCGACATGTGGACTGCCGCCAACGCCGAAACTGGCTTGCTGATTGACGCGGCCTGAAACAGAGTGTCGGGGTTCACCTTGCGCCCGCCGGCTTCCACCACGCCCCATGCCTCAACGCGGTCGATCTTTCCGGCGCGAATGATCGCGATCGAGATGGCGGGCACTCGGTAGTGCTTCATCCGCTCCGTGAGGCTGTAGGTCAGGGGTTTACGGCCTTCCAACTGGTATCGAGGAAGCAGATGGCTGTCCAGCTCTGCCGCCATGATTGGGGTCAATGCTACGAGAAGCAATCTCGTCCCGGTCCACAGTTGCTTGTTCATCGTTAGCCTCCTTTCTGTCATGTTGGGGCGAGTCGAATGTGGGCATCAATACTCATATAGCGGGTTGATCCAACTTGTTGATCCAATCTTCATGAACGGCTCCTTTGTCAGTTCCGGCGTGTCACAGACGCCACCAAGTCCGCGACGAATTGCACTTCGACTGCCAGCAGCTACCAACGCACGGGGCGTGCCAAGTGTAAGCGGTTGAAACATATAGCGCTAGAGATGAGATGGCTCGCGGTTTCGGTGTCCGTTTCTGCGACAGAGCGACCAGTCTCGAACATGCGCCACAACCTTGAGTAACTATAGTCGCCAAGGGTAGGGCTACCAGCACGGTTTGGCCCGAATGACGGCGCATCCGGAAACTGCGGGGTCCCTTGGCGAGTTCGAGACGTGTCCAGACTGGGGAGCCAACCCCGCCGCGATTACCGGGAGAACATCGGCGTGCGTCTACCAGATCACGCGCACGGGATAGGGCTCAAAGGCGCGGTCTGACGTGACGATCACAAGTCCGCCCATGAGCGCCTGAGCGATCAGCATACGGTCGAAAGGATCTTTGTGGAAACGTTGCAGCTTTTCAGCGGCAAGCGCGTCCGTTTCCGTCAGTGAAAGACTGGCGATTCCTGAGTCTTTGCGAACCGCCGGGATCAGGGTCGCGGGGTGCGACGGCAAGGAGATTCCTCCCTGTGCGTACTTGCGGGCAATCTCCCAGGCTGACACCGCGCTGAGGTAGACCTCGTTAGTGGGGTCCAGAATCTGGGCGCGTGCAGTCGGGGACAGTTGGGGAGAATCCGCCTGGAACCAGAGGAAAGCGCACGTATCGAGCAGCAGCTTCACGCCTGACCCGCCGGGGGAAAGACTGGCGCAGCGTCAAACTCAGCAAGCTCCTCAGCGGTCATTGGGGCGAAGGCATCGGGCTCCCAATGTATCCGGCCCTTCAACAGTCCGGCAACGCGGGCCGGACGCGCCAGCGAAGTCTCAATAGCGCGGAGTTCGGCCACTGGCCGATTGTGCCGGCACACGATGATCACTTCGCCCTGTTCGACCCGATCAATATAACGCGAGAGGTGGGTCTTGGCGTCCTGAATGTTGACTCTTGTCATACTATCGTTCAATGTTAGCACGAAATCTGATCAGAATCCTAGTCTAAATGTAAGTCTGCAGCGATTCCGCAACCAAGTAAGGAAATTCCACGAAGTGCTGGGAGATCCTGGCATTTTCGTGTCGGGGATGATTGTCGATGGAGAATTTTGGCGGGAGAGAGGGAGGAATGGAGGAATTGGGCACGCGGCAGCATAGGGTTGATGT
>CAMDED010000201.1 GCA_945893365.1 Candidatus Sulfopaludibacter sp. SbA3 | reverse complement strand
CGGGGGCGGTGTCCCACCTCCCGTTGGTCGGCCCCGGAGATTGTACGGCGTATGGGCAGTTTTTGGTCATTCTCAACTCAAGAAAGGAGGCCCCGCGGCTGTTCGCTCCCTTCCTCCTTCAGGCTCATTCTTCGATTGGAATATACTGTTTTGGGCGGAATTTTTCGGACGGCTGGGGAGTTTTCCGGACTGTGCGGCGGGCGGAGGCACGGCGCGGCGGGGGGTTGGGGCTTAGGGACTGGGGATCGGGGGCCGGGGGGCAGGGTTTGGGGCGTATTGGGACTGATTGACGCGGCCGGGGCGCGGGACGGTTCCACGGGATAGACGGTTTCGGGATGAGGGGCTGGATCAAGGGCGTTTTGGGGCTGAACGTTGGGGTTGAGGGCTCTGGAGGGTTCGACGGAAAGGCTGGTCCGAGGATGCCGGACGGGATAGTGAGAGGTTTGGGGCGGGCGGGCGGGTGGCGCGGGATCAGGTTTGTTTTCATCGAGTTGGGAATTGGGTGGCGCAGAGAGTGAGATTTCGATTTTTCGTTCCCCACGGAGATGAAAAAACCGGATGGTGAGCCGGGGGTCGGTGAGCGCGGCGACTTCCTGGGACAGATGGCGCGGCGATCCTTCCCAATGGATGACCTTGACCAAATCGGTGGCGGCGCCGGTGAACGGAGCGGCGGAGGCGAGACTTTGGGCAAGCGGCGAAGGGACCGGGTGGAAGGCGGTTTCAAGCTCGGCATCGGAGGCGAGGGAAGAGGCGCGGAACCAGTCGCGTGCGGGGGCGGTGGGAGCGGAATCCACCAATGCGCGCGCGGCGGCGGTGCAGAGCGCCGCGAGAAGCGGGGCGCGGAGCGGCTCGAAGTCCGGGGCGGAATCGGAGGCAGATGAGGAGAGGGGTTGGACGGGGTCGAGATCGACAAAGAGGGCGCGGGCGGCGAGGTCGGCGTTGAGCTTGAGGCGGGTGGTCGAGACGAGGATGAGGGGGCGCTGGAGGTTGTAGACGGCGGGCGCGCGGCGCGACTCGGGTTCGCGGACGGCATGGGCGATGCCGGAGGAGAGAGTGCAGAGGGCGTCGGAGACTTGGTTGGGAATGCGCCCGACGTGGTCGAAGGCGAGAATCCAGTGGCGTTCGGCATCCTTAAAAAGCTGGCGGCGGCTGGAAGGGGCTGGGAGGAGCGGCGCGAGCGCGGGGTCGAGGAGGGATTTGAGGGCGCGGGCGGCGGTCGACTTGCCGGAGCCGGCGAGGCCGCGGAGAACGAGGATGGGATAAGGCCCGGAAGGACGCATGGCGGCAAGGAGCCAGGCGAGGCAGCGGTGGAAGGCGGGGGCGGCGGGATGGAGGCGGAGAAAGCGGGCGAGGGGTTCGAAGTCCGGAGGAGCGGAGGCGGGAGAATCCGGGGAGTTTGCGGGGGTTGGGATGGGGAGCGGGGACTGGGTGCGGGCCTGGATGAAGCAGGCGTCGCGGTTGGCGGCGACGGTCCAGGAGTTGGGACGGATTTCGACGGTTTGGGCATCGTCGTTGGCGAGGTCGAGCGCGAGGGCTGGCGCGGAGGCTGGGGCTGCGCCTGAGTCGGGGGCGGGCGAAGCGGCGTAACCGGCGCGGAGGAAGACGGGGCGAGTGGTTGGGTAGAGGACGGTCGGGGGGCGAAAGGAGTAAGAGGCGATGGCTTGGAGGGCCTGGTTGAGCTTGCGGGGGCGGGGTTCGCGGTGGAAGGCGTCGCGGAAACGGTTGACGAGATGGTCGCGGAAAGGCTGGCTGTGAGCGGCGACGACCTGATGGGAGGAGCCAACGGGGATGGAGAGAAAGGCTTGGCCTTCGGGGGAGTGGAAGTGGCTGTATGGGGCGGTGAGGGCGATGAGCTCGTCGGCGTGGTCACCGGGAGTGTGGGGGTCGGGCGAAGGTCTGGGCATGATGCGGCTCCTGGATGAGGGATAGCATGGGGCGGAGCGGGAAATGGGGGTTGGGAGGCGGAAGTGGTTGAAGGGATTGAGGAAAATATTTTTGAAATGTTGTGAGGGCCGAGGAGGTGAGGACGCTTAGCACTCGGTTTCAGAAGTTCACTCACGTATTTGCGAGCAACACCAGCAAGTGTCAGGAAACGCTTCGTCACGGCGCGCGGCCGCTCGTCGGTCCCTTCAACATGCACCGCGGCGTCTTTCGCGAGCAATGCCGCGCAACTTCCCGGATCCGGACTTGGGAGCCTCCAGCACTGCAACCGCTATTTCCGAGTGGCGCTTGATTCGTCCAGAGCGCCACTTCGACGGGATGGAATACAGCCAAGTGGCGCGGCATCGACGGATCGCCGGGGTGGCTAGGCGCTCATTCGGAAGCCCGTCCAAGATCCAGGGCAAAAGTCAGCGCGTCTTTCAGTTGCTCCATTGTTCCCACGGAAAGCCTGCCAATCTTGCGTTCAAGACGCACGGTTGGCAAAGATCCTAATCCTTGAACATTGGCTACGGATTCACGATCAAGAAAGGGATGCCGCGGTAGCGGCACTTCATACGGACTGTTTCTCCGCTGGGTAGTGAGAGGCACGTACAAGACGAGAGCCCGCGGCGGGTCGGGGTCTTGGCGGGAAACAATGACGACGGGACGCGTCTTGGCAGCGAGTCCCAAATCAGCCAGCCAGATCTCACCGGGTTGGGGGTTCATCGAGCAGGTCGAGGACCTCCTGTTCGGCGGCGCGCGAGTGCGCGATATCTAGGACGTCGTGATCGGCGAGCTCGATAACCTCAGCGATGCGCTCTCTGGCTTCGGCCGCTGTCTCCGGTTTCCATTCGCGCAATCGAGCGTCCAGTTTCTCCGCCAAGGCGTCCACGATGGTCTTCTCCCCTCGTCCCTAGTGTAGCGCCGTCGGCACTCGGCGATCTCGCCACGTACTCGAATGCGGGGCATGGAGGCCCCAGTCATGAAACGTGGCAAACGCGGCAGTAAGTCTTCTCCGAAGCAGACCTTGAATCTACCCGATCTCGACCACGCAAAATCGGCAGTCCTGAACAGCTTGCCCTCGAAAGAATCCCAGCGGGGATACCGCCATGCTATCGATGAGTTTGTCGCCTGGTACTGCTTCGAACCGCGGCTGTCGTTCAACAAGGCCGTCGTCGTCTGGACAGAGACGTGGCCCAGGAGAAATTGGACTTGTATGCGCATTCTTTGAAAACGCCCTCCACCTTAGGGATTGGCTCCAAAATGCGGGAAGAGTTACCTCGGTGGACATGCAGGCGTTCTTCGACGCGCATGAGGACATGCGCCTCTGCCGCGATCTTGCGAACTCTCACAAACACTATTCGATCAGTCGCCCAAGCCAGCCTGTTCCGCCGTCGGAAGTTCGCGAGTATTCACCCGGCACCGGAAATCTCGGTTCCGATGTATCATTGGCGGTCTTGAGCGACGGCAGACAGCACGACGCATTCCAACTCGCTGGGCGCGTACTACGTCTTTGGGAAGATTTCATTTCGGCATGTGACAATGGCCCGTCCTCGCAGCCTTAGAGTCCGGCCCGTAAGAGCCATCGCGCTCGGCCCTTTCTTCCCCGTCCACTTGGACAAAAAACGCCCAAACCGTGGATGTGGGCGACTGCCGCTCCGGGCGTATGGTCGGCCACTCGGAAACCGACCCTAAACGGCGCTCCCCGGAGCCCATGGACTCATCCCTCCATGGGCGCCGGGAATACTGGGTGAACTTCTGAAACCGAATGCTGAGAGGCCACGATCGACTAAACTAAGCGACATTGGGCCGGGAGGCCGGTTCCACTACCGGACCCGCGCTTGTGGTTTAATCGACACTATGAAAATGAAAGCCATTCTTCTAGCGACGGGAGCCGGCATCCTGCTGCTCTCAAACGCGCTTGCGCAACGCCGTGTCTCGAACGAAGAAGCCTCCTGGGCGCAAAAGCCGCTTCAGGTTCCCAAATACACGCCGCCCCACAAACCTCACACCAAAATCGCCGATGTAAAAGCCGCCCACAAAGGACACGCGGACTGGAGCCAGATCGTAGTCGACGACGACCATCTCCACGGCGAGTACATCTACTCGGCGCCCGGCACGAAGGTCTCGCGCCGCTTCCATCCCGATACCCGCGCCTGGTGGGTTGTGCTCGAGGGCGAAATCCGCTTCGAGATCGAAGGCCAGGAGCCGTTCACGGCGACGCGCGGCTCGATGGTACAGGCCCCGATGCAAACCATCTTCTCGATGGAGACCGTCGGCGGCAAGCCATCGCTGCGCTGGGAAGTGAACATCGCCAAGGCAAAAACGCTTTATCCGAAAGACGTCGAGCCGCCGAAGATGCCGGGATGGGAATGGACTCCCGTTCGCCTCAACCGCAGGCCCGGCGCGTGGGAGAACGGAAACAAACCGCACATCAACCTTTTTGAACTCGCCAAGCAGCCCGACTACCGGGGAGGCCGCTTCGTGCACGACGACCGCGCGGTTTCGAACATTATTTATGGAAACGCGAGTAAACTTCCTCCGTACGATCCGAAGATGCGCGGCCATTATCACCCGGAATGCGCCGAGTTTTGGCTCATCATGACCGGGAAAATCATGTATCCGATCGAAGGCCTGAAGGACCCTGTGATCGCGACCGAAGGCGATATCGTCTACGTGCCACCGTTTACGTTCCACGCGCCGCGCTTCCATGGCGACGAACCGTCGTGCCGCCTCGCGATGAACGGCTTCACAAATATCGCCCATCTCGTCGACGCCGTACAGCCCCACTAAGCGGCGCGATTGGATAACCTCACACACACCCTTACAGGTCTTGCGCTCAGCCGGGCGGGTCTCCACAAAGCCTGCCCGCGCGCGGCGTGGCTGCTGATCCTGGCGGCGAATGCGCCCGACCTCGACGTGGCGAGCGCTTTCTTCGATTCGATCGCGTACCTTAAGTATCATCGGCACCTCACTCACTCTTTCGTGGGGCTGCCCCTGGTTGCCATTCTGCCGGCGCTGCTCGTACGTTTGATTTCGCGCGGTCCGTTCGCATGGCGCAACGCGTACCTGATTTCGTTGGCGGGCGTCGCGTCGCACCTCGCGCTCGACGGCACGAATCAATACGGCGTGCGCTACCTGCTTCCCTTTTCGGACCGCTGGTTCAGCCTCGACGCAAACGGCGTGGTCGACGTCTGGATCTGGGCCGCCTTGCTCATTTCAGTGCTTGCCCCGGCCCTGGGGAGTCTGGTGAGCTCCGAAATCGGCGCGCGGAAGAGCTCGGGCCGGGGCGCCGCGATCTTCGCGCTCTGTTTCCTGCTCCTTTATACCGGCGGCCGCAAGATGCTGCATGATCGCGCAATCGCGGAACTCGATTCGCGAGTCTACACGGGAGGCGTCCCGAGGAGGACCGCCGCATTTCCGACCGCGGTGAACCCGCTGCGATGGCGGGGCGTAGTTGACGGCGATGAATTCGCGGCAGTTTTCGATATCGATTTGCTAAGAGACTTCGACCCGCATACGGGGCAGTATTTCTACAAGCCGGAACTCTCGCCCGCCATCGAAAAAGCGCGCGAAACAGAAGTCTTCCAGGCATTCCTGCGCTTTGCCGAGTTCCCGCTTTGGTGGACGCTACCGGCGCCCGAAGAGGAGGGTTCCATGCGCGTCTCGGCGATCGACCTCCGTTTTGCGTCGCCACGGCGTCCCGGATTCTTCGCCACGGCCGTTGTCGGCGCACGCCTCGACGTTACGGAGGCGCGGTTCGAGTTCGGCACGGCGAACGTCAGGTGACCGCCCGATCGGCAGCGGTTCGGAGCCGGACAGCGGTAACGAAAGGCGACGAGTGGGGCTGGCACAGTGAACCGGCGAACTGGGCTCACGGCCGATTCCACGCGTGCTGCCGCCCGCGTTTACGAACGGCCTGGCTTGCGATTCGAAATTGAGTCGCTTACTGGAATTCGAAATGGGCGGGGAGGCATCGGTGCGGCGACCTCGGGGCTCACTCGCGGGCTCGCCAGGTCTGCCCCCGCCCCGCCCTTCACCCCGCTTCGTCCGCTCGGGCAAGGCACGCGCGAACTCGCGCCGTCAGCTGCGGCATGGAAAACGGCTTGGTCACGTAATCCGCGCACCCAAGATCGAATCCAATGCGGATACTCTCCTCGCTGTCGAGAGCGGTCAGCATGAGAACCGGAACGTTTCTGGTGGCGGGAAGCTCGCGAAGCCGCCGGAGGACTTCGATGCCGTCAAGCCCCGGCATCAGGACATCAAGCACGATCATGGCGGGCGGATCCTCTCCGGCGATCTCAAGCGCTTCCTCGCCTCCGCTTGCTTCCGCTACCGTGAAACCCGCTTTGACCAAGGCCACCCGCGCCAAGGCACGCAGATCCGGATCGTCGTCCACGATCAGAATCCGGTTTCCTCCGTCCAAGTGGACGCTGCCGTGCGCGGCAACTCTTGCCCCCCCACTTTCGCCCCGCGCAAGCGACACCTCCCAACCTTCATACGCGCAGGCGACCTGCATGGACGTACCGCGCGCCTTGGCAAGGCTCCGCGCCAGGTCCTGAATTCGATCGATGAACTCATCGTCATGCGTGGGATCGTGGTGCATCATGGCGACGCTTTTCACGCCCGCGGCAGTAGCGAGTTCCACCACGTATTCATATGTGCTGTGGCCCCAATTTTTCTTGAGAGGATATTCTTCCGGAGTATATTGCGCGTCGTGGATTACAAAATCCGCGCCGGCCATGAACTCGGCGTGACGCCGGTCGCCCGCGTGCAGGATGGACCCGACGCGCCCCGGTTCGGAATCGGTTCGCCACAAAGTAGTGGAAAAAGGCTCGTGATCGCACATGTACACAACCGCGACGCCGTCCGCTTCAAGTCTGTAGCCAAGAGTCATCGCCGGATGATTCAGGTATTGCGCGGTGACTTCGACTCCCGCGATCGTGTGCGTGCCTTCCCGGAGCTCGTGGTAAGTGATATCCGCCGACAGTTGGTCGAGTTCGACCGGGAAATACGTGGTTTCCATCTGCCCGGCCAGCACAAGGGGCAAGCTGCGGCCGCTGCCCTGAGGCGCATACACCGCAACACGGCTTCCCGGCATGAACACGGGAGCGAAAAACGGGAATCCCTGGATGTGATCCCAGTGCGTATGGGAGAGTAGAATGTTCAGGTTGAGGGGTTTTGGCGCATGCGCCGCCAGGTCGGCGCCGAGCAGGCGCGCGCCGGTGCCGCAGTCGAAGACAAAGCGCACGCCCGCATCCGTAACAGCCTCCACGCAGGAGGTGTTCCCTCCGAACCTGTTGGTCCCACTGCCAGGCGTCGCGATCGATCCCCGCGTTCCCCAGAATCGTACTCTCATTCGTTACCTCCGCCAAATCCCGTTACTCCGCCGCCTTCATTCGTAAGTCACCTCGACCTTCGCCAGATACAGGTCGAGTTCGGTAAGGTTCTTCCGGATAACCTCGGAATCCTGTGCCAGCGCGGCGCCCTCGATCGCCGCGCCCAGCTCCGTCAGGACCGGAAAACCATACCCGCCGCCAGACCCTCGTATCTTGTGCGCGATCATTCGAATCGCTTGAAAATCGGCGCTATCGAGAGCCGCCCGAAGCGTAAGGACGTCCGCACGCCGGTTCGCAAGGTACCCGGGGATGAGTTCCTCGAGTGAGCTGTCGACCACCACGCGTTTCGATCCGGACTCCACGGGCGGAACATGTTGGCGGATCGCTTCCAGCAGGACGAGCTTTTGGATGGGCTTCGTCAAAAGGGCATTGCATCCGGCATCCAGACTTTTTTGCGTCTCTTTTTTGAATGCATGCGCCGTGAGCGCCAGGATCGGCGTGGGACTCCTTCCAGTCTCCCGCTCCCACGCGCGCATCTGCCTTGTGGCCGAATAACCGTCCAAAACCGGCATTTCCACGTCGGTCAAGACCAGGTGGTACGTCCCCGCTTTGAACTTTTCCACTGCGAGGAGCCCATCCGCGGCCTCGTCCAGCACGCATCCGGAATCGCGCAGGTAAGCGCGGATCAGGAACCGGTTGGCGTGGGAGTCGTCGGCCAGGAGGATCCGCGTCAACCCGATATCCGGCGCCGCGGGCGCCCTGCCGGTTGAGATGCCCGCGCCTCCGGGCGGGCTCGCCGGCCCTTCAGGCCCGCCGCTTCGCCAAACCTCGATCAGTTCAGACCGGCGCACCGGACGGAGCAGCGTCCGCAGGCCCAACTCCCGGCAGCGGGCGGCGTCCGCAGGGCGTCCGGTCGCCGTCATCATCAGTACCTGCGTCGAACTCTTCAGGTTGGCGCGGATTGCCGCCGCCACTTGGAAACTGTCCGCGCCGGGGATCTGCGCGTCGAGCAGCGCCATCGCATATACATTCGGGGAAAGCGAACCCGCATGCAGTTTCGCCAGCAGCGTGGGACCATCCGATTCGTCCACCACGGCGCCCCAGGATGTCAGTATGTCGGCTAGCGCGGCGCGATGGTTGGCGTTGCCATCGACCAGCAGGCAACGGAGCCCGGCGAATTCGTCGGGCGGCGCCGCCCGGAGGCCCCTGACCTGAAAGAACCCGGTGAAGAAAAAGGCGCTCCCGGCCCCCAGCGCGCTCTCCACCCACATGCGGCCGCCCATCAACTCTGCAAACTTTCTCGAGATGGCGAGGCCAAGCCCGGTCCCGCCATACTTCCGGGTAATCGAGCCGTCGGCCTGGGTGAAATTCTCGAAAATCGCCCCCAGTTTGTCCGGTGCGATTCCGATTCCCGTGTCCCTGATTGCGAAACGCAGCGCGCCGTCTTCCTTGCGATCGGGATCCAATTCCACCAGAACGGTCAGTTCGCCATGATCGGTAAACTTAATGGAGTTTCCCAGAAGGTTCCAGAGGATTTGGCGCAGCCGCCCGGCATCCCCTCTGAGCAGTGTTGGGACGTCCGGCATGATGCGGCCGCTCAGTTCGAGTCCCTTGGCGTGGGCGCGAATCGCGCCGATCTCGCAGGCTTTCTCGAGAACGTCGCACAAATCGAAATCCGCGTGCTCCAACTCCATCTCCCCGGAGTCCACCTTGGAAAGATCGAGAATGTCGCTGATCAGGTTTAGAAGATTGTCGCCGGCGCGCTGAAATACACGCACGTATTCGCTCTGCTCGGAATTCAGGGGAGTATCCGCGAGCAGGTCCGCCATTCCCAGGATGGTGTTCATCGGCGTCCGGATCTCGTGACTCATCCTCGCCAGAAACTCGCTCTTCGCGTGTGTCGCGCGTTCCACCTCCTGGTTCTGTACCGCCAACTGCTCGCAGGCGGACGCCAGAGCGCGGCTCAGATTCGCGATCTTGTCGTTGGCCAGCGCGGCGTCGTTAGCGGCCTCGACCGAACTCCGGGCTTCGCTCAAGAGAACTTCGGCGGCCTCGATCAGAAGAAACGTCTGGGACTCGACGCAAACGGCGGCGGCGCGAAGGCGGTGCACCTTCCCCGAGACGCCGGTCTGAGTCCAGATGCCGGAGCAGAGCCGCGCCGGTTTGCGCGCCTCCCAGAGGGGGGCGGCTTCGCGAAAAAACGCTTCGAGGTAGGGGAAAACTTTCGTCAGGTCGTCGGCGGTACACGCCGATAGCGCTTTCGCAGGGAAATTCCCGAGCCACTCCGGAGGTTGACCCAGGTGAAACGAAGCGTCTTCCGCTATTTCGAAAACCGCAAAATCGAGTAAGGGAAGGAGGCCGGCTCCCGCTCGCGAAACAAGGGGCACGTCAGGCATCGGCATCGTCTACTCCTCGTCGCCTTCCGCGATGGCTTGGGACGCATCGCGGTCAAGCGACTCATCGGTCAAAGCCGGGAATAGCCGCTCGACGGAATTTCCGGTCTCCGCGCTCGCTTCGATCTTCTTCAAGCCATCCCGCCCGGGCGCGGTCCGGCGCTTGCATTCCCATCGTTTCCTTCCACGACGCTCATGGATCTTCCGCCTTCATTTCGTCATTGATGACTTCAATGCTCTGTTCACATCGTACCCCACGGTTTTTTCGGAATGGTCTAGCGACTGGGAAAGCGTTCTCCGGCGGCTGAAAAACACCCCTCCCGTTTTAGCACGCCGCGCACTCATGAGTTCAGAAACCTGATCAGGATCACTTCATTGCCGAGTAGGGCACGGACAGCAGGGTGGTTGTCGAAGATGAGGATTGACTTTGCCGCCATGGGCGCGACGATAGCATATTGCTGCAAGAGCCATGAACCGGCCTTCCCCGTTGAAAGGGGCCGAGGCGGCCGTCACGCCCCGGCGTTTCCAGGCTGCCGAAAGGCGACAGGCTTGGCGAGAGTTACGGCCGGGAGGGTTACGGCGATCATGGCCAATGCGATGGCTTCCCCTGAGGAGGCGCTCTATCGTTCGCCGGGCGCAGTATATTCCAATCGAAGAATGAGCCTGAAGGAGGAAGGGAGCGAACAGCCGCGGGGCCTCCTTTCTTGAGTTGAGAATGACCAAAAACTGCCCATACGCCGTACAATCTCCGGGGCCGACCAACGGGAGGTGGGACACCGCCC
>CAMDED010000200.1 GCA_945893365.1 Candidatus Sulfopaludibacter sp. SbA3 | reverse complement strand
TTTTTTTTGGGGGGAGATTTTGGCGGAGGAGAGAGACCTATGATCTGGTTTTATCGATGGCGGCCATGTGGTCGCCGATGTGGATGAGATTGTCTGCAATTACTCCCAAGCCGACCCAGCGTTTCATTCCGCCAAGCCCTCGGTATCGAGATCGATAGAGGCCGTGCCGGCGCTTGAGGACGCTGATGCGGCCCTCGCAACCGGTGCGCCACTTTTGTAACTTCTTGAACCATCGCTTCTTTTGCTGTTCTTTGCGTTGCTTGCCGGGAGTCCCGTTGGAGGGGATCGAAACTCGTTTCACACCCAGCGTCTGTGCCGCGTTTTCGTTCGCCGCGGAAAAGAATCCGGGATCGGCCGCCAGCGCTGCCGGTGCGTGACCAAACTGTCTTATGTGTTGCTCGATCGAGGGAATCAACAAGGTCGAGTCGGCGGGCCGCTTCTCCAAAACCTCATAGTGGGTGATGAGTTGATTTTCGGCTTCTTGGATCTTGACCAGCTTGCCAAACTCATTTGGCTTTTTGGCCTTGCCTTTGCGGATGACTTCGGTCTCCGGCTCGAAGAGGCTGACGAGTTTGCCCTCCGCGCGAGTGTTGCCATGCAGGACTCTCTGCCGGGTCTGCCGAAGAATCTGTTGGACGCGCGGAATCATTTCGTCCAGTTGACGTTTGGATTTGGCGAGTAGTTTGCGGTTGCCGCGTTTGACGCGCTCGGCGATCTCTCGGGAAAAAGTCTTGGCCTGCCCTACCACCCGGCTGGCGGCTTCCAGCAGCGCAACATAGGCCTGCTTCAGCTTCTGTTTGCCGCTCTCGGTTTTGTTGCGGCTGGCGCGGGCAATCGCCAGAACTTTGAGCTTGATGGAACGCGTTCGGTCACGCAATGCCGTTCCCACTTGGCCCGCGACCTGGCCGACCTTCTTCATCACACGCGTGAGCACCCGCACGCCATCGCCCAACAAACTGCTGTCGGTTGGATAGTGGACGTTCGTCTCCACAACCGTGGTGTCGACGCGGAGTTTGCGGCCGGTTGCGACCTTCTTTTCGAGGGCGATCTTCACTACCCGTTGATGGAGTTGCTCGACAACCTCAGGCCCCAGTTGACGCGCCAGTCGGCCCATGGTCTTGTCATCGGGTACCTTGCCGCCTCCGATCCGAGTGAACTCGCGATAAACCAGATTGGCACGTACTTCCCGTGTCAGATCCTCGAAGCTCCAGTCGCGAAAATGCTTTAACAGCATCATTCGCAGAATGATCTCGGCCGTGGTCCCAGGACGGCCACGTGTCTTGCTTTTCTTGTAGCGCTTGGCGAGTTCCTGTTGAATGATCAGCAGCAGGGCCTCATCTTCCAAAGCCTGATCGGCATAGCGCATCCAGGGTTCCCACAGATCGTCAACGGCCTCGGAGATGAGTCCGTCGGCGAAACTCCGTTGAAGGCGGCGCGTGGTGATCACTCTGCCGGTTCCTTGGACTTGGCCTCATCGCGATCGAGACGAAGCATCTGTTGATTGATTTCGCTGAGTGCCTCCAGTACTTCTTTCACTTGGCGGTAATGATCCAACGCCTTGCGGACTTGAGGAACCTGATCGGGGCGGATGCTTAACTGTCGGGTTCGGCCCCCGGAATAGCCCACATTCAGAACCCAGAGAGGATGACCTTCGCCCCGAGCGCATTTCCGACAGCCGCTGGAATGATGAATGGATCGTTCGAGCAGGGACCCGCGCAGCACGTCACCGAGGTCGGTGAGTCGAGCCAGGAGTCTGTCGCGGCTGGCGGCGGCCTGCTTACGTGTCATCAGTAATGATGATATACTAAGACCGAAACGACGTCAAGACATTTTCGAAAATTATGTTCCGGACAATCGGAAGGCGCGCTGTGCCAAAGGGAAAGCGCAGAAATGCATCTTTGTCCTCGCGGGTCGCACAAAGCGATTCTGTTCAACCAAGCACGCCGCCAGATCGACGCCTTATGAAAACAAGAAACTTATGTCAGGAATTTTGCGCCGGAAAGTAGTTAGACCCGGCGATCATTTCCGATCGTTGCTTTCGTGAAAGTTTTCCGGCCGCGCGGACGGCAACGAAATTGCACAGACCCACGACATCGGCGGTTCGAGATCATGGAGGATTGCGCCTCCAACAACGAGAGAACCTCACTACACAACCAATGTCATTTATCAGACGCCACAAACTCTCCATCTTCCTGTCTTTCTCATGCCTGTCGCCGGGCGCGGCGTGGGCGGATCGGATCGTATTGAAGGACGGTGATCGCGTTACCGGCGCCATCGTCAAGAAAGATGGCCAAATCGTAACCATTCAGAGCAAGAACTTCGGTTCCCTGACGCTCAAATGGGACGATATTGCCTCTGTCACAACCGATCAGCCGTTAAACGTGGTTCTGGCTGGCGACCGGACGGTCAAGGCTGACATCCGGACGCAGGATAACCGCATTCAGGTCGCCGTTCCGGGCGCGCCGCAAGTGGTCGCTCCCAGTGAAATCGTCGCCCTCCGCAACGACGCCGAACAGAAAGCTCATGAGCGTCTGTTGCACCCCGGCCTCCTGGACCTCTGGACGATAACCGGAAGTCTGGCGATAGCCGGCGCCAAAGGCAATGCAATAACCCGGGCCGTCACAACTCCGCTCAACTTCGCGCGTGTGTCCAGTACGAGCCGGACAACCGCGTACTTCAACTCAATCCGCTCCTCGGCTACGGTCAACGGCGTGAATGCGCAGACGGCAAACGCCATCCGCGGCGGTTGGGGCTACGGCCGAAACCTTACCGGCAAAGTATTCCTCAACGGATTCAACGACGATGAATTCGACAAGTTTCAGTCGCTGGACTTGCGCGTTGTGCTCGGCGGCGGCGCCGGCTACCATCTCTGGGCGGGGGAAGCCGGCAAGCTCGACATCCTTGGCGGCGGCGCCTTCAACCGCGAGTCGTTCGATCCCGCTCCGCGGCCGGTGTTCACGCGGAAGTCGGGGGAAGCCTACTGGGGGGACGATTTCACCTTCAAAGTCAACTCCAGGACCAATGTGATCCAGGGCTTCCGAATGTTTAACAACCTTACGGAAACCGGACAGTACCGCATGAATTTCGATGTGGGAGCAACCACTGCGCTGACCGGATGGCTCCGCTGGACGGTATCCGTCAGCGACCGTTACTTGAGCAACCCCGTGCCTGGACGCAAGAACAACGACTTGCTCTATACCGCCGGACTGGGCTTCACGTTTGCTCGATGAAGGCGCTACCGGCCACATCGGCGGTACCTGCAGCAAGCCCGGTAAGGGCGCTCGCCCCCCGTCCGCCTTTGGGTCCGGCGCCAGGTCCCATGAGCGCCTGGTGCTGGGCGCGCCGACACCCTTTCAGCAGACCTCTACGCAAGGGTCTGCCGCTATTTGATTTACGGTGTCCGCGGGGGCGGCGTTTGTGGCAGAGCGGGTCCCAGTGCGGCCGACGCGTTCCAGAGCGCTGTACAGATCCGCTCTCACGATCGGCTTCGATACATAGTCGTCCATGCCGGCCTCGAAGCACATCTGTTTATCGCCCTGCATCGCGTTAGCCGTCATAGCGATAATCGGGATGTTCACCGCGGCGCTTCCGCCGGACCGGATGGTCCGCGTGCATTGAATACCGTCCATGCCGGGCATTTGCACGTCCATCAGAATGACATCGAAGGCCTCCTGGCTCAAGGCGTCGAGCACTTCAAACCCGTTATGAGCGCTGCGGACTGTGTGCCCTTGCCTTACAAGCAACCGTACGGCGAGAAGCTCATTCACGGCGTTGTCTTCGGCAAGCAGGATGCGCAGTCCCGGCCCGGCAGCGCCGGCCGGCGCGGCGTACTTTTGCGGCGGCGATGACGAGCGCATCCCGAGAACCTGCAGAATGGCCGCTTGCAGGTCGCTTTTGACCACGGGTTTCACGAGGTAGCGTTGAATACCGGCTTGGCGGCAACGAGCGGCATCCGCGGCGAGGTCGATGGAACTAAGCATCATGATCGTCGGCGCCGCCCCGCCCAGCTTCGCCTGGATCGCCGCGGCAACGTCAAAACCATCCATCTCCGGCATTCGCTGGTCGAGCAGAATCAATTCATACGGCTGGCCGGCCGTCTGATGAGACTCGATCAGGCGCAGCGCCGCGGGGCCATCGGCGGCGGAGCCGGGATCCATTTCCCAGCGGTGGAGCAGGCCTTCCAGGATGTGGCGGTTCAAGGCGTTGTCATCCACAATCAGCGCCCTGACGCCGCGCAGGGCAGCCGGCTTGAGAGGCTCCTTCGCTCCGGAAACGGCAGACACGGAAATGGTGAAGTGGAATTGCGCGCCTTGCTCGGCTTCACTTTCCAGCCAGATCCTGCCGCCCATGAGCGGCACGAGCTTGGAGCAGATGGAAAGCCCCAGTCCGGTGCCTCCGTACTTGCGGGTCATCGACCCATCCGCCTGGACGAATGCGTCGAAAATGAGGTGGTGTTGTTCGCGGGAAATGCCGATACCGGTGTCGGCGACAGTGAACTGTAGCTGCAATTCACCGGCGCCGTGCAGGACCGCGGCGTGGACGGCGACCTGCCCGGCTTGGGTGAATTTAATCGCGTTTCCGGTCAGATTCATCAACACCTGCCGCAAGCGGATGGGGTCCCCGAAAACCATGGCCGGAACATTCGGCCCGATGTGGCAAAGAAGCTCCAGTCCCTTGTGGTGCGCGCTCGTGGCCAGCGTGCGAAGCGTCTGTTCGACTACCTCCGCCGGATCGAATTCGATTGAATTCAGCGCCATTTTCCCGGCTTCGATCTTGGAGAAATCGAGAATGTCGTTGATCACGGAAAGAAGCGATTCGGACGACATTTGCACGGCGCGCAGGTATTCGGTCTGCACGCCGGTGAGTTCCGTATCGAGTGCAAGCTGCGTCAAGCCGATGATGCCGTTCATCGGCGTGCGAATCTCGTGGCTCATGTTGGCCAGAAATTCGCTCTTGAGCCGGGCCGCCTCCTCGGCGCGCAGCTTGGCGTTTTCCAACTCGGCGTTCCACAACCGGATCCGTTCCATCATTTGGTTGAACGAGTCCACTACGGCGCCGATTTCATCGTTTCCTTGCTTGTTTGCGCGGACGCTGTAATCCTGTTGCTCGGAAACGCGTTGCGCGGTTGCCGCCAAGTGGGCCAGAGGCCCCGAAATCAAACGTTGGAGGCGCTCGGATAGCACTAGCGTCAACCCGGCCGATCCGCAAAGTACAAACAGCATTACCATCGCCAAGCGGACGATTCTCGAGTGCACGTCGTCCAGATCGCCGTACAGGGCGATGCTGCCGATCCGCTCGGCGTCGTCCTCCGTCGCGATGGGCCGGAGCACCCGAAGCTGCCGCCAATCGATAACCGTGGGCTCGGGTGGGACGCTCTCCGGACACCCGAACGCGGCGTCTCTCCGGTACTCCGCGAAACGCGCCCCGGAGGAGTCGTAAAGGCATGCCGCCTGGATATGACCATGGGCGGAGAAAGCGGATAGCAGAGAACCGGCGCCCGCTTTATCCTGAAATAGCAGAACCGCCCGGCTGTTCCGGCCGAACATGCCGCAGAGGGTTGCGACCTCTTCCGCCATGCGGTCCCGGAGCGCTCCTATATCGAAGATTGCGACCGCGGCGCATGCCGGAAGGAGTGCCGCCAGGCTGGTGGACATCATCATCACCAGCAGCTTTTTGCGAATCGGCCAATTACGGAAAGCGTCCGCCAGACGCCTCATTTCAAGCTCCCTCGCAGCGCGTGCGCCACTTCAAGCAACTGCGCGCTGGGCTTTAGCTGCGCCGATCGAATGGCCTGCAGATTGATGTCGAAACGTACGCGGCTATCGGCCACGACGAAGCCGATGCCTCCTCCGGCATCGATGAAATTCTTGCTGTCGCTGACGGTAAGAACCGGGGTCTTCAGGAAATGTTGAACCAGGGCCGCGATGCGGGGCGCTTCGGAAGAGCTGATGAACAGCATGTGGCATTCATCGATTTCCTGGACGCTTCGGAAGCGGCGTACCGAAAAAGGGCGGCCCCGGACAGTCTTACCGACGAGAGCGGATTCGAGCGTGTCGCCGAACGGATCGATTCCCACCACGCCCACGATAATCGGGCCGCGGCTGCCGCTCGCATCCGGCCATTCGATAAAGCGGGCGAAGTTCAAGAGGTAGGCGGCCTTGAGCTGGTATTCGCTTAGCGGGGGGGCGGCATGGGCGGCGGTCGCCATGGCGAGGATAAACCCCAGAGTGCATGCCCGCCGCGTCATTGTCCCGCTGCCAATCACGGATCAGAAGCTCCACACGATGTTCGCTCGCACTGTGCGGCCGAAGGAGCCGGAGGCCCGGCCGGTTCGCTCCACAATGGGCATGAATTCGGCATGCCGGCGGTCGAGGAGATTGTCGGCGGTAATGCCGGCGTAAAGCCCCTTGCGAACTTGCCAACCGACATGGGACACGATGGAGGCGTAACCGGCCAGCTGTTGCGCCGGTAAGCGATCCACCAGGTAGAGCGAGGTGTCCCAGGTGATGGCTCGGTTCAGGTTCCAATAGCAGGTGAGCCGTCCTTGATGGCGGGGCGACTCGCCTTCGGGATTGCGATAATTCTGATCGTTGCTCACCGGCAGCCTGTGCAGGCGCATGTTCAGGAAAGAGTACGTGCCGAGCAAGCGCACCGACTCGGTCAGTTCGTACCCGGAGCTGATTTCGAGGCCCCGGCTCTCACCGTATACGTTGCCGGCTAACCTCAACGGCAAAACCGGAGGTGGGGCGCCTGCCAGGGGCGCGAAGATGACCGCGCCGGTTTCGTAGGAGCGCAACTGGTCATAGTGGTTCGAAAAGCCCGAGATGTCGAAAGAGGCGCGAGCGCGCTGAAAACGGTACCCAAGCTCAAATGCCGTCAAGGTCTCGGGTTTGAAAAGCTTGTTCGCGAGCAATATTGGAGTCAGCCACTGGCCGTTCGGCAACGGAACAGCGCTTATTATGACTTGAATATCGACATCCGAGCGGGCGGGTGTGCGTACGGCGCGCGCAACCGAAGTCCACACGGTGTTAGCGGCGTTGGGCGTCCATATCAGTTGCGCTCCGGGCTCCAACTGCGGGGTGGTCATGTAGCTGTTGCGTTCGACCTTGGTTCCAAGGACCAGTTGCAACGCACCCGGCAAAAGAGAAATCTCGTCTTGCAGAAACCCCGAAACCAGCAAGTCGCGGCGGTGGTCGGGGAGGATCACCGCGGTCAGGAAGCCCGAATACCGGTCGGAGGAAGTTCGCGCGTCGAATCCCCACACCAGATCGTGTTTGAGCCCGAGCAGCATGCGGTGCTGGAAGTCGACGTCTATGGTGTCGAGATCCCCGGTAAAGTCCACTTCACTGCGGTGCGACCCCGCGTACGAGATTTGCAGAGCGATGTCGCTCGAGTCGGTCAGTTTGCGTTCCCATCGTCCGGACAGGCTGCGGGTTTGTGGCGCATAGTTCATGTCTACGGGAGCCGGGCGCGGATTCAACCGGGTTACGACCGGCGTGTACGCGGAGTGGATTGCGGCGCGGAACACATCGCCTGTCACGACGAAGCTGTCGCGGGTGGAAGTACGCCAGTCGGCCCGAAATCCGCCGCGGAAATCCTTCCACTGGTTTCCCCACGGCTGATCGCTATCCACCTTCCGGTCGTAATACCGCGAGTTCACCCGGAAATGGCCGCGATCGCCGATTCTGCCGCCGTGGCGAATCGAAGTCGCCACGCGGTCCGTGTTGCCCACGGCCAGCGAGACCGTCGTACCCTGCGTGTCGACAGCGGCTCTGGTCAGGATGTTAATGACGCCGTTTACGGCGTTGGCTCCCCACACGGTCGCGCCGGGGCCGCGTATCACTTCGATCCGTTCGATATCCTCGAGCGGCAGATCGAGCGATTCCCAGTGAACGCCGGAGAACAGCGGCGAATACACGGTGCGCCCGTCCAGCAGAACCAGGAGCTTGTTTGCCCAGCGGCCGTTGAATCCCCTGGCGGTAATCGCCCACTCGCTCTGGTTGATGCGCGCCACTTGGACGCCGGGCGCAAGGCGCAGGACGTCGGGCAAGGATACGGCCCCGGAACGCCGAATATCGTCGCGGGTGATCACGAAGATGGCCGCGGCAGCCTGGGACAGGCGTTGCGGCTTACGGGCCACGGATGTGATGCTGGTGTTCGCCAGTTCGGCCAAGCTCAAATTGTCGATGCCGTCAGCCGCGGGAGCGCCCGATTGCGCCGCTAAGCAACTTGCACCTATTAGCAGCCAGCATACAATCCTGGCAGGACGAAGCCCTACGCAATGCCAGTTCATGTCTACGAGAAAGGACATGGTTGTATTGTTGATCACGACGTACATATCGGCTTTTAGCGCCGACTTCCGCACATGTTATGGCAAGTTGCTGAAACAGAATGAGTTGCTTGTTCTTGGCCGGTAGAGCCCTTTCGCGGCATTCGACCAGGTCTTGCTGTGGAAGGATACTTTCGCGCGGCGTTCACGCGCCTCCTGTCGATGTACTCGGAGGCGCTGGCCAGACAATCCGGTCATACAATAATAATAAGGATGACCGTCCGCAGCCGGGTCGATCCACACGATGGGTTCCGGCGGTCCAGTCCCGGATCGCGCACCCCAAGTTCCGTTCACCCGACGGAGACCGGGCTTCCCGCACGGGCCGACGTGGAACAATTCTACGGTGTCATTGTCTAGCCGCCAGCCGGGAATCGGGCAAGCGCGGCGGCGATGCGCTCACTCGCGCGGCCGTCACCGTAAGGATTACCCGCGCGCGCCATGCGGGCGTACTCGCCCCGATCTTCGAGCAACCTCTCCGCCGCGCCGTAGATCCGGTCCTCGTCCGTTCCGACCAGCATCGAGGTTCCCGCCTCCACCGCCTCCGGCCGCTCCGTCTTCTCCCTCATCACCAGCACCGGCTTTCCGAACGATGGCCCTTCCTCCTGCACCCCGCCCGAATCCGTGATCAACAGGTACGCCCGCCGCATCAGATCGACAAACGGAACGTATCCGAGCGGCTCAAGCAAAGTGACGTTCGGCACGCCCCCCAAATGGCGCGTCACCACGTCCAATACGTTCGGGTTGCGGTGTACCGGCAGGACGATGTGCACATCGTCCCGCGCGGCCAGGCGGGCCAAAGCCCGGCAGATACCCTCAAGGCCCTCGCCAAAACTTTCGCGCCGGTGTGCCGTGACGGCGATCAGGTTCCTGCTCGCGGCGGCCGGAGGGACGTCGAAACCGCGTAGCCGGCCCGCCTCGATCGCGTCGCGCACGTACAGCACGGCGTCGATTCCCGTGTTGCCCGTCACGAAGATGCCCCCATCCGGCACGCCTTCCGCGCGCAGATTCGCCGCCGCGCCCGTGGTGGGAGCGAAGTGCAGCGAGCTCAAGCGCCCCGCCACCACCCGGTTCATCTCCTCCGGAAATGGCTGCGTCATGTCTCCCGTGCGCAGCCCGGCCTCGACATGCCCCACCGGAACGTTCTGGTAAAAAGCGGCCAGCGCGCCGGCCAATGTCGTGGTGGTGTCGCCCTGCACCAGCACCATATCGGGACGTTCGGCCCGAATGACGGGTTCGAGCGCCTCAAGAGCGCGCGCCGTCACCTGCGACAGCGTTTGGCCCGCTCGCATCAGGTTCAGATCGTAGTCGGGTGCGATGCCGAAAACCGAGAGAGCCTGATCGAGCATCTCGCGATGCTGCGCCGTCACGCACACCCGCGCCGAAAACCGTTCCGGAAGGGAGCGCAAGTACAAGAGGACCGGCGCGAGCTTGATCGCCTCCGGACGGGTGCCAAATACGAATAAGACCTTCAACGTCTCTATCATATATACTTCGCTTGGCTTCGGTTCGAAAAGCCGAACGCGTGTCCGGACTGGAGTAAAGGTATCCCAACGGTACAATTCGTGGAAAGCGCTATTTGGCGGCGACGTGAGCATTTGCGCGCGACAGCCGGAACTGCGAGTCGCTTGCCCAAGGCGCTCTCTTAGACGCAAGGGCGGCAACGGCGATAAGTTGGCCGGCGGACACCCGCACCGGAGCCGCGGAAAACAACGAAGGTCCTCGCATCACGGCGGGACTCTCCGAGAAATCGGCCGATTCACCATGATCCTTGGCTGCGAAGCCAATCACGAACTAAGGGCCGGGCAACCCCCCGGTGGGACAGCCGGGAATCATCGATCTCCCGATTGTTGGCGAGTCGCCGGACGGCTAAGCTATAAGCCGGCCGACCCTAACCGCTGTTCCTCTTGTTACTTACAGGCTACCCGCATCGCACCGGGCGGCGTCTGCAACCGGTAATGCCCGCGCGGAACCGCCCCCACACGACCACTCCTCCTCGCCTCCGGCTACTACTCCGCCTTCGATTTACCTTACATCCCCTAAGGTGTTCACGCTAGTCCCCAGGCCAAACTAACACACTTGTTTTCCAGTACTTGCAGGGATTGTACGGAACCCCGATCTCACTCATACTTGGTCTGCGGCATTCATCCGCCGCCCGCTCAAAATCACCCTTCGAGCGTAATCGACAGGAGAACAGTTATGAAAACGAGTATCTTTGGATTAGCGCTTTT
>CAMDED010000199.1 GCA_945893365.1 Candidatus Sulfopaludibacter sp. SbA3 | reverse complement strand
GTCCGCATCTCGTACGCGACTTCGATGGCGGAGCTCGAGCGCGGCCTCGACCGCATCCACAAGTTCATTGCGGAGCGCATTTGACGGCGATACGCCGGATCGAGGGGACTCCCTACGAAAAGGTGTGGGGATCCCACGATCTGAGCCCGCTCTTTCCGCCGTCGGAGCGGAAGATCGGCGAAGTGTGGTTTGCGGCGGATCCGCTCTTGATCAAGTTTCTCTTTACGACGGAGAACTTGTCCGTGCAGGTGCATCCCGCCGACGAAAACGGGGTCCAGGGCAAGACGGAGATGTGGCACATTCTGCGGGCCGAACGGGGTGCGATGATCGCCCTGGGATTCCGCGAGCCGGTCACTCGCGAGCGTCTTGTGGAAGCCGCGAAAAGCGGCGGGATCATGGCGCTTCTCAACTGGATCCCGGTTCGAGCGGGAGAGACGTATTTCACGCCCGCGCACACGGTTCATGCGATTGGCGCGGGCATCGCGCTGTGCGAGATCCAACAGAATTCGGATATCACCTACCGGCTATACGACTACGGCCGCGCCCGCGAAATGCATCTCGAAGAAGGCTCGCGCGTTGCGGACCTGGGTGTGCATCCGGGCGAGTGTGGGCTGCCCGTCCGGTGCGAATACTTCGAGACGGAGGCAGTGGAGTTGGGCGGCGGAGAGTTCGGCGGCGATGCGGCCTACGGCTCCGCCCATGACCACTTCCTGATCGTGCTTGAGGGCTGCGGCGAGCTGGGCGGCGAGGCCTTTGCGGCGGGAGAAGTTTGGCAAGTAGCGGCGGGAAAGCACCGTGCCACGGGCCGCGCGCGATGCCTTCGGACCTGGGCGCCTCGCGGCTGAGCGAGAGCACGCGCCATACACGGATCGAGAGGGTCCGGTGTTTACCTTAAGCCGCTTCGCAATATTGGCTATTGACTTGCTAGCCGAAATCACCGAGAATGGGGTTTCCGGTTTGCTCCCCGGTGCAGTTTGTTAGAACGCTGTTTGGCGAAGCGTTGTTTCGCGGCACGTCGTATGTCGCAGTTTCACGCGTATAGCTCTGGTTGCTTGGCTCGCCTCAATGTGTCACCTATGACGAACCGGAAATTCAGCCCGCTCAACACGCTCCTATTTTTGGGTGTAATGGCCTTATTTGGGAGTGCGCTCATGGGCGCACAAGCTCCCGCCAGGAAGAAGACCACCGCCAAGCCTGGCGCTAAGAAGGTTGCACACGTCTCCGCCGCGAGAAGCGCCTCCACTACGAAAAGCGTCTCCGCCGCGAGAAAAAGGAAGATGAGGAAGGCCGCCGGAACAGGCGGTTTTTGGACCGAGCCCACGTTTGCGGACTCGACCGTCGGCGACAGTGTCGATGGGGAAGACCTCGACGTCCGCCGCGCCGCTGTCGAGTCCCTTGGCAAGTTCAATGGCTCTGTCGTCGTCGCAAACCCGGAGTCGGGGCGAATCCTGACCATGGTAAATCAGAAACTGGCGCTGGGCAGCGGATTCCAACCCTGCTCGACGATCAAGATTCCCGTGGCGCTCGCGGCGCTAAGCGAGGGCATCATCGACCGCAATACCCCGGTGCGTCTCTATGGCAAAACCACTCTCGACCTGACCCACGCCATCGCAAGATCGAACAATCCTTACTTTGCGAATCTCGGCATCAAGCTTGGTTATGAGCGCGTCGCCTACTACGCCCACCTGTTCGGACTCGGCGAAAAAGCGGGCCTCGACATCGCGGGCGAACAACCGGGGCGATTCCCGAAGGCTCCGCCCAAGAACGGCGGGGTCGGCATGCTCACGAGCTTTGGCGAGGAGATTTCGCTCACGCCGCTTCAACTCACGGCCTTCATGTCCGCGATCGCGAACCAGGGCACGCTGTACTACCTGCAATACCCCCGCTCCCACGCCGAAGTGGAAAGTTTCACGCCCAGGGTGAAGCGACGGCTGGATATTCAGCGGCTCATCCCCGAGGTGAGACCCGGCATGATGGGCGCCGTCGAGTTCGGCACCGCCCGCCGCGGATTCCAGGCCGATGTTCCCTTCGCGGGCAAGACCGGCACGTGCAGCGAGGCCAGAACTCACCTGGGTTGGTTTGGATCGTTTAACGATTCCGGACCGAACAAGCTTGTAGTGGTCGTGCTGCTGACGGGCGGGAAGCCTTCGATTGGCCCGCAGGCGGCGGGTATCGCCGGCGATGTGTACAAGCGTCTCGCGGCCAACAAATACTTCGCCGACAACCGTACCGTGTCGACGCTGGCGGAACCCGGTCCCCTGACGCCGGTAATGAACTTGCCGCCGAGCCCAAGCGGGCGCGGTGGAACGACATTTGGCGGATTGCGCGCACTGCCCTGAGCGGGCGGCACGCGGGCGCTGGGACAAGTTGGGCCCTTTCCCGTGTACGGCATAAAGCGACGCTGTACGGTCTGCGCGATCTCGCGGTCCAATTACGTCGAAGGCGCGGCCTCGATCCCGACTGGAACGAATAAGGCGTTGTCCGCGCCGCCCCTCCTGTCAGTCAACCTTACTTGGCCCAGCCGGCTTTGCTCGCGATGGATGCGGCGACCGGGCGGAGCATGGCCCGTTCGAATCGGAGGCCCGACGATCTGCATCGTCATTCGTCCTGGCGTCGTCGTGTCGACCGCTTCGGTCAGGCTGCGGAATCCCGGCTTGGCTCGGTGGGAGCCCAACTGCACCAAGAGAGGGGTGACCTGCAACGCGAGCGGAGCGGCAACTTACTCCGCCGCCTGCACCGTCATCCGGCCTTGCGAGGCCGCGTCATAGTAACGAAGCAGCCAGCGCTCCAAGCTTTTGGCGAGCGCGAGTGCGCTGGCGTGAACCGTTCGCTCGTTCTCGTGAAGCACATAAACGGCTTGGCGGAACCCGCGCGGCGCCCCCGTCTTCGGTGGTCCATTCTCCGCCGCCACGTCCCGCAGGCGCACCGGCGCCAGCTCGTCTCCGATCGCCAGCCGTGTCTCCTCATGCCCCGCCGGAGCCTCGTCCGGCTGAATCAACCCCATCACCCACAGGTCCAGCGCCGACAAGCCCGAAACCGCCCCGTTCGAGTTCCCGCCTTGAAACCGCCCGTCCTCTCCCTTCCAGATCTCCATGCCGCCCATTAGCGAGCCCTCCCGGTACGGCCGGTCCGTGAACAGCGGCGCCACCGGCGCCACTACCTTCGTCTCGAACAAAGGCGCCCAATGCCCGTCCGCTCCGGCAATCGGATACTTGTACCGCAGGCGCACGCCCCACAGGTGGATCATCTCGTGCGCCATCCAGGCCACGCCGAAGGCATGGTTTTTGTAAGTCCGCTCCGGAGTTGCGATCGTCTCGGCAAAGCGGGGGCCGAGATAAACCGGTCCCGCGGCGGACAGCAAGTGGTCCGACCCGAGCCACGCCCGCGAGCGCCGCTCGCCAGTCACGGCGTTACTAGCGCCATGGTTGTGGATATCGTCAATCCGAAAATCGGTGAAAGCCATCCCGAACTCGGCCTCGCCGCGCCGGCGCCGGTGTATGCTCTTGAACGTGAAATGGCGCGACTTCCACAAGAACGGATAGTGAAACACCTCGTAGAAGCTTCCCTCCACCCGTCCACGTCCAGCCGACAAATCCGCGCCATATCGCCAGGCCGGTTCGAGCCGCACTTCCCGGAACCTGGCCTCGTCCCGTTCCTTCCAACGAAAGCGGTCCGGCGTCGTCAGGGCGAGCTTCGTCAGGTAGAAGTGGACCACGCCGCCTTCACGCCTCGACATTCCCGGCACGATCGGATCGGTCGCCACCGCGTTCGCCTCATCCACGATCAACCCCACTGAACCGGGACCTTCATTCCCGTGCAGCAACAGCGTGCCGATCTCCCCACTCAACACGTAGACGCGGGCCTGCGATCCGGTGACCGGCGTCGTGAAGTGGAGCAGGGAACCCATGTCGGCCGCTCCGTCCGCCAGCTTCGCCTCCCGCGGGGCCAGTCCGGCGAAGACACCCGCGAAACCGTCTTTCTCCGCCACGCCGCCGTAACGGAACTCCACCTCGCCATCGTCCCGCAGGCGTGCCTGGAAGACACTCCGCCCCAGCGGCGCGTAGCCCTCGTATGGCGCCATGTAGCGAGCTACGTCCCAAGTGATCGCCACCTCACGCGCCACCCGCTTCACCCAGACCCGGGCGCCTTCTCGATCGTAAACGCCCCACAAAGGCGCAATCATGAAGCTCTCGCCGCGCACCGCCGCCAGTTCCGCCATCGCGGCGCGCCCGCGCATCGTTCCGTCAGGCCATGTCGCGCGATAGGGAAACTCGCCGTCCGGAGCGCCGAAGGTAATGCTGCCCGTCAAGTTGACGTAGGCTTCCGTCCAACGCCGGCCGGCAAAAGGGAAGTCGAAGCCCAGCGTGATGCGGCCGAAAGCCCCCGCGGCCCCGCGCGGCAGCAGATCGCGAATCGCGCGGACCCGCGACGGTTGCCCTTGGCGAAGCACGACCGACTGACGATCAAGGTCGAAAAAGTGACCGGGGTGCTGGATCAAGTGGCCCACCGGGATGGGCGTTACTCCGGACAACGCCCCCGCGAAACAGATGATGACAAAAAGTCCACGCTTCATCGGCTACCAGTCTACCGTTCGAGGAATCGAGTCGGAGGTCCGAATCCGTATGGCGCCGCCGTTCCCCGGCTCCTGTACCCGTTACGATCGGCCGCGAAGGGTCTATTACGGGCTTTCCCTTCAGTACTGGCTAATAGATTTCCATTACTCTCGAATTTCAACGATTGCGTTAAGATCGTTAGTCTATGGCTCAGACTATGATCGTACGTGAAAAACAGGAAATCGGCTTACCGGTGACCGATTTCTCTTTGCGTCAGGTTGGGGGCGGCATGCGCACTCTGGGCGATTTTCTGGCAGGCAAGAAAGGCGCGGTCGCTTGCTTTTGGTCCGGCATTTGTTCGCATTGTCTGCGTTACGACGGCTACATGAACGAGTTCGCGGCGCGTCACCCGGACTTCGCTTTCTTCGGCATCGCCTCGCGGCACGACGAGCCGGCCGATCAAGTCGCCGCCGCCATTAAGGAACGTTCTCTGCGCTTCCCTATCCTTCACGATCCGAAGGGAGTGGTGGCCCGGCAGTGGTACGTGCAGCAGACGCCGCGGGTCTTTCTCGTCGGCGCAAGCGACCGGACGCTGCTTTACCGCGGCGCGATAGATAACTTCAAGCTTACGGACGACTCGGACTACCAGGCATACCTCGAACCGGCGATGGCGCAGTTCCTCGCCGGCGAGCCCGTCGCTAAGAATGAGACCGCAAGCTTCGGCTGCGCGATTCAGTCCGTGTACTATATTTTGCCGAAACCGCTGTTCTAAGGACTTAGCATGAAACAACTGTCGCAATTGGCAGCCGGTGGCGCAGGCCATCGCCTCTTGTCGCCCTTCTACCGCGCGCATGACAGGCCACAAACGACGATGGCCTGCCCCACCGCTACCACCACGCATCTATATTAAAATCATGGCCAACTTATTCGATTCCCTATTCCGCGCCACGGCCGGACTTGCCGAAAACGGGCTGTTGATGGCCAATGCCGCGATGCAAGCGGCGCAGAAGACCATCGACGCACTGGCCGGTCAGCCTCCCGTGCCGCCTACGGTCAGACCGCCGCTCGACGGTCCCAAGGACGTGGATTCCGCCGTTTCCGAGCTCACCAATCGCGCCATGCGCATCGCCCGCCTGATGAGCGTCAAGCAGGACGGGATGGCGGGGGCGTCCAAAGAGTTGCTTGACGCCATCAAGTATTGCTTCAATTTCGTCGATCCCAAGGATCCGCGGTCGCTGGCCTTAGCCCTGCAAGTTCCGCTGTCTTTCGGTACCCTGGCGGCGCAATCGGGATTGCGCGGCCTCTCCACATTTCAGGTGGTGGGCGCCAAGCGTTTTCCGGAGTTCGTCTCGAACGTGGTTGAGATGTTCTCTGAAGTTCACATCTACGTGAGCGTGCAGTACAACGAGATTATCGACCGCCACGCGGCGCGTCTTAAGACGAACCCGGAAGACGCGAAGACACGCACGGAGCTCGGCCGTATCTACATCAAGTGCGGGCGCTACACGGACGCCGCGCGCGAGTTGATGGAGGCGTCGAAAGATCCCGACATGCGCATCCAGGCGCTGCACGAAGCCGCCGTGGCCTTTTACCGCGCGGGTAAGTTCAAGGAAGCGGTCGCCGCGGCGTCGGATTCGCTGACTTTGAACCCTGGTAACGAACGCACTCGCGCCTGGCTGTGGCAGTGCGTGCAAAAGGCGGGGGGCGGCCGGTATCCGGAGTCCGTTCCGGTTTCCAACCGCATGGAGATGAAGGTCGGCTACTCCACGCCCTCGGTCCAATTCACCGACATCGCCGCGAAATGCGGCCTCGACAAGACCAGCGCGGGCCGGGGCCTCGCCGTGTTCGACTACAACAACGACGGGTATCAGGATGTGGTCATCGCCGCCGCGCACGCGGGTTGCAGTCTCTACCGAAACAACGGCGACGGCACCTTCAAGGACGTCTCGGTCGGATCGGGCCTCGACGATTGCGTGAACGGCTTCGCGATCGCCGTCGGCGACTACGACAATGACGGATTGCCCGATCTATTCGTCACGCGGCTCGGCTTTTTCGTTGGTATGGGCGAGCTTTACCACAACAACGGCGACGGCACGTTTACGGACGTGACCGCCAAGGCGGGGGTAAGCGCCTGGGGTCCCGCATTCACGGCCAGCTGGGCGGACTACGATGGCGACGGCAATCTGGACCTCTTTATCGCCAACAATCTGGGCGCGCTGTTCGACCGGAAAACGCCCAACCGCCTGTTCCACAACAATGGGGACGGCACCTTCACCGAAGTCGCGGAGAAGGCCGGGCTCCGGACCATCTGGCCTACCATCGGCCATTGCTGGGGCGACTATGACAACGACGGGCGTCCCGACCTATTCCTGAGCAACGCCATGGGCCGGTCGCAGCTCTATCACAACAACGGCGACGGCACGTTCACGGACGTGAGCGCCACGGCCGGCTTTGACGATCACTGCATCGGGAGCACGTCGTTCTGGATCGACTACGATAACGACGGATGGCTCGACCTGGTTCAGTTCACCTGGTCCGATCACGAAGACGTGGTCCACACCATGCGCACCGGACACGGTCCCGAGGACGGCCACCCGCTCCGCTTGTATCACAACAACCGCAACGGCACGTTTACGCTGGTGAGCAAGAAGATGGGCATCGACGGATGCTGGGGCACCATGAGCGGCAACGCGGGCGACTTCAACAACGACGGCGTGATCGATCTGGTGCTCGGCAACGGCAGCCCCCGGATGGACCGCGTGGAGCCCTTGGTGCTGCTCGAGAATACAAACGGGAAGTTTCAAAACATTACGTTCAGTTCCGGGCTGCCCTTCACCGGCAAGGGACACGGCGGCAATCTGGCGGATCTGTTTGGCGATGGCCGGCTGTCCGTGCTGGTCGCGACCGGAGGAGCCTACCCCGGCGAGCTTCTTACGTCGGGCGTCTACTATCCGACGAAACTGCCGGGCAACTTCCTCAACGTGCGCCTCAAGGGGACGAAGAGCAACCGCGACGCCATGGGGGCGCGCGTATGCATGGAAGCCGGAGGTGCGAAGCAATACCGAGAAGTCGGCGGAGGCACTAATTTCGGGTGTCTGCCGTTTGAGCAGCATTTCGGACTGGCCAAGATCGAGAAAGTGGATGCGCTTGAGATCCGTTGGCCGAGCGGTCTAAGGCAGCGCTGGGAGAACCCGCCGATCAACGACACCATCCGCGTTACCGAAGGACAGGATGGATGGGAGACGGTATATCCGAAGCGGGAAGAGCAGGCGAACGCCGCTGACTGATGGCGGTGGCGGAAGTCTATTTGAACTCCACGCCGTCGATCGTGGCGTGGAAGAACTCGCCCTCCGCGGCGAAGCGATCCGTGCCGTAGTACCAGCCGGCCCGCAATCGCGTGGGTATCGTGTAGCCTCCGAAGGTGCGCTCCTCCTCCACGACGGCACCGAAGTCTACATACCGATGCTTCCCGCCATCGGGATTCCCCCAGCGCGGGAACCGGAAGGAGCTGACGCGCCCTCTGTCATCGAACGCGATGGTCAATTCGATCTTCTCCCCGGACGATTCGAGCCGGAGTCGCGAATGCCTGGCATCCACACCGATCCACTCGACTCCCCTTCTTCCAGCCGAGGCGCCGCTCAGCGAGGAGGGCAGCCACAAAGCCCTTTCGGCCAACAGGCGTCCGATGCCGGAGCGCGATGTGTCCGGTCCCTCGCCGCGCGCGACCGGGACGGTGTCGAATAGCTTCCAATCCATCAGGCCCGCGCCGTCTAGGACGTGGTCCGTGCCGCGAACCGGAAGACCGAATAAGCTAACCGTGCCGGCCCAGATCATGCCGCGCCCTGCGACGATGACCTGCTCGGCGTGGAAAGGATGCCAACTCCCGAGCTTGATTTCGCCATGCATGCGCAAGCGTGCGGAAACAGCCATTGAGGTTCCGGGGGCAATCGCGTGTTGGAGGTAAAGGCGGCCGGGCTCGGGGATGCCGCCCGGATCGAATACGGCGCCGCCGCCGGATGGGGCGGAGTGCCAAAGCCGGTCGAGCCCGGGATCCGTGACGGCGGGGACGTCACCGGGGAAACGCACGGCCGCGCAGGCCAGCGCAAGCACGACCAGGTTCGCGGCCAGCCCCATACGGGCTTCCGGCATCGCGAGCAAGCAGCAGAGCGCCGAGAGCCCGGCGGCTATCGGGAGCATGCGGAGCCACCAGGACGAGCGCAACCAGACGCCCACGGCCAGCAGGCCGAAGGCAACGGCGAGGGCGAGCCAGAGCAAGCCCCATACTCGTATGCCTCTATCGCCGAAATCGAGGCGGCCCCGGAGGATCGTGGTCCGGTAGGGTAACTCGGGCAGGGTCAGGAGCCGCCAGGCCACCGCGAAGCCGGGCAGATGGCAGCAGCCGTGAACAAAAGCAACGACTGCTAAGATGTACCTCAATCGGAAGCGCCCCTACGCCTATTTTCGCAAAAGTTCGTGAACGATCTTGTTCGTATTCCGGGGCGTGATGCCCAACGCCTCCGCGTAGCTCTCAGGCTGAAACTTCGCCCGCGCGTCCTTCAGTCCGTGGCTGTCGGTTGAGATTGTGAACTGCAGGCCCGCGTCGGCGAGCGGCTTGATGTCGGCGATCAGCGCTTCCCGGCACGCGGGATCCTTGAAGTAATCTTCGGTTGAGCGCGCGATTTCGATGTACACGGAACTGTCCTTGAGAATCCGCGCAAGCTCTTCCTGCTCGCCGGGTTGGAAGAAGCGGTAATCGGCTGCCGTTAGCGGCTTCTTCGCCGATCGCTGAAGATTCTCCAGACGCATCGTGAACGGGTGGAACAGAATCATCGGAATGGGAATACGCTTCTGAAGTTCCTTGATCTGCCTGGCGCGTTTGATGAGCGTCTGTCCATTCGGAGCCGCACGGCCGTGGTTCGGTGATATATGCCAGCCGATCACATCGGCCATGCGCATGGGCGCTTCCTCGATCCCGCTATCGAGTTCACCTTCGTAGATTTCCCAGCCGCGCACTACTCTGACGTCGCCGCGCTTCGCCGCCGCCGCGAAATCGCCCATCACCGCTTTGTGGCCCGCCTCGCCCAACGGATAGCGCGCGAGGAACCCATGCTCCATCCGCCACGATTCATAGTCCCGAGACGATTTCCGGTACAACTCCAGATGGTCCATGAGCGCGACGAACTTACGGCCGCTCGCGACCGCCAGATCCAGCCAATCGTCGAGACTGGCCTCGCGCTCCATTCCGGAGTGAAGATGAAGGTCCATTTCATGGAGGGCAAGTGTCGCGGGAAGCGGGTCCACGGGGCCTTTCACGAACCGGTCGAACCAGCGAATGGTTCGCTCCATCGTATCGATCTTGTGCGCGCCCTCCGTGAAGCCATGGCCTTCGCGGGGATAGCGTGCGAGCTCGGCAGTGACGCCGCGCTGACGGAGCGCTGTGTACATTTGCTCGGCGTCGCTGATGTGAACGTCGTGGTCCCGCTCGCCATGAATGAACAGCGTTGGCGTCGAGACGCTTGCCGCGTGCTTCAGGGGAGAGCGCTGCCAAAGACGTTCGTAGTTGCCGGGCGCCCACGGAAAGCCGTTGAACTCGGCGTGCACAAGGTCGTTGTACAGGGACGTTGCGTAAAAGCTGATGAGGTTGCTGAGGCTGGCCGAGGAAACCGCGCCGCGGAATCGAGGGGTCTGAGTGATGACCCAGTTCGTCATGTAGCCGCCGTAGCTTGAGCCGAGCACGCCCAGGCGCGAGCCATCGAGCCACGGAAACCGGGCAAGCGCGCGATCGACGCCGGCCATCAGGTCCTTATAGTCTCCTCCGCCCCAGTCGTTCACGCAGCCATCGCTAAACTTCTGTCCATAGCCGCTCGACCCGCGCGGATTCGGCGAGAGCACCGCGTAGCCGGCCGCCGCCAGAATATGGGATCGCAGATTCCGGGAAAAGCCGACGCTGTGCATCCCGTGGGGGCCGCCGTGTATATTGAGAAGCAGTGGATACTTCCGGCCCTCCACACGCTCGGTTGGCGGTAACAGCCAGCCTTCGATGAAGGTCCCGTCGAAGCTGCGGTACTTAACCGGAATGGCATCGGATAGCGTGACGCCCTCCAGTTCCGCATCCACACCAAGCGGCTTGCCGTCCGCGTAGAG
>CAMDED010000198.1 GCA_945893365.1 Candidatus Sulfopaludibacter sp. SbA3 | reverse complement strand
TCCGGCTTCACTCGGCTTCGCCCGCAAGACCCGATTGATCACTTTCACCCGCTTTTCGTCCAACCGGCTGGGACGTCCGGATCGTTCACCTTCGGTCAATCCGGCCAGTCCCCGCTGTTGGAAGCGGTGAACCCAATTCTCAAGTGAACGCGGCGCGCCGCCCAGCAGACGCGCCACCTCCGGGCACGTCATGCCCTGCGCCCACCAATAGGACACCGTGCAGTCGGTGGTCGTACCGCGCCTCCTCAGACCGCTGAATCTCTTGTTGCAAACCCAATACAGAAGTGGCGCCGGATATTATCAGCGGTCTCATGATTCCAGCAGACCACGTTCCCGTATAATACGCAATTACTTATGACGCCATGTAGAGTTGTCCAATAAAAGCTCGGGATCGACTTGAATCGTTCACGCCACGAAAGAACAATCGCTGCGCCCGGGCGGGTGAAAGCGCCGGAAGCAAAGCCGCTTGTTGCGGCGTCGGGCCGCGGTAAGGAAAGGGGATACTTAATGGGGCAGCGCCCCTCGTCCCCGGACTACGACCTGCGGGTCCACTTGTACCGTCCTAAGCCAGCCTTGCCGGAACCAAAAAGGAAGATCGGTTACGATGCTGGAATGGGCGCCGAACTGTTAACGGAACGGTATATGAACGGTATAAAGATCGGATCGCGTGAGTTCTCTCCTGCTACGACCGGATTATCATCCAGGAGACCGTACCGGGGTGGTGCTGTCTGGCGTCAACTACTTTTCCCGGTCGGCGACAATTATTTCGACCGATCGGCGACAATTACAAGCTTTAAGAACTCAGCCATCCCGTTTACACTGGGTTTGACCGGGGTTTGACCGGAGCAGAGGGTAAGGCTCTGCAGGGATGCAACCCGAGCGCTGGCTCCGGCGCCAGACCAGGGCGGGAGGCGGCGTCACAAGCCGCCGTCCCGCCGGTTTTGATTTTGCTTGGACCACCTGGGATGGCAGGATCGCGGTAAATCCCGGAGGCCTGGAGGCGGAGCCTCCAGCTCAACCAAGCCTTTTCCCTTGTGGCTTTTCCGGTCATTCGTCTTCCGCCTTTTTCTTCTTCGCCTGCTCCATCCGATAGCTGGAGATGTTCAGTTCGATGGATCACGCTGTGATGCACGAGGCGGTCAATCGCGGCCGCCGTCGTCATAGGGTCCTTGAAGATCGCTTCCCACTTGGAGAACGGGAGGTTCGAAGAAATCAGCATACTGCCGCGCTCGTAACGTTCCGCCAGCAGTGTGAACAGCACCTCCATCTCGTCCCTGCTTTGCTGCACGTAACCGAGATCGTCGATGACGAGCGCCTCGTAATACGCCAGTTTTCGAATTGCGCGGCTCAGCCGAAGTTCTTTCTTCGCAAATAATAGATCCTGTGCCAAACGGGTGCATGTTGTGAAAGCCGCGCGGCGACCCGCGCGAATCAATTCCCGACCCAGAGCGGAGAGCAAATGCGTTTTGCCGCTGCCGGGGTTCCCGAATGCCAGCACATTCTCTTTCCGGTCGAGGAATGTGCCGTCCTGAAGCGATTTCACCTGACGGGCCGCCTTTTGCGGGAGGCGCTTCAGATCGAAGTTCTCCAGGGTCTTTTCCAATGGCAGCTTGGACTCCCCTGCAACAGGCGGGCAATTCGGTGTTGGCTCCGCTCCTGGCATTCCCGTTCGATGAGTTCGAACAGATACCGCTCATAGCTGAGCGTTTCCTGCTCCGCGTGCCGCGCTTTTTCCTCGAAACAGCGCCGCACCGCCGGCAGATGCAGTTCGCGGAGATGATCGGTCAACTGAACCTTGAAGTCGGGAGCGCTCATTGCACACCCCAGATCCGTCACTCAGCAGTTCAGCGAAACTCGCCAGGGAAACCTCGGCGACATCGACACTCGTCGGCAGCGGAATGGACCGGTTCTCACTCAAAATGGCGCGGACCACTTCCGCGTTCAGTTTTCCCTCGCCCACCTCGCCCTGCTCCAGCAAACTGCGCAATGCCTCATCAACCCGTGCCTGCCCTTCCTTGGCTGCCAGTTCCAGCACTTCAAGGTATCGCTTGTTCGCTCGCAGGGGCCCCGTCTCACGCCGTGTCCCAAGCCATTCGGAAGCGGCTGGTGGGAAACAGTTCCTCGCGACAGCGGTAATTCTCAAACGCGCCGTGCTTGCGCACCAACCAATCGATAATGTGCCGGTTCCGGCCGGCATACCAGACTTCGATGGTTTCCGATCCGAGGCGCGCTTCAACCTTCTCCCCAATCAGGCGGCTGTTCACCGAATACGCATTCCGCTCGACATAGATCAGGCTGCCCGAATCCACTCTCACCCGCTCACGTTTGTCGCTTTCCAGCCGCCGTTCCGGCAGTGGCCGCAGATACTGCATCTCACTCCGCAGCCTGTCGCGGCGTCCGGCGTTCAGTTGCACCAGCAGCGCACGCAGGAACTCCTTGTATTCGTTCGTGGATCTGAAGTCGCGGCTATTGCGAAGCATCAGCGACTGATCGACCGCACGCTTCAGCCGGTGATGCCGTTGTTCCACGTCGCCGTTCTCGTTCGGTTTGCCAGTTTGAATCTTCAGCCCCGTCATCTTGTAATGGCGCATCATCGCTTCGTAGCGCGTCGTGAAGTCCGCTCTTCGCTCGAGTTGTTGACCGCCAATGACATCCGGTCGGTTCGGTGCTCCTGCGGTGCGGCGCCCAGTTCCCATAGCGCGTTCTGCAGTCCGTCGCTCAGGCTCTCAAAGCTCTCCGAGTAACACAGCGACACCGCTTCCCAGTTTGAGTACCTCAGCACGAAGTGATACAGCAGGTGTGGAAAACTCTGCGCGCCTATCGTGATGCTCCGTTCGTTCATGCGGGTGAAGTCGGACTGTCCCAGTCTTCCCGCCACGTGCTCCTGCTGCGCGAAAAATACTTCCCGCTCAGGCCCGTCGGTCGTCCGCCACTGCTTCAGCCTCCGCTGAAGCGTCCGGATCCGGCCATCCGCAAACTCGCCCGGATATTTCCTCTGCAACGCTTCCAGCAGCGTCTTAGCTTCCAGCCCCCCGTTCGTCGCGACCTGCTCGCGAACCTCCTCCCACACCTCTTTGAAAGGATCGGTGCGCGTTCGCCATGTCCGGTCCTCCTTCCGCTCACTCGGCAGCCGTTGATCGTCTTCGGGTCCATTCCCACTTTCGCCGCCGCCAGTTCCTGACTCTTCCCTGTTTGCGACATCCTTCTTAACCTCCTGACTTGTGCGTCGGTAACCATCCAGAAGCGCTCCTTCAGCGCTCCCTTAATGGTCGTTAAGTAGTTGTCGTCGTCCGGGAATTTTAATTGTCGTTAGCCGGGAGTTCTAATTGTCGCCAATCGGGTGCTATGCCGGCGGTAGGACCGACTACTTTTACAAGCACCAAATCCGGATCTTTGGCCACACAAAGTGGGCCGAACCGTTGCGCGAGGCGTTGCGCGCAAACATGGAGGGAATCGCCGTTGAAAGTGGAATCGAGATCGAATTTGTGCGGAGCGGGAAGAGTTTCCGGAAGGAAGATCGGGTTAAGGAAATCCTGGAGAAGCGCGGCGAGCATTCGGGCGTGTTCTGCGTTCTTTCGGCCATGGAGCCGTGCGCAGCTACAAGCCATGGCCTGACAAGAACACCCATAAAGCGTTCTTGAAGCCGGACGGCAAATGCCTGCATTACTACGTCTACTTCATCGACGAGGATCTGGGCGGCGAGCGCAACACGACGAAGGGGCAACGAAGACGCAGGAAGGCCCGATGGGCGAAGCATCGGGCCTGAACTCCAAATGGGGATGAACACTTCCAAGCTATCAATGGAGGCCGACTGGCGGCGGCCGTTGCGCTCCGTTCGTCGACTGGCGCGTGGTTCGATCACGCAAACGCAACTGTTCACCACTCTGATTTTGCTGGACAAATCGCAACGTATCGGTTAACGTCGGGTGGATGAGTGCGAGATCACAGCGCAAGGAGCGGACGGCTTGTATCACGGGTGGTCCGCCTCACGGTTTTGCCACCCCAGACTAACACAAGGCGCTCTGTAGGCGAGAGGCCCCGCGGGCGCGCCGCGTCAGCGGCCTTCCACGAAGCGGTTGGTATACGTCCGGCCGACGTCGACTTTGGCCTCCCGGACTTTGGGCAAAGAAGCGGAGAGAACCTTTTCGACGGCGAGCGGGCCTTCGGGCGCCATCATTCCATCCGGCGAAAACACGGGCATGGAGGCTCGGATCGCTTCGACGTAAACATCTGCGTCGCCTCCCCGATGCGACTCGGGCATCCGGCCGGCGATCTCCCGTGGTGAATGCGACTGCAACCAGGCGAGCGTCCGTTTCATGGCCCGCACGAGGCGTGCGCCCGAATCGGGATTGCGGGCGAGCCACTCGGATTTGGAATAGAACACGGAAGCCGGGTAACTCGAAACCCCAAACGCCGACTGCACTCCGGCGGCGGTTCGCGTATCCGCCAGGATGGTCACAGGTCCGGCGCGCTTGGCCAGTTGAGCGAGCGCGGGATCGGTCATCACGGCCGCGTCCACCTTGCCGCGCTCCATCGCCGCGAGCGCGGTCCCCGCCCCGCCGATCCCGGTTACACTGATGGACTCGGGCGTGAGTCCATGTTTGATCAGCAGATAATTCATGAAAAAGTGGGTCCCCGAGCCGGGAGCGGTCACCCCAACCGTGGCGCCTTTGAGATCTTCGATCCGCGAGATGCGGCGGCTGCTTCGGGGAGAGACCACGGCCGCGAGAGCAGGGTACCGCAGAATTGTGATGAACGAGGTCAGTTCGCGCCCTTCGGCTGCCATTTGCACAACGTGGTCGAAGAAACCGGACACCACGTCGGCGCTGCCTCCGAGCAAGGCCTGCAATGCTTTCGCGCCGCCCGGGAAGTCTTCGATGGTTACGTCGAGACCTTCGTCGCGGTAGTGGCCCAACTGCTGAGCGAGCGTCGTGGGAAGGTAAACGATTTGCGCCGCTCCGCCGACCGCGAGGCGAATCGCAACGGGCGCTTGAGACGCTTTCCGGTCCGCGGTGTTCCCGCAACTCGATGTTGTGAGGAACCAAAGGAAAATGCCGAGGATGGCTCCACGCCGGGTCATCGATTAAGTTTAGCGCGGCGAAGGTCAATGTTGACTTTCCTGTCATCCGGCAATAGCATAACCGTATGGAAATCTCGCGCATGCTTCGTTCGCTTGCCGTTAGTCTGCTACTTTGCGCGCCGGTACTGGCGCAATCTACCGGAACCGCCACCATGTCCGGCGCGGTCACCGACTCCACCGGCGCCGCCGTTGTCGGCGCGCGCGTCACGATCAATAACACCGAGGCCGGTTTTGTCTTCAACAGCGTGACCACCGCCGAAGGCACGTGGTACGTGCCCAATCTCAACCCCGGCGCCTATCAATTGAAAATCGAGGCTGCCGGCTTCAAGAGCTACGTCCGAGCCGGCATGGTGCTCCGCACGGCCGAGCAGCCGCGAATCGACGTCGCGCTCGAGGTGGGCAACGTAACCGAATCGATCCAGGTGACCGGCGCGCCGCCTCTGCTCGAGACCGAAACCGCCACGAGCGGCGCCGTGCTCGAAGGTAAGACGATCGTCAAGATTCCCGTGCTCCAGAAAGCCTTTTACCGGATCTACGTCTACATGCCCGGCATGAACGTGGTGAACGGCCTGCACGCCGTTGGACAGCGCCAGCGGTCGCTCGGATTCAACCTGGACGGCATGAGCGCGAAGGAGCCGGCGCTGGGCAATCCCAATAGCCAGGAAACCGTCGTTACCTCCACGCTCGACATGATTCAGGAATTCAAGATGTACACGACCGGCCTGCCGGCCGAGTTCGGACACTCCTCCGGCGGCCAGCTCTCGGGCGTGTTCAAGAGCGGTACAAACCAATTTCACGGTTCGCTCGAAGACCGCTACCTGAACGGCAGCCTGGTTCACCGGCAGTTCTTCGACCAACTGAAGCGCTGTCAGAACAAGCTGGGCCTCTGCAATCCCTTCACCTACCACGAGGCTGGCTTCACGGTGGGCGGCCCCGTAAAACTGCCGAAGATCTACGACGGCAAGGACAAAACGTTTTTCTTTGGCGGCATGCAGCGCCATCACGAGAAGGTATCGGAAACCTTCATCGGCTCGGTGCCAAGCCCGGCCATGTACAACGGCGACTTCTCATTCGGCGGCCTCGGCTTTCCGATCTACGATCCAAATACGATCCGGCAGGACGCGTCGGCGCCGAACGGATGGACAGCGGATCCCTTCCCGGGAAACGTAATTCCGAAGAACCGGTTCGACCCGGTTGCCAACAACGTCTTACAAAGGAATCCCTGGAAAGCGGAGAACGATCCGGGCACCAACTCCGTGAATGGGCCGGTGAACAACCTTGTCGTCCCAACGAAGGGCCGCTACTACTTCACGCGCATCGACGCGAAGGTGGACCATCAGTTCAGCCCGATGAACAAGCTCTTCGGACGCTACTCGCACATGCGGCACCGTTCAATCGGGCGCGTCTCGAATGAATTGCTTTGGGAAACGGTGGACCCGCTATTCACGATTCCGATCGACCAGGGGAATTTCGTAATCTCCGATACGCACACGTTTAATCCGACCACGATCAACGAGTTCAGAGTTGGATTCAATCGCCGCCACCGCACGCGCCGGCCGCAGACGCAGGACGCCGGTTGGGCGAAGCAACTCGGCATTCCCAACACGAGCGACGCGACGTTCCCGGAGATCCGGGGCGCCGGCAGCCGTTACTACAGCCTCGGCCCGGGCGGTCTTGATGAGCAAAAGGTGCTCGATATCACGATCCAGAACAACCTTACGAAGGTCACCGGTAAGCACACTCTGAAATTCGGCTACGAGAACGTGCGCACGACCTACGATTCGCTTGTCGAGTCGCTCCCCTCGGGGATCTACAACATGGCGGGCTCGGAGCGTCCGTTCACGCCGAACACGGGCAACCGGTTCGCCAATTTCCTATTGGGAACGGTAGGAAGCGCGCAATTTACGCAGTCCGCCACGCGCTGGCAGCCCCGCTGGTGGCACCACGCCTTTTACATCCAGGACGACTACAAGCCCATCCGCAATATGACGCTCAGTTTGGGCGTGCGCTGGTCGTATGAATCGCCCTTCCAGGCCTTTGGCGGCCAGTCGCAATTCGATCCCACCGCGATTGACCCGCTCACGGGCCGTGCGGGCGCGATCCTGCATGGCACGGGACCGCTGGCGAAGAAGGACCTGAATAACTTCCAGCCCCGCATCGGCTTGGCGTACAATTTCAAACCCAAGTGGGTTTTCCGCGGCAACTTCGGGATGATTTCGTCGGATGTTCTCGCGAATACTCTCCACAACAACTTTGAGGAGTTCTTCGCCACTGCTAACATCCAGGCTGCCCCGGGTGACCCGCGGCCGGCATTCCGGCTGTCGCAGGGCCCGCCGGCGATTACTTTCAATAAGGCGCAGGACGGCTCGGTGCCTTTTGTGGGGACCAACTACGGAGGCCGCAACGCAACGTGGTGGGATCCCAACATGCGCCTGCCCTATGTGATGAACTGGTCCGCCGGCTTCCAGCGTCAATTCGGAAGCGCCTGGCTTGCGGAACTGCTGTATCAGGGATCGAGCGGCGTGGGTTTGATCAACAACTGGGACATCAATGTGCTGCCGCTCAACGTCTCGACCGATCTCACGACGCTGAACACGATCCGCAATCAGTATCAGAATTTCCGGCCGTTTACGCAATTCGGCTCGATTCAACATATCTCGAACTACGGTCACAATTCGTACCATGGCGCCACCCTGCGCGTGGAGAGGCGCTATTCCGCCGGTCTCACTATCAACTCGTTCTGGACTTTTTCGAAGGCGATCAACGATGTGGACGAAGACGGTGGCGCGGGCGGCGTCACGTTCTATAACCGGCGCCTGGAAAAAGGGCGGGCCGGCTACGACGTCAATCATCGCTGGGTGAACACCGTTACTTATGAACTGCCGGTGGGCAAGGGCCGCAGGTTCATGAACACGGGGGGAGTGAAGAACGCCGTGCTGGGCGGCTGGGAAATCGTCGGAAGCCAGCATTTCCAGACCGGACCTCCGATGACCATCGGGTTCGCGGGCACGGGCAATGTTTATCTGCCCAATGGCGCGCTCCGTCCGAATCAGATTGCGCCGAATGACCAGGCGAAGCTGGCGCATGTCGATATCGGCCCGAACCGCTTCCCGATCGCAGCCCAGAACCGGTACCTGAAGCAGGAGGCGTTCACCTATCCGGCCAGCTTTACGCCGGGAACGCTGGGAAGAAACACGCTGCAGGCCCCCGGCTTGGTGTGGATGCAGGCATCCTTATCCAAAGAGTGGCCGATTTACGAGCGCCTCCGCTTCAACCTGCGTTTCGACGTGAACAACGTGTATAAGTATCACAACTTCGCCGCGCCCAATTCGCAGTTCAACAACACTGCGGGAAATCTGTTCGGAACTTTCAGCGGCACGCGCGGATCGTTCTCCGACATCGGCACGGGCCGGTGGCACGGCATCGCGGTGTTCCGCGTCGAATGGTAGCGTAACGCACTGCTATAGTTCGATATCCGCTAACCGGGCCGCGCGTTCTACGGCGGCTTTCCGGGTCGGCGGTTGGTCTCTTTAGCCGCACGCGCGAGCGTATCCGGAGCCGAACTCGCCAACTCCGCGCTCGCGGAAATTCCGAAAGCACAGGGGCCGGCGCTTAATTCGACGATGCCTTGAAGGTCCCTTTGGCCTTGGCGACCGGGAGCAGGGTTGGATAGAATTGCACGAACGTGTTATCCACGGCGCCGTTCGACGAATGGCATGCGTGGCAACTCGCGGTGGCCGGCAGGGGCTTCGCGCTCCGCGCGGACGCGGGGAAATCGAAATACGCCCACTTGTTCGGGAAGCGGGATTGGTCCTTCACCTCGATTTCGAGCGCGACGACCTCTTCCTGATAGCGACCGCCCTTGTTGATCGACCCCTTGCTCACCGAGGAACGGACTTCCAAGGCAAACATGGTCTTCTCCGGCCACGCGCCGGTCTTGAGGAAAGCCCGATAAGCTTCGGGCGTGACGAAGACATTGTCGAAGCGCGGAGTAGACACTGTGTTCGCGATGGCTTCGACACTGCTGTACGTCATCCCCAGGCCCGAGCTCAGAAATATCCATTCGCGGTAGTTGTCCGGCCGCACGAGCTGGCCGTCGCCTGTGTATCGCGGCTCCTCCGCGAGCGCGGGCTGAGCGTTCAGAGTTGTGAATAGGAAGAATAGGGCGAGCGGTATTTTTTTGATCATGATGAATCCCTCAATCCTTTATACCTTTTTGGCGAGATCAAGAACCAAGCGGCTGTTTCGTTTCGTCCCGGATCTTGCGGCGCGGGGCCGGCCATCGCCGATCCGGCGTCGCGAGGAGGAGATCGGTTGCGAGGTTGATGGAGCGACGAGCCTCGGTGCGGACGGCGGTCCGCGGCGATGCGCCTATATATACCGGGCCAGCCGCATGGCTCCACTCACGTTGGCCTCAATCTCCTCAAGTCCCAACCGGATCGTCTGAAGCTCACTGGCCGGTTCGCGATTCGTCATCGGCTCGATCCGGTTCTATACCCTGACCCAGCGCTTCGCCTTCATCTCGAACCTTGGCAGGCTTCCCACCGGAACCGGAGTCACGGGAATCCGCAACGCCAGCGCGTTTCTGAGCGCTGTCTCGATGCGATGCGCCAGACCCGGGTCGTCCGCATGATCCGACGCCGGCTCGACTTCGATGTGCAAGTCCGTCAACGCGCGGTCCGTGCGGACTTCCACCCGATACTCGGCCACACCGCCCGACGTACGCAGGATGTTCTCGACCGCCGCCGGGTAAACGTTGACGCCGCGCACCACGACCATGTCGTCGGTTCGGCCGAGAATGCCGCCCCTCAGTGCAAGATCGTGGCTTCCACAGTCGCAGCGGCCCTCGGGCTCGGCCTCGACGATGTCGCCCGTGCGATAGCGAAGCAGCGGAGAGCCGTGTCTCCCAAGATTCGTCAGCACCAGTTCGCCGTGCGTTCCGGGCGCTGCCGCCGTGTCGTTCGCCGGGTCGATCACCTCCGCAATATATTCCGATTCCATCACGTGCAGGATGTCTTGCCGCTTCGGACAACCGTAGCTGACCGGACCGATCTCCGTCATTCCGTGGTGATCCACGACACGCGCGCCCCATAGCTTCTCAATGTGCGCTCGAGTTCCGGGAACGCTGCCGCCCGGCTCGCCGGCAACGATGATGGTTCTCACCTTCGAGCCGGCCACGCCAGGCGCGGTCAAGTCGATGCCCTCTTCGACCGCCGTCTCCGCCAGACGAATGGCGTACGTCGGCGTGCAACAAAGCACGGTCGCCGAAAGGTCGATCATGCCCGCGAGGCGCGCGGCGCTGCGGAGGCCGCCGCCCGGTATGCAGAGATTGCCCCGGCGCGCCGCGCACTCAAACGCCGTCCAGAACCCCAGAAAAGGTCCGAAAGAAAAGGCGAAGTAGACGCTGTCTCGTGGGCCGGCTCCCGCCGCGTCAAAAACGCGAGCCCAACAGCCGAGCATCCAGTTCCAGCTTTCGGGTGTGTCCAGCCACCTCATCGGCTTGCCGGTTGTAGCGCTGGTTTGGGCGAAGCGCGTGTAGCGCTCAAGCGGATAGGTGAGGTTCGAACCGTAGGGCGGATGCAGTTGCTGATCTTCGATGATTTCGCGCTTGGTCGTGAACGGGACGAGATTCGCGAAGTCTTCGAGACTC
>CAMDED010000197.1 GCA_945893365.1 Candidatus Sulfopaludibacter sp. SbA3 | reverse complement strand
GATCACCATTTGGGTGGCTCCTGAGAATCGGTCCGCGAAGCTGCGAACTTCGCCCACCTCCTGTTCTAACGCAGGATTCTCAGGGCCTCCAGATGGGGTCTCCCGCCCGTCACCTCATTCCAGCGTCAGGCCCGGTGCATAATCCAGGTTTCATAGGATTCCTTTCCCGTTGTAGTTACTTTCGTCGTAGTTACTTTCGCCTGGCGCGCGGTCCGGCGCACCAGCTTTCCGTTGCAGCCAGAGTTCGAAGTTCGCCGCGCTGGTCGAGATCATGGCGACCAACTGCATGTAAGCAGTCGGCTCCAAAGTAATGCTGACCGGACCAACGCGCACATGGATGTTGCCGCAGGAGCCGCAGTCGTAAACCTGGCCGAAGCCCTCCATGGCCGCAAGACACACACCGTGGTTGCTCATGAACTATTCCTTTCCGATCCGCCAGCGAATTCCGGTACGGAACTGGCGTCCGTAGTCGGGCCGGTCGAAGGTGGGCGCCGCGAGCGCCAGCTTTTGATCCCGGCTGTTGGCGAAGTTGTCGATCGCGAAGTACATCTGCAAGCCGCGCGGCAGGTTCTTCGATGCGTAGAAATCCCACGCGCCATAGCCGAAGGCCTGCGTTCCGGCCGCCGGATTCAGGAGCCACTTGCTGAAGAACGCGCCGCGCACGTTGGCGAGAATCCCCCAGCGGGGATTTGCGTACTCGGTCCGCACGAAACCCTGATGTTTGTGACGCTGCGGAAGCCCGAGCCTGGTCCCGGTGTCGCGCGCGTCGAGGTAAGTATAGGCTGCCGCCACGCGCACCTGGCGCGTGATCGACTGCTCGGCATCCAATTCGAAGCCCTGCGTGTAGATGCGGCCGAAGTTCTGGTAGATGAACGTCTGGCGGTTCAACAGGGGAGTGAACGACGAAGGAATTCCGTACTGCGTGAGGAGCGAGATCAATTGATCCGCCGTGCGCGGCGTGCCGATGTTCACGGTATCGATCAGATTGCGAACGTCGCTGCGGAACAGGCTCACGCCGCCGCGGAACCGGCGAGCGCGGAAGTCGACGCCCGTCGAGAAACTGCGCGATGTCTCCGGCTGCAGGGTGGGGTTGCCGATCACTTGATAGAAGCTCGCGGGGTTCGCGAAACGGAAGTAAAGCTGTCCCAAGTCCGGAGCACGGAATCCCTTGCCGAACGACCCGCGCGCCGTCCAGTGATCGCTTAGCTTGACCACCAGGCCCACCTTCGGCACGGCCCACGAACCGAATAGCGAATGGCTGGTGATACGGCCTCCGATATCCAGCGTCGCGAACCGCGTGAGCTGAAACTTGTCCTGGAGCCAGATGTCGTTTGAGGTGACCTGGCGTCCCGAGTTGTCGCCCACCAGCCGATTCGCGCCCTTGTAGTTGACCTGCACCCACTCATATCCGCCCTGCAGAAAATTGCGCGAGCCGAGCTGATGGGACAAGGTACCGTCCAACCGCTTGTAACGCTCGTTCAAATTGGCGAAGGCCGGCGGAGCGGGCGCGCCGATCGAGTCCAGCCGCGAGTTCTCGTCGTAGCGCGCCGAGTACGCGCGAAGCTGCACGGTCGTGCGCGAGGTGGCCACGAAGTCCCCCACCAAGGCGTAGTTCTGCACGCTGTCGTTGTAGAGACCGCTCACCGGGCCGGTCTCGCCGATGCTTCGGCCCAGTTCACGGTTGTGATACGCATTGGCCGTAAAGCCCAGCGAAACGCGCGGTGTGAACGCATAGCGCGTCTTGAAAAGCAGATCGTTACGCCGTAAATCCGGGCCGACCGTGGAAACGCTGTTGGGCGCGAGCGAGTAGGCATCCTGCCGATGCTGCTCGATGTCGAGGAACGCGGTCAGATTCTTATACCGGGTTCCAATGTCGCCCCGCCCGTCGAAGATCCCGAGCGAACCTCCGGAAAAGTTCAGGTTGGCCTGAACCTTCTGAGTGGGCTCGCGCGAGATCATGTTGATGACTCCGCCGATCGCGTCGCTGCCGAAGAGCGCGGAGGACGCGCCCTTGACAACCTCGACGCGTTCCAACCGCCCGGTGGACTGCCGGTTAAGATTGAGGTTGCCGCTCTTAATGCCCCGCGCGCCGATCATCGGCAGCCCGTCCTGCAGTACGGCGACTTGACGCGCGCTAATCCCGCGAATCTGTTCGGAGCCCACGGAACCGGAGGAGCCGTTCCGAGTGACAACACCGGGAATTTCCGCCAAGATGTCTGTGAGGCGTTCATATCCGGTGTCGATCATGTTCTGACGGGTGACGGCCTCCACTTTGACGGGCGAGTCCTGTTGCAACTCCTCCACGCGTGAGCCCGAAGTCACGGTGACTTGCTCCCGGAGTCCCTCCACGGAGAGACGAATGTCCAGGGAGACCGCTTCGTCCCGCCAGTCTATGAAGCGGAATTCCTCGGCAAATCCTTCGGCATGAACTTGGACCACATAGCGGCCTTGAAGGGGCAGCGTCATCTTGACCCCTCCACCGCTATCCGTGGACCGGTCAAGTGCGGCGCCACCCAAGCTGGGCCGTACGACGATGCGCGCCTGGGCCACGGGCAGCGCTTCGGGGTCCTTGACGGAGATCGTGAAAGTGGGCGTCTCGTTGACTCCCGGCGCGGATGCGGAGAGATCGAAGAGCAGCGCCGGGATAGCCGCTAGAATGTAAGACTTAACCATACGGTTCCTTTCTCCTTGTGAACCGCAGGCTTCGAGACCTATAATGAACAAGGTCGTCAGCCTTACGGTTGTCGATTGCCGGGCCTCCACGGTTCTTCGCCAAAAGTTGGCCGCGGAGGCCCCTCAAATTTCACTACCCACTGCCAGTCCCTGTCGCCGAGGCGTCACGCCCACCCCGGTCACGCTCCACTACGTTCCTTCAGTGCCGAGCGCGCCTGTCGACGGATCGGAACGGAGGGTCTCTCGCGACGAGTTGACGTCCGCTCCGATCGCGCCTCGTACCGCGTGCCGCGTTCCAATCAAGTGTTCCTCGTCCAACTGTCCGGCTTTGAGCCGTGCCCACTTCTTGCTCAGTACCCGGTTCCACCACATCAGCGAACCTGTCGCGAAGAGCACGGCGGGGGCGAGGCCGAGCACCACCCACAGGATCTTCACAGTCACACCGCCGAAAGTGCCGAAGTGCACGGGTGAGATCCAATAGACGATGACGTCGCCCACAGTCTTGTTTACGCCCCGCCGCGAGGTCAGCAGTAGCTGGCCGCTGAATTGGTCGAAGTAGAGGTTGTCCGCATACCGCCGGTCGTCCAGATCTCCAAGCGCCATGGCGAGACGAATCGTACCCTGGTCGTTGTCGGGGAAGGATATGCGGCTGAGGCGGCCCGGGGACGCCTCCCGCGCGCGCTGGACCAGATCCCCGATCACAGGGGCCGGACGCAGGTTCTTCAGTGCGAAGTTCGACTCAGGCTGCTTCACCGTGGTCACGGGCGAGAAGTAATTGATCGCCGACCTGAACTGAGCCGGCCAGGCGAAATAGGCTCCGGTGATCGCCCACATGGCGATCAGTAGAAGGGACCAGAAACCCGAGGCGCTGTGCAGATCCCAGTTGACGCGCTTCCATTTTTTGCTAACGTCGACGGTCAGCGCCCTCTTCCAATTCTTGACGCCCGGCCACCAGATCACCATCCCTGTCAGGCACAGCAGAAAGAGAAATAGCCCGCCGACGCCGTTCACGATGCGTCCGGTCTTGCCCGCGAGCAGGTTGTGGTGCAGATCGTTCAACCAGCCGAGGACCGACCCGTCGCGATCGTGGTGGCCCAGAATGCGCGCCGTTACCGGGTGTGCATACGCCATGATTCGACTTTTGTCCTTGCGCATCTCGATGCCGAAGGTCCGGACGGTCCCGGTCGGCAGCGAGATGGACCTCACTCTAAAGCCCGGATACGCGCTACTTGCGTTATGGATGGCGGAAGCGGCATCGGCCTGAGGGCCGGCTGCATTCGCCACTTGAGTCAAATGGGAATGCAGGGCGTTCTCCATCTCGTCCTGGAACACGATGGCCGCACCCGAGATCGCGATGACGAGCATGTAAAGACCGAGGCCGATGCCAGTCCACAGATGAACCTGGAATAGGGCGCGGCGCAGGAAGAGCCGCTGCGGATGGCGAATCGCTTCGTTTAGGAAGGTCATGGGTTGCCTCCGTGGCTCCTAGAAATTGAGCCTCAATGCCAATTGGAACTGGCGAGGAGTGCCCGTGCCTGTCGCGCCCGTGTTCAGCACGTTCGTAATTCGGCCGAAGTTGGCGGAGCTGGAGAGGTTCGCCTGGGGCGCGGAGTACTGCGGCTGGTTAAGTAGATTGAAGGCTTCGGCGCGAATCTCGAAGTTGAGGCGCTCGGTCACGAGGATGCGCTTGGTGAGCGCGGTGTCGATCTGGAATTGGCCTGGTCCTCGCGCCAGGTTCCGGCCCGCGTTACCCCACGCGCCAGGGGAAGGCAACGCGAAAGCCGCCGGATTGATCCACTGTGCGGCGGTCTTGCCTCCAGCCGGAATCAGAGAAACGCCCGGCGCCAGGTTCGGCCGCTGCGTGCTGCCCGAGTTCTGGTCCGGCAAGTCGGCGGCCCGGCGCGAGATCGTGATGTTGACCGGCTGTCCCGTCCTGGCGGTGACGATGCCGCTCATTTCCCAACCGCCGGCTAGCGCGCCTAGAGTGCCGCCGGTCGGCAGGTAGCGCCGGCCCCGGCCGAAAGGCAGCTCGTAGACCGAATTGACCGAAATGGTGTGCCGAATATCGGCGTCGCTGCTGGCGCGGTCGCAGTGGCGGCAATTCGCGTTCTGCGGCCGGCTGAGATTGTTGTTGCCCCCAACGCTGCCCTCATCGATCGAATGCGACCAGAGGTAGTTGGCCGAGAGCAACCAGCCATTCGTGGAACTCCGGCGCAGGGAAGCGATGAACTAGTTGAAGTTACTGACACCGCCGTATGCCTTCAGGCTGAGGATGCCGAACTCCGGCAAGGGCCGCCGCCCCGTGGCCGGATCGACAACATTTACCGAGGAGCTATTGATCATCTGCCTGCCCAAATTGCCGAGATAACCGGCTTCGGCAACATAGATGCTCGCAAGCGACTGTTGTACGAGCAGGCCGTATTGCATCGTGTACATGTCTTTGCGGTCGCGCGCCATCGCACTCGGCGCACTTCCCTGGCTCGTAGCCAACGCCAAGTACGGCTGGATGGGGTAACTAAGCCCGGGTATGTCGGCGCTCGATAGCAGCGTACGCGAGGTGCTGTTCGAGGCAGGGCCGATGTGCCCTCCCAGTTGGCCTTCGCCATAGTACATCCCGAAGCCGGTTCGGACCACGGTGCGGCCGCCAAGCCGCTGCGGCGCCCATGCCACGCTCACCCGCGGCGAAATGTTGTTCCGGTCGGGGAATGAAAACGCAGAACCCGGCGGGCAGGGGCCGCCGCAGGTCTGCAAGTCCCACGGATAGGACCGGTCGTAATCCTCGCGGAAGACGCCGAAGTAATCGTAGCGGGCTCCGAGATTGAAGGTCAGACCGGGCCGGGGCTTAAACTCATCCTGCACATAGCCGCCGAAGAAGGTCTTGCTCACACCCGTCATGAGCTGGTCCGCGGATACCTGGGCCTGATTCAAGCGATTCGCGAGGAAGTCGGCAATGTTCGCGTAGGTTACCGAGTTACCCTCCCGGGCTCTGCGATTGGTGAGACGGGTCGGACGGATCTCAACCCCCGCCTTTACCGTATGCCGGCCGCGGATCAGCGTCAGGTTGTCCTGCAGGCTGAAGGTGGTGGGAGCCTCTGCGCCATCGGTGTTCGCTTCCTTGATCGCCGTGAAGCCCGGAATCGTGACCCTGATTCCCAGCGGGTTGAAGCGCTCATTCGTGGAGGGGAGCCGATTCGCCCCGAATTTGACCTCGTTGAGCGTCGTAGGGGAGAAAACGCTTTGGAGTTGGAGAACCCCGTTGAGAATTCCACTATGCGATTGCTGATACAAGCGCAGATATCCCTCGGCATCGCCGATCGGCGCGGTCGACTCAGCCTCGGTCACGTTCCCGCGGAAATAGACGGTTGTCTTTTCGCTAAAGCGATGATCCACGCGAAACGTTCCGGCGTTCTCGTCTTGCCGTTGACTGCCGAGGGCGCTCCATTGAGCAACGTTCGGATCGCCGGTCAACACGCCGCTTCTGGGGTAAGCGTCGAGTATCGGCGCCAAAGCCGGGGAAGTGGAAAGCGCCCGCGCGCGGAACGCTTCGCTCGGGACGAACCCGATCAGCGTCAGGCCGCGGCGTTGGCGGAGCCCCTCGTATGTCACGAAGAAGAACGTACGGTCCTTAACCGCAGCACCGCCAAAGCTGCCGCCGAACTGGTTCAAGCGGAACGGCGGCACGCCCGCGAGGTCGAACGGCGAGCGCGAGTCCAGTTTGTCGTTGCGCAGATATTCGAAGAGGCTGCCGTGAAAGTCGTTTGAACCCGAACGGGAAACAATGTCCACCTGTCCTCCCAACGATCCGCCGCTCTCGGCCGTGTAGAACGCGGAGTTGACGCGGAACTCGGAAATGGACTCGAGCGGGATCGCGAGGCGAGGGTTGGTTTGCGGGGTCAGGTTGCTTATGCCACTGGCGTCCACCCCGTCGAGGCGGAAGAAGTTATCATCGGGCGAACGGCCCGCGAAGCGAACCCCGCTGGCGTTGCCCGTACCCGTATTGATCGCCCCGGGCGAGAGAGCGAGTAGGCCCTGCCAGCTTCGGCCATTAAGCGGCATACTCTTGAGCTGCTCGGACTGAATCACCCCGCTGATCTCCGCCGACGTTTGGGAGAGGGGCGGCGGGGCGGCTTGCACGTCGATCTGCGTGGCTACCGATGCGAGTTCCAGGCGCGCGTTGGCGGTTCGGCTCTGGCCCACGGTCAGTTCGATCTCGCTGTAAACCAGGCTCTGGAAGCCTGCTTTGCTAAACGTGACCGTTACGCGTCCGATGGGCAGGCCCGCGATGGTATAAGCGCCCTTTTCGTCTGAAGCCGTCGAGCGCCGCAGGCCTGTGGCCTTCGAGACGGCTTCAACCGTCACCCCCGGAATGGCTGACTGTGAGGGGTCGGTAACAGACCCGGCGAGGGTGGCTCGATCGGTCTGAGCGATGCACACTCCGGAGCCGAGAATGGCCGAAATGGCCGTCAGGGCTACCAACGCGAATAGGACGCGCCGTTGGGATTGAGAAAGTCTAAACATACGTTTGAAGTGTTCCTTTAGCGTGAGATATTCGTTCGGGATTTAACTAACGGGGTTTCGGCCAGAACGTCCGTCGCTCCCGCCGGCCGAGGAAGCGGAATTCCTCGGTAAATCCTTCGGCATGGACTTGGGCGAAATTGCGGTTTTGTGTTTCGGGGTTCTTGATGGAGTTAGTGAGCAGCGCCGGGATGGCTGCTGGAATAGAAAACCTAACCATACGGTTCCTTTCTCCTTGTGAACCGCAGGCTTCGAGACCTATAAATAAAAAAGGTCGCCAGCCTTACGGTTGTCGATTGCCGGGCCTCCACGGTTCTTCGCCAAAAGTTGGCCGTGGAGACCCCTCAGATTTTTGTCGGCTCATGTTCGGGAGACTCTGCTTCGAACTCCCGCGCCTATGTTTGCCGCTATGCTAGATCCTTTCGTTACCGTCCCATCATCGAACCTTTCATCATTTTCTACAAGATTACAGAAACGGGGCTGTCGTGTCAAGAGAAATCTGCAACTCACTTGCAATTGCGGCGTACGCCGTCAACCGACGGCGCTTTGGCTTCCGCGCACTACCGGACTTCCAGCCGCCTGGCGCCGAAGGTGAATGGCGCACTATACCGAGCAGAAACCGTTATTCCAGGCTCTTAAACCGTATCTGGGACTGCAAACCATAAGGAGACCAGGCGGCGGCAAAATCGACGCGCTTGCCCGGATTGGTATCGCAGGAACCGCGATACATAATGCAATTGAGTTGCGACGCGTCAAGCTCGCTGTTGTCCCGGAAGCGCCGCGTTCGATGCGGCTGGGTTCGCCGAGGCGTGACGGAGCGCATTTCGGTGCGCGAGCGAGCTTGTTCCGACAGACAGGCGCGGCGACGGATTGGCAGTGGCGGCTGGGTTTCGCCTCACCGGTAGAACGGCTGCCAGGTGAGCCAACGCGGCCCATACTTCAACTCCGGCTTGCCCACTTCGAGTGCGCCAAGGTCCGGAGCGCGCCCTACGAATCCGTCATTCACGGTCGGAATCGCGACGCCCGCATCCACCGCCTTGCCGCCCGCTTTCAGCCGGAAATTCAGGTCCATGGCATGATACACGGCGTGGCGCTTCGAGGGATCCGGAGGGATCATCTTCTCGAAGATATCGAAATCGACTTCGATCCCGTGCGTCTCCTGCCCCGTCTCCGCGCGGAAGTCCGCCAGTGTCCCGTAACTCTTCCAGTCCGTGGGCTTGGGCTCGTAGTTGCGCTGGCCTGCCTTCGGTCCTAACCATAGATACTGGCCCGCAACTCCCTTGTTCGGCCGGAAACCGTTGTAATCGGAGCTATAGGCATCCGTCGCGTTCGCCCAGGCCATGATCCCGCGTCCCGGAGTGTCGCGCCCCAGGAAAAGGTTATTGCGGTAGTGCATGTTTGAGGAGGGATCCCGAATCACATGCTCGCCGATGATCGTGTTGTGGTAAACGAAAAGCCCGGCGGGCTTGGCTGAGAACTTGAACGCCACGCCGCTTGGGACGTGGTAAAGAAGATTGCGGATGAAATACACCGGTCCGCCGAACACGGGCTGCGAGCTATACCCGCCGTGCGCCGCGTTCACGCCCCGATTGTTGAAGACGCGGACGTTGTGTACTCCGCCGTCGGTCTCGACATAGTCGTCGCCCAGCATGTGCATGTCGTTGCCGTAAATATCGATCGACGACGCGCGCCGCTCCGGGTCCTTCTCCGGCGTGCCGTAGGTGGAAATGCCGATCGCGTCGTGGAAGTACGCAATCGCATTGTGCGCGATCACATGCCCCGGTCCGTACACCTTGACGGCGTAGTAACTCTTCATCTCGTGCGATCCGTAGGGGCCGGCGCTCGCCCACAGCACGCCAGTCCAGCCGATCAGGCGCGCGCGTTCCTGCCGCCCGAGAAACAAATTGTCCGCGATATAGAAATCGCTCGATCCGGCGTATTCCGTCCACACGCCGAAGCCGACGTCTTCGAAGCGGCAGTTCTTCACGGTCAACCCGATGGCGCCGATTACCTCCTTCTGCCCGGCCATGATCCCAACATCCGTGTTCCGTATCGTGAGCCCGTCGAAAATGTGATACTGCGAAGCCATCACGTCGAAGAGGCTGTGATTTCCGTCGCCGTCGAAGACCACTTCGCCATCGCCCGCGGATTTGATCGTGATCGGTTTGTCCCTGGTGCCCTTCAGGGTGAGCGACATGGATCCATCGAAAGGCGTCATCATCGGGTCGACATAATTCAACCGTTCCGGTTTATAGAGACCGGCGTGGACGAGGAGCGTGTCGCCCGGCTGCGCGCGCCGCTCCCAAACGACGCTCCAATCGCCGAGTCCGGCGCCGTAGTAGGCCTGCAGGATGCTGGTGTAGCTCGGCTCCAGCCGCGCGCCCTGATGATCGGGCGGATACACGTGGAGCGTGCGCCCCTCCTTCGAAGGTTGAGGCTCGCTTCGGGTTTTCACTTTGACGGTGTGCGCGGTTTCACCGGATGCGCCGTCGGGGTCGGTGAGCTTGAACCGGCACTCGTACTCGGCGCCTGGCTGAAGGTTCAGAATGCTTCCGGCAAACCCATCGGGCACGGTGTATTCGAGATGCTCGCGCTGTCGAAAGATCCTTTCGCCGCCGATGCGCACGAGCGGGAGGGCGTGCCTCCAGGCGGATTCACCAGCCGCGCGAAACTCGACGGCGACCGCGGCATTTCGATTGGCATCCCCCGTAATGGCCCATTCGAAGCCCAGGTTCAGCAGTGTCGGATGCTCGACGACAAACCTCCCGGCCTCGGTCGCGTTTTGGGCGTGGACGGCGGTGAGGAAGAGGAGATACAAGAGTGGAAATCGGAGTGCCATAGCACGGCATTATATCGCGGCAGGAAAACATTCCGGAGAGCGGCCATGGAAGGGGCTGCGACCGCCGGAGTTTAGGGCCGGGCCGCAAGCGGGGCTTCGAGCTTCTCCGCCATGTCGAGGAGCTTCATGACGGTGTTCCAGTTTCTGCCGGTGCCCGGCGTCTTCAGCGCCTTCTCGACCACGGCCATCGACAGTTTCGGGCGCGCCATGCCGTTGGGAAAATACGTGTAGAGCTCGCGGCCCTCGATGCGCAACTCCTCGGGTTCGGCCTTGATCTTGAGGACCTTCTCCCGCGCCTCCGCGTCCGGTTCGCTCGCGAGAAATGTGACGAGGAGCCTGCTTGGATCGACGCCGCGCCGCGCCGCGAACGGGTTCTTTGCGATGACCAGGCGAAGGCAGGAGGCGGTGCGGAGAATGACAACGGGACGAAATCCGAAAGCGCGCTCGATTCCCTCCGCGATCGTCCCGGCCAGCCGCGCGAGGTCGCGCTCTCCGGTACGGAAAACCACGTTGCCGCTCTGGATGTAGGTTTGGACGTCGACGAGGCCGAGGGATTCATAGAGCGCTCGGAGCGCTTCCATCCGGATCTTGTTGTGGCCGCCGACGTTGACGGCCCGGAGCATCGAAATAACCGCGGTCATGTAAGAGCCAGCATAGCGCGGCGGCGCCCCGGGAACCGGGTGTTGTTGCAACCATAATGTGTCACCCTAACTGCAACGAAAACTTGTCACCCCCCGAGAACTCTGGGAATGACGGAGCGTTGGAAACCGTGGAAAACCAAAAGCCGGTTTCCCACCGTTCCCACCGCTCCTTGGAAATCTCGCAGGC
>CAMDED010000196.1 GCA_945893365.1 Candidatus Sulfopaludibacter sp. SbA3 | reverse complement strand
AGGCGACCGAAGGTCGCCGAGCAGCCGGCCATTTCCATGGACGACCGACGCCCCGCAGGGGCGGAGGGAGTCCACCATTGTTTTTCCATTCCGGGCTTTCCAGCTTTTTCTTCCCACTACGCTGCACCTCGCTGGAACACCGCTGCCGGCGGCTTGTTGCCCAAGCTTTGGTGCGGCCTCTCCTGGTTGTAGAACCGGAACCAGTTCCCGATGCCCGCCCGCGCCTCCGGTACTACCCCATACTCCTTCAAGTAGATCTCTTCGTACTTCAGTGACCGCCACAACCTCTCGATGAAGATGTTGTCGAAACAGCGACCGCGTCCGTCCATGCTGATCGCGATCCCCCGCTTCTCCAACTCCCCGCTGAACTTCTCGCTCGTGAACTGCGACCCCTGGTCGCTATTGAAGATCTCCGGCCGCCCCTTCCTCAACGCTCCTTTCAACGCCTCCACGCAGAAGCCCACCTCCATTGTCACCGACAACGACCAACTCAGCACGTACCGGCTGTACCAGTCCATCACCGCTGCCAGGTACACAAATCCACCCCTCAGACGGATGTACGTGATGTCCGTACTCCACACCTGGTTCACCCGCCTAACTTCCACGTCCTTCAATAGATACGGGTAGATCTTATGCCCTTCCCCAGCCTGGCTCACCTTCGGCTTCGGGTACAACGCTTCGATCCCCATCACCTCCATCAGCCGCCTCACCCGCTTCCGGTTCACCTCCTGCCCTTGCTCCCCCAGCCACACCTGCATCCGCCGACTCCCGTAAAACGGATGCCGCGTGTACTCTTCATCCAGCAACCGCATCACCCTCAGGTTCTCTTCGCTTTCACCCACTGGCTGGTAGTACAGCCCTGCCCGGTTCGCCCCCAACAGTTCGCACTGCCGACGGACACTGATCTCTGCATGCCCCGGTTCCACCAACTCACGCCCCCGGCTCAATCCAGCAGACCCACTTTTTTTTTGAGCCAGTCCAACTCCACCTTCAGCCGCCCGATCTCCTCGTACAGGCCGTCCTTCTCTACCTCCTCTCCCGAACGCTTGCTCTTCCGCCCGTCCAGAAATAGTTCCGGCATCTGCTCCGTCGCCCTCTTCCGCCACTGCCCGATTTGCACCGGGTGTACGTGGAACTGCGATGCCAACTGGCTCAGCGTCCGCTCTCCCCGGATCGCCTCCACTGCCACCTTCGCTTTGTACTTCGCACTGTACTGCTTTCGCGTCGTCGTCATGCCCTCTCCTTGCCTCACGACTCCGCCGAAATTCTAACTTATTGCCTGGTCTGAAATATGGGGTCCACTATAGAAGTCGGCAGCCGCTTCGTAACCGCGGCGGGCTATCACGGGAATTCCTGGGACACGAATAACGACAACGACAAGAGCCATCGCGACCGCATGGCTCCCGCCTAAGGAACATTATCAAAATCGCGAAGCTGCTGTTGGATGCCGGTGCCGATGTAAATGCAGAGTCGGACGTGTATAGCGGCCGGTCGACGACGCTCGGATTGACGGCGACGAGCTGGCATCCGGAAAACGCCGGCGTGCAGCTCCCGCTGATGGAAGTTCTGATCGGGCATGGCGCAACTATCGACGGTCCGGATGGAGGGAGCGCCGTCAATGGCTGCCTGCATAACGGGCGCGGACGGGCGGCCGAGTTCTTCGCGAGTAGCGGCGCGCGTCTAGACTTGGAAGCGGCGGCAGGCGCCGGGCGGCTCGACGTGGTCAAGAGCTTCTTTGAAGAGGACGGCAGCCTGAAACCGTCCGCGTCGCAGCGACAAATGAAGGACGGATTCGTTTGGGCCTGTGAATTCGGCCGGACGAGCGTCGTCGATTTCCTGTTGCACAAGAGAGGCATGGAGCTGATCGCAAAGCTCAGGGATGACGGACAGACCGGACTGCATTGGGCTGCCTACCACGGACACGTGGAGACCGTCACGCTGCTGATCGAGCGCGGCGCGCCGGTCGACGCGAAGGAAGAACGTTATGGCGGAACGCCCCTGGGGTGGGCGCTCTACTGCTGGGGAAATTCAACGGAGAGGGGAAAGGGCGAACGCGGATACTACGAAGTGGTCGCGCGGCTGGTCCGGGCAGGGGCAAAGTTGGACCCGCGGTGGTACGAGGAAAATGAAGAGCGTCGGCGCGCCGCGGAGAAAATGCGGTCCGACCCGCGCATGCTGGCAGCGCTCCGCGGTGAACCTTGAAATATACCGTGCCCTTGAGGAACGTTACGTTTTAAGTCGGTTTCCCGGCGCTCGGATGTTCACCCCGTATCATCGTGGCTTAATACTCGCAATCCATTTCGTAAGCGGTGTGAGATCGTGCGCCCAGAACAGGGCGAGCCCTCGCTCTTGAGCGTCCAGAAGATTGTGGAGCTTGTAGACGCCACTCAAGACAGCAGTCGGGACAACCTGCCGCAGGCCAAAATCGCGTTTCCAACTATCCGCTTTCACGGCGGCATCGTTGTTTAACCGCTTCACGGAATTCGTTGAAGAATTCGACACCTTGCATTCGATAGGCATGACGCGGTGATCCCAAAGCCGCACGATAATATCGCCCTTCCGCGTGCCCAGAACGCTCTCTCCACAAAATTCCCCAGGAGCGGGCGCAAGAGAAACGGTCGGGATTTTTCGTGATGCGACTTCTCTAAAGCCGAGCGCCTTCAGAGCTTCTTTCACCATCGCTTCCTGCTGATCTTTCCCGATCGTGCGCCGCTTGGTTTGGGTGCGGCTTGCCGCCATAAGCGCGGCCGACGCCATTACCGCCGCGCCCCGCTCAGCCTCGGTCGGTTCACGCCCTTCGACTAGCCAGACAAAACGGCGGCGGTCGAGGACCTGACGCACAACCACGATTAGTTTCTGAACATCGTCAGGCGTGCTTTTTAAGTGGCCTTTCGAAAGGGACCTGGCGTCCGCCAGCACCTTCAGGTCATCCTGAGAAATCGGCGGCGCAGCGAGATACCGAAACGCCTCCAATAAATGCGGGTCTGTCAAGACGTCAAGCGCCGCGCCTTCAAGCTGCGAGAGATCGACCGTTGTCTCCAGCATCTCCTCGACATACCCTTGGTACTCATCAAAGGCCTCAAGGTAATCTTCGAGCGGCTCTTCCAGCCGCTCTTTTGAAAAGGAAGCCCTGGCGTTAATAAGGTCGCCTTCGAGTTGCTCTTTGGTCCAGACCGGCGGCTGGATCACTCCAAGACCCCCGCGGCCAGCATAGCGGGGCCGGGCACAATCAGGCGCTCCATCTCACGAGGCTCGAATTTTGTAAGGCCCCCCGCATAGGTCCGGCCGGAGCGTTGAGAAATGTTAACCTGCAAGTAGTCGACGAGCGTCCTCTGGGCGATTTCAGTCAACACATCACGGGGATAAAGGCCATGCGCGATATTGATGTGGCGAGCATCGGCTTTATTCACAACGAAGGCCGGTGGCCTTCTTGCCATGTAGGTAGAGATGATTGGAGCCGCGGCCCGCAATCCAACCGACCACCACGCTTTACGATGGCTGGCAACGTAGCCCCTGTCCGCGCCCATTTCGCGGGCGATTTTTAGGAATTCATTCACCGCTCCCCGTTCCGTCGCGTCGAGCGCATCGAGATCGGGCGGGAGGTCGATGACAAAACGAAGCCTGCTCGGATCGGCAAGAGTGCCGCCGGCTTCGAGCACCTCCCGGGCTCGCGTAACCGTTCGATAAAGAACTGAAGCCGGCAACCCCGCACTGTGGTTTCCCGCAATCCACACGTTATTGGCGCCAGTAACTTGACCGCGATGCACGCGGCACAACTCACCCAACTCGACGTAGCCTTCGGGCGGCCTTTCCGCCGATCTTGTGAGATACGACCAGCGCGGTTCAACGGTCAGCCGGTCCCGGTGAATCTTTCGGCCTTTCGCCAGACCGTCGAGGTTTCTCAGACTGTCGACACGCCGAAAAACGACCGAGGTGGGCTTCGCCCCAATTTCGAATGTCGTGATAGCCGCTGTCGCCGCCGCATCCGGGAATGGTTGCGCCGTTGGCTCAATCACGGTGACGCTCCGCCCACCGAGTTCATTCAACACCAGCGAACGGACAAGCGCCCCGTAGTTCACATCGAGCCACTCCGCGGCCGTGATGAAGGCTCCGAAGTCCCCCGGCTTTGCGCTCCGGACGGTCGCGACAAAGAAGTAGACGTGAAGACCCGCAAGCTTGCTGGCCGTGACGCCCAGCTTCCCGGCCTCATTGAATAGCCAATCTTTCCATTTCGATGAAATCCGGTGATGCCGGACATAGGGAGGGTTCCCGATGTAAAGAGTGCTCCCATCCGTCCGCTCCGCAAAGTGGCGGTAATCCCCGAGGAGAATACGCGCCCGGCCGATGAAGCCTCCCGCGGCGAGATTCGCGCGCGCCAGCAGCGCGGCCAATGGGTCGACGTCGATGCCGACCAGCTCAGCCATTGGGAATGCGGTTCCCGCCTTCAAAAGAAAACGCGCCGATCCCGTACCGGGATCGACAATACGGCTCGGTTCACGCACACTCGCGGCCCAGTCCACCATGGTTTGAACAATCGCGCCGGGAGTGTACGTTGCGCCATTTTCACGGCGTTCCCCGGAGGAGCGCAGGGCGCAGAAAACTTCACCGAGCGGATCATATCCCGACCGGATGAGTTCCTTGATCCTCGCGAGGTTTTGCTCGGGGATGGAATTGTCCGTCGCAGCCTTCGCAAGAGCGATTTCCCGCTCGGACAATGGGCCTATGTCTTCGGCCCCAAGTCCAATCGCCGCCGCGACCAGTTCCTTCTCAGTCGCAAGAACACTCGCGAAATCATTCCAGAGGTGCTGCTGACGGCCGCAGAGTTGCGATACCGCGTTCTGAACAGTCGTCGACGACATCGCTTCTAGCCTGACCCCTCAACAATGGCCGCTTCCCCGCGCCGTATTGCGCCGCCGCGGCGCGAACAACCTGCGCCACCGGCGCCCTTTTCCGCTTGGCGATCTCGACATCGCGAAGACCGGTGATCCCAGCTGCGTCGTCCAGCGCCTGCGCCGCCATCTGGAGCGGCGTACAGTTCCGCTTGATCTCGATCAACACAAGAGAGGCGTCGGAGTGAGGGCCGGAAGGCCGATACGCCCTCCGTATGCGGTCACTTCCTGGGCCCCGCCAACGAAGCGCCCGGACACGAACCCTACCCCAACAGTTCCTTTACCGGTTCCCCCGTGCGGTCTTCAAGCGAATTGGCAATCTTGACCGGGCGCCCGATGGGGCTCATGTATTCCTTCGTCCAATCGATTCCCAGCGTCTTGTAGACGGTCGCGTAGAGGTCGCCCATCGACACCACGCGGCTCGTCACGTTGAAGCCCTTTTCGTCGCTCGATCCCACCACCTGACCCGTCTTGATGCCGCCACCCGCAAGCGCGAGCGACCAGCAGTTCGGCCAGTGGTCGCGGCCCAGGTTCGGATTGATCGCCGGCGTCCGGCCGAATTCGCCCATCGCGATGACCAGCGTCGTGTCAAGCAGACCGCGCTCGTCCAGATCGTCGATCAACGCCGTCAACGTACGGTCCAGAGTAGGAGCCAGGCGGTCGCGATGGCTCTTGTCGTTGTCGCTATGCGTGTCCCAGGAATTCCCGTGATAGCCCGCCGCGGTTACGAAGCGGCTGCCGGCTTCGACCAAACGCCGCGCGAGCAATGCCGACTGCCCCACCGAATCCTTTCCGTAACGCTCCTTCATCTTGTCCGATTCTTTCCCGAGATCGAAAGCGTCGCGTACGGCGGGCGTCAGGATCATCTTCCACGCCTGCGCCGTAAAGGCGTCCATATCGGTGTGTTCCACCGTCTCGCTGAGCGCGCGATAACGGCGGTCGACCGCTTTCAGAAACGCCGAGCGGCTGTCGACCGAGGCCTGTGAGACGGACTTCGGCAGGCTCAGGTCGGTGACCTGGAAATCGGGCTTGCTCGGGTCCGGAATGCACATCGGGTCGTAGTCACCGCCCAGGAAGGAGGCGCGGAAATAGTCCTCATACTGCCGGCCGCGCTCCCACTTGGGAACCAGCACGTTGGCCGGCACGGCGTTTCGCGGCCCGAGCTCCTTTGTGATGATCGACCCTACGCTCGGAAACTGCATGGCCGGGTTGATTTCATGGCCCGTGATGACGTAGTGCGTGGCCTGCGGATGGTCGTTGCCGCGCGTGTGCATGGAGCGGACGACCGCCAGCTTGTCCATCTTCTTCGAAATCTTCGGCAGCAACTCCGAGACCTGGATGCCCGCAACGTTCGTCGACATGGGTCTGAAGTTGCTGTTCGTTTTGGGATCCCAGGTGTCGATGTGGCTTGGACCGCCTTCAAGCCAGAACAGAATGACCGAGTTGGCCTTGGCTTTTTCCGGCGCCTTCGTGGCCGCGGCGGCGAGATACTGATCGAGCGAGAGACCGAGAAAGCCGAGAGATCCGGCGCTCAGAAAATCGCGGCGGGTGGTAGGGTGTTTCATATCGCAGTGGCCTGTTTCATCGTTAATGATTCTCCGCGAACTCACGTGAACTAATCAACGCCCAGACAAACTCCCGCAAGCCCGCTTCACGGTCTTCCCGCTTCGCGAGGATTGTCCGCAGCTCCTGGGTTTCTTCCGGCGCGGGCGGGCGGCCGAGCGCGGCGAGATAGAACTCCTCGAAGATTGCCGCATCCGGAGCCCCCGACGCGAGCAGCCGGGCAAGACGGCTGTCCTTCGAACTCAAGCGGTCCACATAACTCGCGCCCGCGAGCATATGCATGGCCTGCGATAGATTCGGCTTTCCGCTCCGTTCCGGGATCGCGCCGCGATTCGGACGCCCATAAAGTTCGAGGAATCGCGAGAAGTACATGTCGGGGTCCTGCAGATTGATGGCGCGCGTGCCGGCCGGAGCTTGCCCCACCGCGGAGCCGTCGTTGACGGCCGTCGCGAACGTCTCGGGGACGCCGGTCACCTCCGCCACCGCGTCGAGCAGCACCTCGGCGTCAAGCGCGCGAGGCAGGGCGTGCGAGTAATTCACGGCGTCCTCGCGATTGGCGCCGTTCGGCCGGGACGAAAGCTGATAGGTTCGGGACATCGCGATGGTCCTCATCAGGCGGCGCAAGTCGTAGCCATGCTCGCGGAAATCTTTCGCAAGCGCGGCGAGGAGGTCGGGATGGGTGGGCGGATTGGTGGAGCGGAAATCGTCCACCGGATCGACGATGCCGCGACCGAAGAAATGGCCCCAGATGCGATTGACGGCCGCTTCGGCGAAGTAGGGATGCGACGTCATCCAGCGCGCCAGTTCCTTGCGCGGGTTTCCGGCCGGCGCCCGATCGATGGGCGAGCCATCTAGAAGAGCGGGTTGCACCACGGCTTTCGTGCGCGGATGAATCAGCTCGACCTTGCCGTCCACGTCCTTTGAGCTGAGGTCCATGCTGGTGGGGTGATCGAAAACCACGGCGCCCATCTTGAACAGGCGCGAGAAAAACGCGGTCATGCCCCAGAACTGATCCTGGCTCCAGTTTTCGTAGGGGTGGTTGTGGCACTGGGCGCAATCGAGGCGGCGTCCGAAAAAGACGCGGACTTCCTCGGCCATGGCGTCCGGCGCGGGGGCGATCTGGTTGTACGGAATGAAGTGCCGGGTGGCGGGTCCGTAGCCCTGCGCGGAAAGGCGCTCGCGGGCGACGTCGTCATAGGGACGATTCGTCTCGACGTTCGTGCGAATCCATTCCCAATACTTCTGACTCCACTTCGGGTAGAGCCCGTTGGCGAAGATGGCGACGCGGAAAACGTCGGAGAAGCGGAAAGTCCAATAATCCACAAATTCGGGCGAGCCGATGAGCGTGTCGACGAGCTTCTCCCGTTTACGCGGGTCTTTGCTTGCGATAAACTCCCGCACGCGCACGGGAGGGGGGAGCGTGCCGGTGAGGTCGAGGCAGACGCGCCGCAGGAACTCGGCGTCGCTCGATAGGGCTGAAGGCGGGATGCGGAACTTCTTCAGCTTTCCGAAGACCGCGTCGTCGATGAAATTCGCGGACGGCGTGGGCGTCTTCGAATAATCCGGAATGGTTGGGCCGATCACGCCCGCGCCCACGCTCGTCACGTGTCCGGCGGCGCGAATCAGAATCGCCGTTTCGCCGAGGCGGTGGCCGCTGACGAGGCCGGCTTCCGCGCCCTCTTGCGCGACCGTGGCCACGTCGGCATTGTTGCTGGCGTAGAGTACCTGGTGGGTGAAATCCTCGGCGTGTCCGTCGCTGAAGCGCGCGGTCACAAGCAGACGGCGCTTCCCGCCCGCGGGCATGACGGCCATAGGCGGGTAAACCTCGAGCGCCGTCAGTTTCGCCGCCGTCTCCGCCTCGTCGGCGCCGTAAGGAGCGCCGCTTTTCACCCAGGCCAGGATGGCCTTATAGTCCTCCGAACCGTCCTCAAAGCGTTTCCCGCCGCCGTGCGCGACGCCCATCGTGGGCTTGGTGAGGAGGAGACTTTGCTCCGGATTCCCGAGGTCGACGCGCGGAACCAGATCGCCCTTCACCTCGGTCGAGAGCACCTGATAGACGCCGCCCTTCGTGATCCACGCGTAATCGTCTTTCGGGTAGAGACCGCTGGCCGAAAGCTTCAGTCCGCCGCGTCCCTTAACGCCGCCATGGCAGACCGCGCCGTTGCAGCCGCGCTTGGTGAGAATGGCGCCGATGTCGCGGGGGAAACTGAAGGGCCGGACGGTCGCGGAATCCTCGATTCGGACCGCGGCCCGCGCGACTCCGCGGGCTCCCAGCGCACCAGGAAGACCGGCCGTCACCGAAAGCGAGCCGTCCGCCGCGGCGGCCAGACGTCCGGGCGCGGTGAACGACGCGAGCGCCGGGTTGGAGACTTTCCACTCGGCTTCGGAGGTAACGTCAAGTTCCGAGCCATCCGCTTGCACGGCGATCGCGAGAAATTGCTGGCCCGCGCCAGATCCCCTCAAAGCGGCTTCGGAGGGTACAATTTTGACCGAAAAGGGGCTCAAACCGGCCCACAAGGGGTCGAAAAGGGACAAAACAGCCGAAATAGAGAGGAGTGCGAAAAGGCGCTTCACTGCTTGGCCACCACCATGATGGGAATCCGTTTGGTTGTCACAATCGCTCCGGGCTTGCCGTTTACAACCGGCCGGACGAGGATTTTCGCCACCTGCGGAAGCGCGGTGACGGGCGCGTCGGACGTGGCGCTAAACACGACCACGGTACGTTCCGATCGTCCCGTATAACGCTCGCGCTTGCCGGGGGAAAGCGGTGGATCCTTGTCCGGATCGAAGTCCGCGCCGGCCAGCGCCTCGACGCCAGGCGGCAGCCCTTCAACGGTCACGGCAATCGCGCCCCGATAATCTTCCTCGCGCTCGAAATTCACGCGCACGGTTTTCGCGTCGCCGGCCGGTAAATTGATATGGTCGTCGTCAATTCGGACCTGGCCGATGTGCGGCACTTGCGGACGAATCTGGACCCGGTAACGGAAACCGGGTTCCGCGAGATCGGCGGTGGTGTCGCGAACTTCAATCGTGTAGTCGCCCGCGTCGCGCAGAGGCACGACCGTCTTCGCGGAAATCGACTTGTACATCGCGCCGGTGCATGCGCCGCGCCCGGCGAAGATATTGGTCACGACCTCATTGCCCGCGCCATCCAAAAGCCGCACGATAGGATTGAACACGGGCACAGTTGCGGCCGGCGTCTCAATTTCGATGGCGATATCCTGCGGGCCCTCGATATGAAAGCGCGCCCTGTGGGCTTCACCGGGCTGGAGGAGCGCCCCCTCCACGGTGCCGGGCAGCTTAAACGATACCGGGTCCGCCGCGGCGCGATAGGTCTCAATCGAGGGGCGGTCCTGCTTGCCGTCGCCGCGCGCCGCAAGCTCATTGAGCCGCGAGGCCGAGAGCCGGCGCGAGAAACCGCGCTCGTCCCAGGACTTGATTGCACGGGCCGAATCCTGGGGGACTTCGCCGGGCAGAATCTTGAGTTGATAGCCGTAGTCGGGACCGCCCTGACCGGAGAAAGCTGCGAGGCGCAGGTAATAACGGCCGGCCCTTTCGAATTTGTACACCAGATACGCATCGGTGATCTGGCCGATCACCCAAAGGGGTTCGTCATTCGAGGCGATGCGCTTCAGCCGCTTCGGGTCGAACCAGCTCCCGGAAGCTTCGTAAACGCTGAGCGAAGGATCGAAGCCGTTGGCGTTGCTGCCTGGCGCGGCGATCGACGGCAAGCCCGAGATGGCCTCAAAGGTAAGGGTCTGGCCGGCTTTCGCATCGAAGACGAAGGTATCGGTCTCGCCGCGGCGGGCGATGCGCCCGTTAAAGGTGACTGGAAGCTCGCTGACGGCGACGGCCTCGTCCGGCGTTTCGTGAGCGCCCGGAGGCTCGGCGCGGATGGCCTGCTCGACGACATGGAGCGTAAGGGCATTCGAGACGCCGTCTTCGGTGACAAGGCGGAAGGGATAGCGCCCGGGCTTCGCGTCCGGGGCAACCTCGACCCGCAGCCGGACGAGGTCGAACGGCGTCTTATTCCTGCCCGGAGACTCACCAGGAGGCTCCGCTTCCATACCCTCGATAACCGCCGCGAACGGCGCGTCTTCAAGGAATATTGCCCGTGTCTTGCCGAGCGCATTTCCGCGAACGGTTGCGGTAAAGGACGATCCCGGCCGCCCGGTGAAGGGATGGACCGAGACGGCCTTCGGTTCAGCGCCGAAGGCGCCGCAGGTAATGAGGACGGCAAACCAGGCTGGGCGCATGGGATACTTTGAAGTTTATCACGCCGGCGCGGCGGGCTTCAGACTCAGTCTTGTCCAATACAAGATGAGCCTGAAGGAAAGGCTGTTTCCAATACAAGATGAGCCTGAAGGGGGAAGTTGAAGCATGCTGGGGTGTGATCATCAGGATGCGGAATGCGAAGAAGTTGAGCCAGGAGGAAATCCAGGCGTTTT
>CAMDED010000195.1 GCA_945893365.1 Candidatus Sulfopaludibacter sp. SbA3 | reverse complement strand
AAACGCCTGGATTTCCTCCTGGCTCAACTTCTTCGCATTCCGCATCCTGATGATCACACCCCAGCATGCTTCAACTTCCCCCTTCAGGCTCATCTTGTATTGGAAACAGCCTTTCCTTCAGGCTCATCTTGTATTGGACAAGACTGGCGATTGACGGCTCAACAGCCGGTTCGCTATACTGGGAGTTTAGTGTCCCTCGGTAGCATCTCCCCCAACGCCGCGGAATCTCAACCATAAGGAAGTCTACATGGCTCAAGCCCAACGCCACATTTTTACGTCGGAATCCGTCACCGAAGGCCATCCCGACAAGATCGCCGATCAGATATCCGATGCCGTCCTCGATGCCGTCCTCGCCCAGGATCCCTACGGGCGCGTCGCTTGTGAAGTGCTTGTGACGACCGGCATCTGTCTTGTCGCCGGCGAAATCACCACCAACTGTTACGTGGATGTGCCCAAGATCGCGCGGGAGACGATTGAGTATGTCGGCTACACCGACGCCGCCTTCGGGTTCGACAACAAGACCTGCGGCGTCCTGAACGCCATACAGGGCCAGTCGCCGGATATCGCGATGGGAGTCGATCCCGGCGGCGCGGGCGACCAAGGTCTGATGTTCGGCTACGCTTGCAACGAAACCGAAGAATTGATGCCGCTCCCGATCATGCTGGCGCACAAACTTGTGCGGAAGCTCTCGGACGTGCGCCGCGCCGAAGTGCTCGACTTCCTGCGGCCGGACGGAAAGTCGCAGGTCAGCGTCGAGTACATCAACGGCATGCCCGCGCGAATCGACGCCGTGGTGGTTTCAACCCAGCATAGCGATGAAGTTTCAACCGAGAGACTGCGCGTCGAAGTGAAAAAGCACATCATAGACGCCGTGATTCCGGCGGACCTGGTGGATGCGGACACGAAATATCACATCAACCCGACGGGCCGTTTCGTCGTTGGCGGGCCTCATGGCGACACCGGGCTTACCGGGCGAAAGATCATCGTCGACACGTATGGCGGGATGGGCCGGCACGGCGGCGGCGCGTTCAGCGGCAAGGATCCGACGAAGGTGGACCGCTCGGCCTGCTACATGGCTCGTTACATTGCGAAGAACATCGTCGCGGCGGGTCTCGCCAGCCGCTGCGAAGTGCAGCTCGCCTACGCGATCGGCGTGGCCGATCCGGTGTCGGTGATGGTCAATACGTTCGGCACGGGAGTTATCGAGGAATCCGCGATCACGGATCTGATTCGGGCGAACTTCCCGCTGACGCCGAAGGGAATTATCGAGCACCTCAAGTTGCGGCGTCCCATTTATTTCGCGACCGCCGCATTCGGGCACTTCGGCCGCTCCGAAGCCAGCTTCTCGTGGGAAGTCACGGATAAGGCGGAAATTCTTCGGAGCGCCATTCCGGTTGCCGCCGGCGTAGCCGGGTAGTTCAGTTCAAGGTCGAGATGTATTCAAGAGGATCAAATTAATGCCAACAGAAACTCACACGCCGTGCGATATCAAGGATCCGGCTCTAGCCGACCTTGGCAAACGGCGTACGGAATGGGCCTTCCAGTCCATGCCGGTATTACAGACGATACGCAAGGAGTTCATCAAGAACCAGCCTTTGGCGGGTATGCGCGTTTCCGCGTGCCTGCACGTGACGACCGAAACGGCGAACCTGATGATCACGCTGAGAGATGGCGGCGCATCGGTCGTGCTGTGCGCGTCGAATCCGCTTTCGACTCAGGACGACGTGGCCTCAACCTTAGTGAAAGACTACGGGATTCCCGTCTACGCGATCAAGGGGGAGAATAACGACGTTTATTACTCGCACCTCGCGGCCGCCGCCGATCACCGCCCCAACATCACCATGGACGATGGAGCCGATCTCGTGCACCTCATCCACACCACTCGCCGCGAGCTGCTGAAGGATATCGTCGGCGGAACCGAGGAGACGACCACCGGCGTTATTCGCCTTCGCGCCATGGCCAAGGAAGGCGTTCTCGGTTATCCCATCGTTGCGGTCAACGACGCGCTCACGAAGCATCTCTTCGATAACCGCTACGGCACCGGGCAGAGCACGCTCGACGGTATTATTCGCGCCACGAATTTTCTGCTTGCCGGGCTGACGGTCGTCGTCGCCGGTTATGGCTGGTGCGGGCGCGGCATCGCCTCGCGCGCCCGGGGCATGGGCGCGAATGTAGTGGTCACCGAGATCGATCCGACCAAGGCTATCGAAGCGGTCATGGATGGATTCCGCGTCATGTCGATGCTCGAAGCCTCGGCCATCGGCGATCTGTTCATTACGGTTACCGGCAACAAGCACGTGATTGCCAAAGAGCATTTCAAGCACATGAAATCTGGTGCGATCCTTTGCAATTCGGGTCATTTCAACATCGAAATCGATCTCGACGCGCTCGGGAAGATGGCTTCGTCGCGACGCGAGACGCGCGAGTTCGTCGAAGAGTTCGCTTTACGCGACGGGCGGAAAGTCTACGTGCTGGGCGAAGGCCGCTTGATCAATCTGGCCGCGGCCGAGGGTCACCCCGCTTCCGTCATGGATATGAGTTTTGCGAACCAGGCGCTGTCGGCCGCGTACATGGTGAAGAATCATAGTTCCCTGCAGAAAGCAGTCTATTCGGTACCGGAAGAACTCGACAAACAGGTTGCGAAATTGAAGTTGGAATCGATGGGCGTGAAGATCGACCGTCTGACGCACGAGCAGGAGCGTTACCTGGCCAGTTGGAACGAAGGAACCTAGAGGCTTCCCGCAGGATCTAACAGATATGCCCGTGTCCCCCGGCACGGGCTGTAGTACACTATTTTTGAGGATTTTTGCCATGTCCAAGACGATACAAAAGTTTGCCCTTACTCTATCCGCCCTGGTCCTTTTCAGTTTCGCCGCCGCCGCGCAAACCTCGTCGCTTGAAGGCGATGTGAAGGGCGACGACGGATCGCCGCTGAGAGGCGCTCTGGTGAAGATCGACCGCAAGGATATCAAGGGCTCCTACAAGGTCAAGACCGACAAGAAGGGACACTATTTCCACGCGGGTCTGCCGCTCGGAACCTACAAAATCACGGTCGAAGTAGAGGGCCAGGATAAGGATTCGGTGGACAACGTCCGCACCCGGCTCGGAGATCCCACGGCCATCAACTTTGACTTGAAGGCTCTCAGGGACAAGCAGCAGGCGCTGCAGGCCGCGGCCTCAACCGGAACCATCACGAAGGAGCAGGCTCGCGACATGTCGCCCGAGCAAAAAGCGGCGATGGAAAAGGCCATGAAGGAGCGCGAGCAGGCCATGAGTAAGAACAAGGCCTTGAACGACGCGTTCAATGAGGGCATGGAAGCGCTGCGAACCAAACAATGGGAAGTGGCGGTTGCGGCCTTTACGAAAGCCGGCGAAATGGACCCGAAGCAGCATGTGGTTTGGGCGCAGCTGGCCGAGGCGTCCATTAGTGTGGCGGGGACCAAGACCGGCGCGGAGAAAGACGCCGCGATGGCGAAGGGTCTGGAAGCTTTCGCGAAGGCGATGGAACTGAAGCCGGACGATGCCGCCTACCACAACAACTACGGGCTCGCGCTCGCGAAAAGCGGCAAGTTCCCCGAAGCACAGGCGGAGCTTGGAAAGGCCGCTCAACTCGACCCCCCCAATGCGGGCCGCTACCACTACAACCTGGGCGCCCTGCTCGTAAACGCCGGACAACTGGAGCCCGCAGGCCAGGCATTCAAGCTGGCCATCGACGCCGACCCCAACTATGCCGACGCACAGTATCAGTTCGGCGTGTATCTCGTCTCGAAGGCGCAGACCACGCCCGAAGGAAAATTCAAGCCCGTGGATGGCACCCGCGAGGCATTCGAAAAGTACCTGGCCTTGAAACCGGACGGGCCGTTTGCGGAATCCGCGAAAGGCATGATCTCCTCAATGGAGAGCACGATCACAACCGAATACAAGAACCCGGCCGCCGCCGCTGCTGCTGCCAAAAAGGCCGCGAAGAAGAAGTAGCGGAGGAGAGGCCTCCGTTCCGAAATGCTTCGGAATCTGCTCCGTCTCGTTGCCATTTTCGTCGTCATTGCGATTGTGCGAGTTGTAGTCGGCATGATCGTGAACTTCTTCAAAGGCTTGTCAACGGCGCCCGGCGAGCGTGAAAGTCCAGCCGCTTCCACCGGGCCGGGCGTTCCTCTTTCCGCGGGCCTGCTCGTGAAAGACCCGGTTTGTGGAACCTTCGTTTCCGTCGGCACATCCCTGCAGAAATCAGTGGAGGGCGAGACATTTCACTTCTGTTCGGCGGCTTGCCGGGATAAGTTTAAGGGAAAGGTTCAGGGAGAGCCGCGCGCATGACGCGGTGGACGCTGGTGGCCTATCTTCTGTGGACTGCTTCCGTGGCGCGCGCTCAAGTGGGTGAGGCGTCCGTTAGCATGGGCGTCTCGAATTTCAGGTCGGCGCGGCTTGGCTCGGTTGCCGTCGATGGTCCGAGCATCAAGCTCGACAATGGCTTCCGTCTGGCTGCGCGGTTTACGATCAATACGAAGAGGTTCATCGGACACGAGTTCGGCTACGCTTACAGCCGTAGCAATTTGCGCGAATTGGATTCGCCGCTGCCCATACATCAGGGTTTCTACAACTTCCTTGTCTACGCGACTCCCGAGGGAGCGAGGGTCCGCCCGTTTGCCGCCGGTGGAGGCCACTTCAGCTCGTTCTATCCGCCGGGTACGTCGGCGTACAACGGAAACGGATACACAAAGTTCGGCCTGAACTATGGCGCGGGAGTAAAGTTCAAGCTGAACGATCTCCTCCAGATGCGCTTCGACCTGCGCAACTATGTAACGGGCAAGCCGTTCGACCTCCTGAATTCGAGCGGTGCGCTCCAGCAGCTCGAATACTCGGCGGGACTGGGAATCGTGTTCTAACCGCTGGGGGAGACGGCCGCCACGGGCGCGGCCACAGTACCCCTCGAAGCGAAGCTACTTCAAGTGGACCGGCTGCGTAAACGCGCCGTTTCCAGCCGAATCCCAGGCGGCAAATCGGACCCATTTCTTCCCCGCGGCGTCGAAAGGGATCCGGAAGCGTTGACTTCCGAACGCCGTGTGCTGCGTCGCTGAAATCTCTTTCCGCTCGATCTTGTCCCCATCTCCCCACACCACTTCCACGAACTCAAGGGGAAACGTCCACTCGACGTCCGCAACCATGGTTCGCTTCGCGCCCGCGCCTTCAATCGCGGAGTTCCCAATCAGAACTTCGCCGCTCGTGACGAAGAAATCGCCGGCTCGCAACGCCCCGAACAGCGGCTTCCAACTGTCGTCGAAAGCGGGCAGTCTCGCCAGCTTTACGTAGTTCACGAGCAGATGGCTGTAAGTGTCGTCGTCCGGATACTTCGCATACGTGTCGCCTTCGGCGAAAAGATACTTCGCCTCTCCCCAGTTGTTCATGTCGTCCAAGACGCCGAAACAGCGCTTCTCGCAAATGCGCTTTTCGGACTGGTCGACGGGGAGGGACTGAAACGAAGCGCCCAGGTAACGGTCGCTGCGGAAGTGTTCCGTCTCGCGAATGGCCTCCGGGTAGCCGCTCGATCCCTTCGTGCGCGGATGAGCCTGCCACACGAAGCCGCCTTCGGCGCGAAGCATCGCCAGTTCCTCGGCGGCATTGCCGGCATGATAGACCTTGCCGTATTTCGGGTCGTTCTCCTCGAACTTTTGCCCTTCGTTCCGGACATGGCTCCAGAACACGGGCTTCGGAAAGACCATGGTGTAGTGCCCACCGAAGAAAGCGTCCGGCTCCTCCCCGGGCATGATCAGGAAGTCCTTGTCGGAATGGTGGCGGCAGCCGTCGAAATAAGTCTGCTGGTCCGCGAACCGCAGCGGTCCGGGATCGGTGGCGTGGCCGTCGCCGTGGAAGTCCGACATCATGGCGATATTGATGCCGAGCGAGCGAAAGACGGGCAGCCACGTGGGTTGCGCGTCGATCGTGCCGGCGTCGGAGAGCATCTCATTGAAATGCGTGTGGAAGTGGCTCACCGCCACCTGGTAGCCGGGCAGCCGCTTGTAGGTGTCGTCGTGCGTGAAGGCGAGCACCGCCGTCTGCGTGGCGCGCGCATTGGCCGGACTCAGGTAGTAGTAGACGGCCATCCGCTGCCACGTTCCCGGAGGCGCGTTGTAGAGCGCGAAATTAGCCTGCGCGAAACTTCGCGCCTGACCCACGCGCTTGTTCCATTGCTCGTCGGAAACGCCATAGGGACGGTAGCCCTCCTCGCGGTCGCCGTGCCTGACCCCGGCGGAGAAGGAGTTTGCGTCGTCCTTCCGGTACCAGACGTATCCGAGATTGAGTTCAATCTCCCGGGCGAAGAAAAACTTATGCGGCGGAGGGAAGTACGCGAGCGATCCCTGGCTCGATTCGATAATCGCCAGACGGTTGCGCGCGCGCAGCGCCACCGGGTCGCGGTTCACGGCGCCGCCGAATTCATACTTCTGCCAACTCCTCGACGTATCCTGCCAGGCGACGCGCGACACGGCGTCCGTGCGGAAACCCTTCAGACCCGCGTGGTACTTATAGGCCACGGAAGGCTCTTCGGTCTTTGCGACTACTTCCTGGCGCAGCAGATTCGTTCCTTTGTAGGCTGTGAACACCAGGCGCCCCGAAAAGACGCCGAGCGTAACGCCGGGAAACGCAACTTCAATGCGAGCGCCGTCCGTCTTCACCGCGCAGCCCGAAATCCGGTATTTGACGCTATCGCGGCGGATCTCCTCCGCCTTCCGCGGCAAGCCGGGATTGACTCGCCCTACGCCGGGCACCGTTAGCGGCGAGTCCCAGAAGACGTTCCATTTCTGCTCCTCCAGGTAGGCCGGATCCATGCGTCCCAGGGCGCGGAGCGGCTGCAGCTGCTGTTCGGAAATCCGGCGTTTCCCGGTAGTGACATGAAAGTCCGGCGTGAGATCCCGACCGAGCGACGCCCAGCTTCCTCCCTGCTTCATGACGGCAAGCTCGCGGACGACCGGTTGGCCGTCGGCGATTCCGAAGCGGGCGCGCAGTTTCGCTCCAGCCGCTCCCTGCCATTCCACTTCCAGTGTTCCGTCCGCGAGTCGAGCGCTGAGCCCAGGCTGTTCCTTATAAGCGTTCAGGTCGCAATTCATCTGCCCCGCGGCATGACTGGCCGCTGCTAGAGCGAAGGTGGCAACGCAAACGAAGAGTCTCATGGATTGGCTCCAGCCCGGAAGTTCCGGGGCGAAACGCTTAGCTTATCACGCCAAGCTTCTCAGGCCAAAACCGGGAGGCGCGAGGTTAGAAAATGAAGCTCAGACCGCCGCGGAAACTACGCGGCGTTTGCATAAGGATATATCGCCGGCCGTCGAAGGTCGTGAGAGGAAGATAGCCCTGTGCAAGGAGGTTGCGCAGATCGGCGGTAGCTTCCATGCGCACCGGCACGAAGGAAACGGACGGTATCGGCTGCCGCACATGGATGTTCAAGCCCGCTTCCGCCCGCGCCCGCTGCACCGAATAGAGCAGGCCCGGCGTCACCGTGCGGCCATCGGCAAGCTGATAGCTCGCGGCAAAGTGGGTCCCCGTCCACGGGGACCTACCGGAGATCCGCGTCGTCAGCGCCTGTCGCCGGCTTGCCTGGATCATCGACCGCAGGTCGTCCGGAGTGCCCTCGTTTGCCGCCGAAAGGGCTCCAGACGTGGAATACACAGCCGTCATGCTCAGATTCCCGCCCAAGTTCTGCGTGACCGAGACACTCGCGCCCAGACTACCGTAGTCGCCGGCGTTATAGATCGAATTGTTGGTGAAGAGGTCGGGCAGAATATCAACCTGAGTGCCCGCTCCATCGGGCGTGAACAGGGTTAGCGCCGCGTTTGATACGTTCTCCCGTGAGGCTGCCACGCGATAGGTCCGCGAGCCGTACGTGCCGTGCCACGCGAGCTCGAAATTCTCGGCGCGCTGCACCTTGGCCCGCCCGCCGCGCAGCGAAACGCGCGGGAATTGAGAGAGAGTGCTGATCTCGCCGTTCAGGTCGGATTCGAACTCCGGCCGCGGCAGGCCCGACATGTAAGTGAATTGAAGCGCGCTTTGCGGCGCGAGCGTGTAGGTCAGGCGGCCAAACGGACTGGCGTAATTGATCCGGTCGAAAAACGAGACCGAGTCCATCGAGATTCCGTACTCAACCAGTAAAGCGTCGCCGATCCGGGTCTTGTCGCGCACGCTGAAGGACAGGCTGCGGAGCGAAGGCAGTTCGGGGTTCCCGCCGCCCATTGCGTCGGCTACTCGAAACGGCGCGTACAACTGCCGCATCGTGACGGAGAGCTCAGGCGATGCTCCTCCACCGATCTCCCGTTTGTAGCTTGTACGGAAGGATGTAGAGGGAACTCGAGACTGCGCGCCGTAGCCGACGTTGCCGCTTACCTGAAGCTGATTGGCTCCGAACAACGACGTCGCAAGCGCGAAAGCGGTACCCAGGTCGGTACCGGTTCCCGTGGAATCGGCGCCGTCACCCCCCGACACGCGCACCAGACCGCGGGTGTCGGAAAATACGGAGGTATTCTGGCTCTGCGTCTCGGGAGGGTCGATGCGCCATTCCGGCGCAAAGCGCAGCACCGGACGCATGGCAGTGGAAGTTCGGAGCACCCACTTCCAGTCGTCCGTCATGATAGCCCTGCGGTCCGGCCCCGGATAGACCAGTTCGATCGAGCTCAGCAAACCCGCGAGGCTGACGTTGAGCAAGCTCCGTCCGCCCGCCTGAACCAAAATATTTTCCCGAACGACCGGAAGGAAACTGGCGAGCGTTACCCGCACCGCGTAAAAACCGGGGGCGAGACCGGCGAACGAGAATGTGCCCTTTTCGTCGGTAAGCACCCGCCCGAAGACCCGTTCCTGCGGGTTCAGCAGGAACACGACGGCGCCCATTTGGGGCGCGCCCAAACCGTCCGTCACCAAGCCCGCAATCGCGCCCGACAACCGCGCCGGGGCGGCCGCGAAGGACGCGGAGCCGGAGAAAACCATAGCGGCTACTTCAGCCGCCGCCAAAGCCCCCGACCTGAGTCTATTCCCGCGCATGGCGCCCTCGAGAGGTCCTCTATGTGATTGTAAACGAGGCGGACGGCGTGAGAACCTGATTCCGCGTCTTGTCGGTGATCCTGAGCCGGAGCGTGTAACTCCCCGGCGCTAGAGTACTCAATGGAAGCAATTTTTCAACCGTGACCTGCTGCGCCGACGCGCCGATGATCCCCGCCACTTCTTCGCTGAATTCGAAGATCTTTTCATTGCTGCCGTTCTTCACGACCTCGTACTCGATTAAGCCGTTAGGTTTCTGCGTCTTTTCGTCGGGCGCGAAATTGAAGGCTTTGAAGTAAATGCCCATCTTCTCGTCGCGGCGGAAAGTGTCGCTGAGCCGCGGCCGGACCTTCGATGTCCCGATCACGAACTGGCCGCTGCCGATGCTGCGCGTGGGAACCTTCTCGATGAGATCCGCAAGAATCACGGTGCTCGTTCCCAGTTTCTCGTCGTCCATGTGAGGCACGTTCAGGGCGACTTCGTAGTTGTTCATGTTGCCGCCGACAATGTCTTTGACGACCACATTCAACCGGTACATCCCGGGGGGCAGAGGAATCGCTTTCTGATAGATCGAAGACCGCTTGGCGATCGCCTGCAGCATTTCGGGCGGCGCCTCGATCGTCACCGGCTCCTCAAAGAACGTCACCACGCGGCGGGACAACGAGGTAATTCTGCCGTACATGTTTACCACGGCCTTCTGAACGCCGTCCTTCGACTGGAACTGCAGATCCTTGTTCTCAAGCTGGATCGTGATGTAGCTCATGATCGAGGAATTCGTCACGGGGACGTAGTCCACCTTCACCTTGACGGGTAGAATATTGAAGGTGATCTTGGAGTTGACCATGGCCTCCAGATCTTTGTACTTCACGACCGGCGGTTTCTGCAATTTGGCGAACTGCTCCAGGCGTTCGAACTGATTCATGCGCATGGGAGTCCCGCCAAAGGCCTGTCCCAAACGCGTGCCGTCCGTCCGGCTGAATCTATCCGTCTTCGAAGACAGACCCATCTGTTCCATCAGCGTGAGTCCGGCGTTCGGGACCATCAACAGGGCGTCCTTCTCGGACGGGTCCATGGTCATGCGGTACTCACCGGTCATGGTCGGATCCACGAACTCGATGATGATGTCCGTGCCGATACCTTCGATCCAGCGATAGCGCCACTTCTCGAAAGGAAACGTCGATGTGGTGCCGCCGCCTTCTTCCGGGGGCCGCTCGTAGCTTCCGCCGGAGGGGTGCGATTCCACCTCATCCGCGGGTCCGAAGGTAATGTAGATCCGTCCCCGATCTGCCTTCCACCCCGGAATTCCGGAAGCGTAGCGTTCATTCGCGTAGGCGATGCGCCGGTAGTGCTCTTCCTTGAATTCGTTCTCGGAGCTGTCCGGCGACGGATCGCGCCGCAGCCAGAACTGTTCGATGAACTGCTCGCGCTCTTCGTCCGTGGCCAGACGCTTCCAGGCCGTGCGCTCCTCGTCCGTAATAATGTAGGTGACGTCTTCGGTGAGCCACTTCTTGTACGGAGTCTCAAGCTCCTTCCGAAGCTTCTCTTCGCGCTTTCGCCGTTCCTTCTCGCTTAATGGTTTGGCGACCGTTTCCCGGCCCGTGGACGCGGCTACTTTCTTGTCGGCTGCGAAGAGCGCGCTACCGGCAAACGGCACGCTCAGGAAAAGAGTGAGAATCCAAAGGCGGCTTGCGTTCATGTGGGACCACCGCATCCTTTGAGCACGAATTAGCTCATCTAATTGTAGGCCCCTCCGGCCGGGCGCGTCAAGGCACAGTCATGCGAGGCAGCGATTCCGCAACCAAGTAAGGAAATTCCACGAAGTGCTGGGAGATCCTGGCATTTTCGTGTCGGGGATGATTGTCGATGGAGAATTTTGGCGGGAGAGAGGGAGGAATGGAGGAATTGGGCACGCGGCAGCATAGGGTTGATGT
>CAMDED010000194.1 GCA_945893365.1 Candidatus Sulfopaludibacter sp. SbA3 | reverse complement strand
ACGCCTGGATTTCCTCCTGGCTCAACTTCTTCGCATTCCGCATCCTGATGATCACACCCCAGCATGCTTCAACTTCCCCCTTCAGGCTCATCTTGTATTGGAAACAGCCTTTCCTTCAGGCTCATCTTGTATTGGACAAGACTGGCGCTTGCCTTTCCCATCAGACACATGTAGACTAACATCTTGCGGATGTCTACTTAAGGCCGGGGAGGGCCCCTACCGTGAGCATGTGGGGTAAGAAGAGGGAAGAGGAAGCGCCACCACCGGTGCGACAGGCAGCGCCACCGCCACCGGTATTTACAGAGCTGATCAAGAAGGAGGTCACGCTAGTGTCAAGCATGCCCGTTCGCAGTATCGATTCGGAGTTGCCGAAAAACATTGCAACCATCGGGAAGTCTGTCGCCGTGAAGGGCCAGATCTACAGCCGCGAGGAACTGTTGGTCGATGGGGAGGTGGATGGAACTATCGAACTTGTAGAGCACCGGCTGACCATCGGTCCCAATGGCAAAGTGCATGCCGGTATCAAGGCTCGAGAGATCGTGATCCTCGGATCGGTGCATGGCAATATCGAAGTAACCGATAAGATCGACATCCGCAAGGACGCCAAGCTTGTCGGAGACATCAAGACCGCCCGCATCATTATTGAGGACGGCGCGTATTTCAAGGGCAGCATCGACATTGTGAAACTGGGCGAGGTGCCGAAGCTTTCCGCACCTGCGCGGCCGACGGTTCCAACTTCGGCACAGTCGGCGGGACCGGTGCAAGCTCCGGCGGCGGCCTCCCCGCTTACCCCGCCGGCCGCGGCCGGAACCGCCGCTGGAATGAAGTGAAACTCTGAATCTCTACGGGAGAGCGCGAGTGATTTCGGAACGATTGAGGACGATTCTGCTAAGGTCGTCCCGCGACTCCGCCGTTCCGCCATCCCGGCCTGTCTACCTTGGCCGCGGCGGAGGCCTGCTCAACGAAAAGGAAGTCGTTGAAGCCCGGGCAAGCCGCGGCCTCGATCAGTTTTTCACTTACATTAAAGACGATACCGGGCTCGCGATTCTCGATCTCTCCGGGCTCACCCAATCGAACGTCGACTTCATCACGAGCCTCGGCCACAAGCTCTACACGGAAGATTTTCTGCGCAGCCTGTATGCCACCTTTCCCGAAGAGGCCGATCAGGCGAATTCGGGACTCATTGAACGGTTCCTGAACGAGAATCTCAACTACCAGGACGAGACCTTCAGCGGCGTTCTCGTCTGGGACGTGCTGGAGCACATGACGCCTCCTCTGCTGGCCGCGACTATTGAACGGCTGGCCCGCATCGTGAAACCGAAAAGCTATCTGCTGGCGCTGTTTCACGCCCAGGAGAGAGCGTCCTCCGTCCCGTTTTACTCGTTCCGCATCGAGAATTCGAAAAGCATGATCGTCAACATGCGCGGATCGCGGACGCCCACGCAGATTCTGAACAACCGCACTCTCGAAAAGGTTTTCCATAAGTTCGAATCCCTCAAGTTCTTCCTCACGAGGCAGCAGCTGAGAGAAGTAATCGTCAAACGGTAGCGCGTCCGGACAGGCCGCCCCCGACCCCCGATAAGTGAAGGAGTAGCGTTCTTGCCGCTCGAAGACGACCTGTTACAGCAGAGGCTGGCGCGGACCGGCGAAATCATAGCCCTTGGTTACCGTCCCTACGGCAGCGCTTTCGATTTCTCCCACACGGTGCCGGACGTTCTCGCGGAGTATGGCTCGAAAACCGCCGAAGAACTAGGCGAGGCGTCCGTGGCCCAAGGAACGGTACGGGTCTGCGGCCGCGTCGAAACCAAGCGGCTGATGGGCAAAGCCGGCTTTGCGCACCTGGCCCAGGGCGGCGCGAAGATCCAGATCTACGTCAAGAAAGACGCGGTCAGCCCGCGCGATTTCGAGCTTTATCAGCTGCTCGATCTGGGCGACCTCATCGGCGTCCATGGCTATATGTTCCGTACCCGCACGGGCGAGCTTACGGTGCATGCCTCCAGTTTGGAGTTCCATGCAAAAACGCTCCTCGCCATGCCTGAAAAGTGGCATGGCCTTGAGGATGTGGAAACGCGATACCGGCAGCGGTATCTCGATTTGATCGCCAATCCGGAAGTGCGGAAGGTGTTCGTCACGCGGGCCAAAATTATCGCTTCGCTGCGGCGCCAACTCGAAGAGCGCGGCTTCATTGAAGTGGAGACGCCGATGATGCAGCCTCTTTACGGCGGCGCCGCCGCCCGGCCGTTCGTCACGCATCACAACACGCTCGACCTCGATCTCTACTTGCGCATCGCGCCGGAACTGTATCTGAAGCGCCTCGTTGTCGGCGGTCTCGACCGCGTCTACGAGATCAATCGCAATTTTCGCAACGAGGGACTTTCGGCGCATCACAATCCCGAGTTCACCATGCTCGAGTTCTACCAGGCCTACACGGACTACGCAGGCCTCATGGATTTTTCCGCCGAGCTGCTAAACCAGGTTGCGATCGATGCAACCGGCGGCAGTGTGGTCGAGTTCTCGGGCCATCGGGTGGATTTCGGCAACGTCCGGCGCTTCAGCATGCGTGAAGCTGTAGCCGCGTTCTGGAAGGGCGATGAAGCGCCCTCGGAAGCCGACATCCGCAATCCCGCGTGGCTCTTGAGCCACTCGAAAGAGACCACGGCGGGAGAAGCGCTGGCCGATATCTTCGAACGTCACGCCGAAGGCGATCTCATTCAGCCAACCATCATTTACGACTATCCGGTCGAAGTCTCGCCGCTTTCGAAGAACAAGCCGGACGAGCCGGGCATGGTGGAGAGGTTTGAGATCTACGCGGCGGGGATGGAGATCGGCAACGCCTACACCGAGTTGAACGACCCGCAAGAGCAGCGCCGCCGTTTCGATATGCAGATCGCGATGCGCGAGCGTGGAGATCAGGAAGCGCATCAGATGGATGAGGATTTCATCCGCGCCCTCAGCTACGGCATGCCTCCAACCGCCGGCGAAGGCATCGGCATCGACCGGCTCACCATGATCCTGACCGGATCGCGTTCGATTCGCGACGTGATCCTGTTCCCCTTGCTGCGGCCCGAAGGCCCCATCGGCCTCGCGGACCGCTTGCGCGAGCTGGACAGTCTGGGGCGCTGAGCGTGCCCGCGCCGGATAGGCGGCCGAACAACGGCGTGAGGTTTGAGTTCTTCGTCGCCCGCCGTTATCTCAGCGCAAAGCGAAAGGAAGCCGCGATTTCGGCGATCACGGCGATCTCCATTCTTGGCGTGGCCGCGGGCGTCGCGGCTCTCATCGTCGCTCTCGCGATCAACAATGGATTTCGCAATACGCTGCAGCGCAATCTGCTCGGCGCGACGGCGCACGTCAGCGTGCTCGAAAAGGAGCCGGGACCCGGTATCGCGAACTGGCGTGAACTGATCGTTGCCTTCCACAAGACGCCCGGAGTGCTCGCGGCCTCGCCCGTGCTTTACGGCGCGGTCTTTTTTTCAGGGCCGATGCAGTCCCGCGGGGCGATTCTCAAAGGCATCGACGTTACGGCCGAGCTGCAGGCTAGCGACACGCTGAAGACCCTGAAATCGGGATCGGCTGCACGGCTGCGCGAGACGGACGGTCTTCCTGCAATCATTCTGGGCGCCCGCCTTGCGCAGGAAACGGGCATGCTGCAGGACAGCGTGGTCACCGTGATAAGCCCGCAGGGAGAATTGACGCCGTTCGGTCCGCGGCCGAGCTACCGCCGCTTCCGCGTGGTGGGAATCTTCGAGTCCGGTTTCTACGAGTTTGACGCCGGCTGGGCTTACACGTCTCTCAAGGCCGCTCAGGAAACGCTTTCGGTCGACGACGTTGTGAATCAAATAGAGCTGCGCATCGCGGACCTCAACAGGGCCCCCGAAGTTGCGAAGGCCGCCGAGGCGCTCGCGGGCCCGAAACTCGCCGCCACAAACTGGCAGGAGCAGAATCGGCAGCTGCTGAACGCGCTCAAGATGGAACGGATCGTTTCGGTGGTGACGATCGGCTTGATCGAAATTGTAGCCGCTCTGAATATCTTCATCGCGCTCGTGATGATGGTGATGGAGAAGCGCCGCGACATTGCGGTGCTCATGTCGATGGGCGCGCGCCGCGAACAGATTGTGAGAATTTTCATGCTGCAAGGCGTTCTGATCGGCGTGGCAGGCTCGGCCATCGGAGTGGCCGCGGGACGCGCGCTGTGCCTCATCGGAGATAAGTACAAACTGCTCCGGCTCGACGAACAAGTCTATGCGTTGAGCTATGTGCCGTTCGAGCCGAGAATCACGGACACGCTTTGGGTTCCCGCCGCGGCGATTCTGGTCAGCTTTCTGGCGACCATCTATCCGGCCCGCTCGGCCGCGCGCGTGGCCCCGGTGGAAGCGCTACGGTACGAATAGGCGCGGCGCGGGAGCCGAAACCCCGGCGTGGGACAATCAAGAGAAACATGAAGACGAAAGTAGCCGTCGTTTACGGCGGCCGCAGCGGCGAACACGAAATCTCCATTCGTTCGGCGAGATCGATACTTGAGAGCCTGGACCGCGCAAGATATGACGTTACGGAATACTTCATCGGCAAGGACGGCAAATGGTCGCCCTCCTGCATTCTTCCGGAACCCGGAGCGAATGACGGGATCGACGTGGTTTTTCCGGTTCTCCATGGGACCTACGGCGAAGACGGAACCATGCAGGGGCTTCTGGAGCTGGCGGACCTGGCGTACGTGGGGCCGGGCGTGCTCGCCTCGTCGGTGTCGATGGATAAGGACGTCGTCAAGCGGCTGTTCCGCGAATGCGGCCTGCCTGTCGTTGAGTGCGTCGTGCTGAGGCGCCCGGACCTCGACGCGAGCGGAGCCGCCGCGCGTTTCGGTTATCCCCTGTTCGTGAAACCGGCGAACCTCGGCTCATCGGTGGGTATTTCGAAAGTCCGCGACGCGGCCGGACTGGAGGCCGCGGTTGCGCTCGCCGCGCAGTTCGACCGCAAGGTGATTGTGGAGAGGGCGATCGCCGGACGCGAGTTTGAGTGTTCCGTACTTGGCAACGACGATCCGCTGTCCTCGCTTGCGTGCGAAGTGCTGCCGTCACGCGAATTCTACGACTACGAAGACAAGTACCTCCTCGACGCGGCGCGAATTGAAATGCCCGCGAATCTGGCGCCGGAGAAGATGAGCGAGCTGCGCCGCTACGCGGTGGAAGCGTACCGCGCCGCCGAATGCGAAGGCATGGCGCGCGTCGATTTTCTGCTGGAAGCGGCGACAGACAAGCTCTACATCAACGAGATCAACACGATTCCCGGCTTTACGTCGATTAGCATGTTCCCCAAGATGTGGGAGCATAGCGGGCTGTTGTTCGGACAGTTGGTCGACCGGCTGATCGAACTCGCCATGGAACGGCAATCCATGAAGAAGGCTACGAGGTTCACTCGTTAAGAGTATGGTCCGACGCTTCACAGCCGCGCTGCTCGCCTTCGCCGCTTCGGCGTTTGCCGCCGAGGAAATCGACGCGCAAGTCCGCCGCTTCACCGAGGCGTGGGCGCTGGTCGAGCGGGAGAACGCCGATCCGGTGACCTCGGAGAAGGCGTTTTACGAGGGCGCCATCCCCGGACTGCTTCGGCGGCTGGACCCTCATTCGGTATTCTTCGACCCTGGGCAGTTCGACCAGTTGAAGCAGATGCAGACTTCGACGCGCAAGGGTTTCGGCTGCGTCGTGAGCGTACTGCCCGGCCGCGTGATCATCCTCCAAACGCTCCCCGGCACGCCTTCCGCGCGCTCCGGGATCGCTCCGGGCGACGAAATCGCGGGCATCAACGGTTACAGTGTGAACCGGCTTGACATCGAGCAGCTGGTGGCCCTGCTTGGCCAATCGCGGCAACAGCCGGCGCAGCTCGATGTCCGGCGGCCGGGCAATGCGCGCATCCTGAACTTCGTGCTGACACCGGAGGAGATGCAGTCGCCGTCGGTTGAGCGGGCGTTTCTCCTCAGACCGGGTGTCGGATATCTTCGGGTCGCAAGCTTCGACGAAAAGACCGGCGCGGAGGTGAAGGACGCGATCGAGAAACTTGGCGGCCACGGTCTCAAGGGCCTTGTTCTCGATCTGCGGAACAATCCCGGCGGCGTACTGCCGGCGGCGCTCCGGACGGCCGCGCTGTTTCTCAAGCCGGGTCTGAAGGTGCTGACGGTGCGCGGGCGGTCGGTGGCGGAAAAGGAAGAGAGGGTGCCTGCGAACAACCAGCCTTACGAATTTCCGGTCTCCGTACTGATCAACGGCAGAAGCGCCAGTTCTTCGGAGATTGTGGCGGGCGCTCTTCAGGACCATGACCGCGCCACGGTCGTTGGCGAACCGAGTTTCGGGAAGGGCTTGGTGGAATCGGTGTTCCCGCTTTCAGATAACGCGGGATTGGCCCTTACGACCGCGCTCTACTATACGCCGAGCGGCCGGTCCATCCAGAAGCCGCTCGACTCAGCCCAGTTCGCCCTTGCCGGCGCCACTTCCGGCCCAAGCCAAAGGCTGGAATTCAAGACGAGCGGGGGGCGTACGGTCATGGGTGGAGGAGGGATCCTTCCCGATCGTGTGGTTTTTCCGCCGCCTCCGAGCCGCCTGCGAATCGTGCTTGACGCCAGCGGATCGTTCACGTCCTTCGCCACGGCTTACACGCAAACCCACCCAAAACCGGGCGAGGAATTCGAGATTACTCCCGGGCTGCTCGACGAATTCCAGGTCTATCTTTCTCAGCGAAATATCCGGCCCGGCGTGGCCGACTGGTCGACGGAGCGGGACTTCATCGGCAACCGGCTGAAAACGGAAATCTTCAACCAATCGCTCGGGGTCGAGAAGGGCGATGAAGTCGAGGCGCAGCGCGATGTCCAGGTTCTGAGGGCCATCGCGTCGCTGGCGGAGCCGCTCGCCGGCGCCCCGAAGCCGTGATCGCGCGGATGTGTTCGGGGAACAGACACCGAGGGCCGTTAACAGAGTACGGTACGATACTCTATGTGGATCTGCTACTCTTCTCCTTCGATGGGACGTTGGCTTCCCGGAGGCGGACACGCAGCTTCGGCGTGACTCCCAGCGTCGGGCGATCTGTTGCGGGCGGCAAGCGGCCCTAAGCGCCAGGAGTCTAGGCGATGACCGCCGACAAACAACGCGCCCACGCTTTGCTTGACCGCGTTCCCGCCGATCGGATGCCCGCCGCCGTGCGATTCCTGGAGTTCCTGCTGCTCGATCCGTTGGATCGCTCGCTCGCTAGCGCGCCCTTGGAGGATGAAGAGATCGGCAAGGACGAGGAAGATGCCGTTGCCCGCTCCAAAGAATGGTTCAAGCGCAACGACGGCATCCCCTTTGAGCAGGTCGTAGACGACCTCGGCTTCACCATGGAACAAATCCGCAACCACCGGGTGGAGGAAGAGAAGGATCCGGCGGCTTGAAGCAGATCACTTTCTCGGACGAGGCCAAGGCCGACATCCGCGCCATCCCACAGCATCTCGCCATCAACATCCTCACCTCCATCCACCGGCTGGCGGATTCGGGCACCGGCCGCGTCAAGACTTTGCAAGGCAAGGCAAGGACTGCGAGAAGCGGCTTCGAGCCGGTGATTACCGCGTCCGCTTCACCGAGGAGCAACCCGGCATTCTCCGCATTCACACTGTCAAGCACCGAAAGGACGCCTATCGGTGAGATCTCAGGCACGGCCTCCCGGCGCTGCACAGCAACCACCTCGTGTGTGATCTGAGGGCGTGCGGGGCGGCATGGTGGAAACCATCGGTGGCGTGGGGGGCGGGCTCGTCCGGCTATCCGTCTTGCCTGGGCGGCTTAGGAACTGAGCCTGATCAACTGCTCGGCGTGCTTCAGAGCCTCCGGCGTGAGCATCTGACCCGAGAGCATGCGGCCGACCTCCCTGGTGCGCGCGGCGTCATCCAATTCTTCAAGCACCGCAATGGTCCGCCCGTTCGATTCCCGCTTCTCGACTGAGTAGTGGTGGTCCGCGAAACTGGCGATTTGCGCCAGGTGAGTGACGCACAATACCTGGTTCCCGGCGGCGAGCTTCTTGAGTCTGCGCCCCACCCCTTCGGCGGCCACTCCACCAATTCCCGCGTCCACTTCGTCGAACACAAGTGTGCGCGCCGCGGAGTCTCCCAGGCAGGTTTTCAGGGCCAGCGCGATGCGCGAGATCTCGCCGCCCGACGCCACTCTCTCAAGCGGCTTCGGTTCCTCTCCCAGATTCGGCGAGACCAGGAACTCGACCGCGTCCGCGCCCGTTCCCGACCACTTCGCGGATGCGAGGGCGATCCGAAAGACCGTCCGTTCCATGGCAAGGGCCGCGAGCTCCGCCACTACCTGCTTTTCCAGTTTTCGCGCGGACTTCTCGCGCAGCGCGGTAAGTTCGCCGGCAAGCGCCTCGTATTCCGCGCCAAGCTTCTGCTTCAACTTGCGAAGCGCGTCCATGCGCTCGCCCGCATTCTCAATCGCTGCGAGGTTGGCGCGGACTTCCCCCAGAAACGCCAGCACCTGATCGAGCGAGACTCCATACTTGCGCTTCAGACGATCTATCACGGATAGCCGCGATTCGATCCCTTCGAGACGTCCGGGGTTCGATTCGAGGTGCGAGAGATAGTCGCGCAACGCGTATGACGCCTCTTGGAGCCCTATCTCGGCGGGTTTCAGGGCTTCGCGAATCTCCCCAAGAGCCGGGTCGATGCGGCACAACTCCTCGAGCCGCTTCGCCGCGACGCGCACCTGCGAAAGCGCCGATTCGGGAGAATCATACAATGCGGCGTACGCCGTCCCGGCCGCCTCCTGCACCCGGCCGAGATTCTGAAGGATCCGCCTCTCGGTCTCAAGCGCCGCGTCTTCCGCCGGTTCGAGCGAAGCGCTTTCGATCTCCGTTCGCTGGAAAGACCAGAGATCGAGCAGCCTCAGTTTTTCCTGTTCTCCGCGCTCCAGCTCTTCCATGTCTCGGAACGCCGATCTCCACGAATGATAGGTCGCCGAGATGCGAGCTAAGAGATCGGCGGAGCCGGCAAAAACATCGAGCATCTCCAGTTGCGAATCTTTGGAGAACAGAAGCTGTTGATCGTGCTGTCCGTGAATATCGCCAAGCAGCGGGGCGAGTTCCTTCAGCAACGCGACGGTGGCCGGGCGGCTTCCGACAAACGCGCGCGACTTTCCGTTCGCCAGGATCTCGCGCTCAATCAGTAACTCGCCGTCCTCCGCCGTGAGGCCTTCGGGAAGCGTTTTCCCGCCCACTTCGAAAATACCCGAGACGCGAGCGCGGTCTTCCCCGGAACGGATCATCTCGGTCGAGGCGCGAGACCCGAAGAGAAGCCCGAGCGCGTCCACGACGATCGACTTGCCGCTGCCCGTCTCACCGGTCAGCAGATTCAGACCGGGATGAAAACGCACCCTCAGCCGGTCGACCACGGCGTAGTTTTCGACCACCAGTTCAAGGAGCATGTGAGTCCAGTGTAGTGCGCATGACGCGCTACGACAGGATGGCGCGAACCACCTCGCCGTGCACGTCGGTGAGGCGCATGTCGCGGCCGCTGAAACGGAATGTCAGGCGTTTATGATCCATGCCGAGAAGGTGCAGTATGGTCGCATGCAGGTCGTGAATGTGGACCTTGTTCTCGACGGCGTAGTAGCCGTAATCGTCTGTCGCGCCGTAAGTGACGCCGCCCTTTACGCCGCCGCCCGCAAGCCACATCGTGAAACCGAACGGATTGTGGTCGCGGCCTGTTCCGCCCTGCGACATCGGCGTGCGGCCAAACTCCCCGCCCCAAACGACGAGCGTCTGCTCAAGCAGCCCGCGCGCCTTCAGATCCTTCAACAGGCCGGCCACGGGCTTGTCCGTCGCTTTGGCATTGCGGGTGTGGCCGTCAAGCAGATTGCCGTGTTGATCCCAGCGATCGATACCTTTGAGCGCGGGGGTGAGCGCCTCGACGAAACGCACGCCGCGCTCGACCAGCCGCCGCGCAAGCAGGCACTGCCGCCCGTACGCCTCGGTTTCGGGCTCGTCGATGCCGTAGAGCTCGAGCGTCGCCTTCGACTCGCCGCTAATGTCGGCGAGCCCCGGAACCGCCGTCTGCATGCGAAACGCGAGCTCGTAGTTCGAGAGCGTCGCGTCGAGCTCGGTGACGGACCCCAGACGGTCGAGGACTCCGCGGTTGAGACGTGAGAGCAGCGCCAGTTTCTCCTGTTGAATTTCGGACGACGCCTCGCGCGGCTCCACGTTCGCGATCGGCTTCGCGCCGCGCCGCAAGAGAGCGCCCTGATAGGCGGCAGGCAGGAACCCGCTGCCGAAGTTGTCCATGCCGCCAGGGGGAATTAGACCGCTGTCGAGCACCACGAATCCCGGAAGACTCTGGCTTTCGCTGCCCAGGCCGTAGGTGATCCAGGAACCCATGCTGGGGCGGCCCTGCATGGCGAAGCCGGTGTGCAGCATGTAGTTCGCCGCGGTGTGTTCGGAGTTGTCCGCGATCATGGAGCGGACGATGGCGATGTCGTCCACGCAGGTCGCGACATGCGGCAGCAATTCGCTGACATCGGCGCCGCACTGGCCGCGCTTGCGAAACTCCCAGGGGGATTGCATGACGTTGCCGTTGTCGTTGAACTGCGTGGGCGGCATCGGGATCTGGAGAGGCTTGCCGTGCTCGCGCGCCAGACGCGGTTTGGGATCGAAGGTGTCCACCTGCGACGGGCCGCCATCCATATAGAGAAAAATCACGGACTTCGCTCTGGGTTTGTAGTGCGTGGGCTGCACGGCGAGCGGATGTAGTACCCGGTCCTGCTCGCTCGTGGCGGCCATGCAGGCGATCGCCAGCCCGCCGATGCCATTGGCAGAGCGGCAGAGCATTTCGCGTCGTGTGAGAGGCGGTCTCATCTGATGGGCTTCATCTAATAAAGACAAACTCCGTGGTGTTCATCAGCACATGGCAGACGTCCGCCCAAGCCTTTTCTTCTCCGCCGTAGCGGGTGGTAAGCGATTTCGCCACGGCCAGAATTTCGCGCGTCTCCTGGGGCAAGGCCGGACGCCCGAACGCTTCCTCGTACAGCCGCGCGACGCGGGCCTC
>CAMDED010000193.1 GCA_945893365.1 Candidatus Sulfopaludibacter sp. SbA3 | reverse complement strand
CCGGGACCGCACAGACTTGCCAGATCACCCGCCCTCCTGCTCACGGCGTCGGCTCTCTGGCCTGGGTCATGGCACCGGGAGTCCCTGAACGAGCAAGGCGCTGAAGTCCCCGCCAATTGGCCGTTTCTCCGGATTCCCGCTCAGAGCCTGAAATACAGGCCTGTAAAGAAGATTAAAGCTCTGGATGCCGACGGAGCAGACGCATACCGGCTGCACGAGTTCCTGCCTGGCCACTGGCGAACACTTACTGCCGTCGAACTTCAGGACGCGGCGAAGGATCCTGAACAGTATCGAATTCTCCGGCTCCAGATTCTCACCAGTCAACGTCAGGGGCGCGATACTGGCCCAGCAGGAGCGATGTCGTTTCCCGTCACCTTTCAGGGTGCGACTTATGTCCCTTCGCGCGGCCGAGGATGGACGACTACGCGTGCTGGAATTGACCGACTGGTTCGAGCTGATCGGATTGGGCAGTCCGGGCAATCGATCAATTACAAGCGCTACCTAATGGATGCGCCATCGTTTCCGATCTATAACATCTGGGATGACACTCAATCGGGCAGTGCGATGGAAAAGACATATGTCGTGCAGACAGGTGTGAAGGTTGTCGAGCGCTGCATCCTCATGGCGACCGATCCTGGGGATCTAATTCTCGATCCCACGTGCGGCTCTGGCACAACTGCCTACGTCTCCGAACAGTGGGGACGTCGCTGGATCACGATCGACACTTCCCGCGTCGCGCTCGCGCTGGCGCGCGCCCGCATCATGGGCGCCCGCTATCCTTACTACGTACTCGCCGACAGCAAGGACGGCCAGCAGAAGGAAGCGGAGGTCACGCACTCGATTCCCTCTGAGACACCCACTCGCGGCGACATCCGCCAGGGCTTTGTCTATGAGCGTGTCCCGCACATCACGCTCAAGTCGATCGCCAACAACGCAGAGATCGACGTGATCTCGGAGAAGTTCTTGGAGACGCTCGAACAGCTTCGTAACCAGCTCAACACGACGCTCAACCAGAAATGGGAGGAATGGGAAATCCCTCGGGAGGCTGCCGACAAATGGGCGGTGCCGACAAGGAAGCTGCACGCCGAGTGGTGGCAGCAGCGCATCGCGCGCCAAAAGGAAATCGATGCCTCTATCGCCGCCAAAGCGGACTACGAATACCTGTACGACAAGCCATACGACGACAAGCGGAAGGTCCGCGTCGCCGGGCCGTTCACGGTCGAGACACTCTCTCCACACCGCGTGCTGGCAGTAGATGAAGACGACGATCTGATTGACGGCGTTTCGAGATCAAAGAACGACGACGAGCAGGAATTTGTCCAAATGATCCTGGAGAATCTCAAGACCGCCGGTGTGCAGCAGGCGCACAAGGAGGACAAGACCGCGTTCTCCTCCATCACCCCGTGGCCCGGCAAATTGGTTTGCGCGGAAGGAAAGTATGTTGAGGGCGCTATGGCCTCCGGCACCGAAAAACGTGCCGCCATCTTCATCGGCCCCGAGTTCGGCACGGTCTCACGCCCGGATCTCGTGGCCGCAGCCCACGAAGCAGGCGACGCCGGTTTCGACGTCCTGATCGCCTGTGCTTTTAACTATGATGCGCGCTCAACCGAATTCGATAAACTCGGCCGCATCCCCGTCCTGAAGGCCCGCATGAATGCGGACCTACACATGGCTGACGATCTGAAGAACACGGGCAAGGGCAACCTGTTCGTCATCTTCGGTGAGCCGGACATCGACATCCTTGACGCGGCAAACGGGAAGATCCAGGTCAAAGTCAACGGCGTCGACGTGTTCCATCCCAATACCGGCGAGGTCCGCAGCGACGGCGCTGATGGGATCGCCTGCTGGTTCATCGACACCGACTACAACGAGGAGAGCTTCTTCGTCCGGCATGCCTATTTCCTCGGCGCGAACGATCCGTACAAGTCCCTCAAGACCACGCTGAAGGCGGAAGTCAACGAAGAAGCCTGGGCCACCCTCAACAGCGACACCTCCCGCCCCTTCGATAAACCGAAATCCGGCCGGATCGCCGTGAAGGTCATCAACCATCTGGGCGATGAAGTGATGAAAGTGTTCCGGGTAGATTGATGGAGAGCAACACCGCTCCGGCGAAAACTCGAAACGACACCCGATGAATGGTGGTGCATGGCAGCCGCGGACGGTCCTTCGGTTCATTCGGTCCTATCCGACGAGCACTAACGTCGTCCGCGTGGACACCGACGCGGGAGAGGGATTCCTGAAGGCGATGGGCAATCCGGAAGGACCACACGTGCTGGCCTGCGAGCTCGTGGGAACTCTATTGGCGGAGTGGCTCGGGCTCCCGACGCTGGAGCATGCCCTCGTGCAGGTGACTCCGGAAGATGAGATCCCTCTGGCACGGGGCGGGATGGCGGTTCCAGGCCCGGCCTTTATCACGAAGGCGGAGAGCGGATTTCCCTGGGGCGGCGACGAGGATGTGTTGCGGCGCATGCGTAAACCTCAGGATATTTCGCGGTTGGTAGTACTCGACACCTGGATTCGAAATTGCGACCGGTATCGGCCTGCGCCAAACCGGCGAGTGAATAGGGACAATGTATTTCTGGGGTGGAAGTCGGGACCGGAAAGAGGACTTCTTCTTTTTGCCATGGATCAGACCCACGCTTTTACCTGTGGGCGTGAGTTGACGCGCCGGATCGACCACTTGGATGCGATACGGGATACAACGATCTTTGGCTGCTCTCCAGAGTTCGTGCCATTCCTCGATCGGGAATATGTGCGGATAGCAGTTGGCCGGCTCAGGCAGATGGACGGCGCGCAGGCCGGCCGGTTCGTGGCTCGCGTGCCCATGGAGTGGCAAGTCGATCCGCCTGTGCGGGAAGCTTGGAGTAGGTTCATTGTGGAGCGGGCGGCGTTCGTCGCCGCCAACATTACTTCAAGCCTATGGCCTTAAAGGATGCGAGTGCAAATGTTCGATGAACCAGAGCAGGAGTGAAACATGAGTTCAACTAAAGGCTACTACTCGATCATTCAATACTGCCCGGACCCGTCCAGGCTGGAGGCGGTAAACATCGGCGTTGCGCTGTTCTGCCCGGAGCTTCGATTCCTTCGGGCTCAGTTCGGGCGCAGGAAGACCAGGGTCCACCAACTCTTCGGAAGACAGGACTGGGAGTTCGTTACGCTGCAACAGTCCGCGATTGAGGCGAGATTGGCCCGGGAGCAGGAAGGCTTCGAGAAGCTGGAGGATTTCGAGGCATACGTATCCCGCCGTGCGAACTCGCTGACTCTGACGAGTCCGCGTCCAGTGAAAGTGGAGAATCCCGAGTTGGAGTTGAAGAACCTGCTCCGGCGTTTGGTGGGATCGCAGGGGGACGCAGCCCAGCGCGCGGCGCGTGTTTCTAAGGAGCTGGAAGACTTTTTCCGAAACGCCGGCGTGGATCTCCATCTGCGGAGACACGTGACCGTTCACCCACCTTCACTGCCCAAGCCCATAAGGGTACCCTTCGCTTATCAAAACGGACGGTTGAATCTTATCGAGCCTGTTCAGTTCGAAGGGCAAACGGCCTCGACGATATTCAACAGGGTGAGTGCCCGGGCCGTCGAGGGCCAGTTCCTGTCTGACTACAAAGATCCTGAGTTTGGAAGCCTCAGCTTGGTCGTCGTGGCAAAGTTCGCACCCGAGCAGGAGAATGAGCGGCAGACTGCGGCTACTGTGTTTGAGAAACACGATGTGCCAATGTACACGTTTGGGACGTTGGAACCGCTAATTGAGGACATCCGGCGGCATTCCCACTAGTGCTTGCGGAAGTTCGCGTGAGCATTTCCGATTCCATCTCTCGGTAACGTATTGTAAATTCTGGATAACGACTCATGAAGAGGTGACACCCTGACCTACCAGGAACGCGTTTTGCGCCTTCAGACCGGACCGGACTATCGGCAGCGGCTTCCCCTGGACGTATGTGGGCGGATGCTGGCGTACATTCCACCGCTCGTCGCAGGGTCGCTGCGTATGGCCATTGAGGGGGCCAGCGCGGCGCGCGGGCGTCCGCCGGCGTGGTTTCAGCGGGCATCCGACATCCGTTTCACCGGTTATGACAAGCACGGCGACGATACCTTGATCGCCCTCGAGATTCCAAAGATTGGCGATGCGGCGGAAGAATTGTACCGGCAAATCGGACTGTGGGAGACCCGGCCCAATCCGGACGACACGGGGTTTGAGATGCTCCGCCACGTGGTCGATGAAGTGGCCGCGGAAAACGATGAGAGTTCGTTCTACGATCGGCAGCTACTAAACCGCTTCGCGAAGATGCGCACGGTGTTTGGCTCCGGGATCCGGGCGATCCAGTTCGCCGATGCCGGCAATCCAACCGCGGTAAATCAGAGACTTGCCGAGACGGCCGCCCGCCTGGGAACGATTACTCCACCGACCCGGCAGGTGCGAGTGGCCGGGGTATTGGACATGATCCGGCATAGCACGCGCAGCTTCAGCATACGGATCGAGTCCGGGGAAGAAATCAGCGGCGTCATGGAGAGTACGGAATCGGTGGGTTCTCTTGTCGGTTACTTTGGCAAGCCCGTCGTGGTTCTGGGACGTGCGGTGTATCGTCCATCCGGGCGTTTGTTACGGATTGACGCGATGGGACTTCAAGACGGAACGGGCGCAGCTAGTGTGTTCTCAAAGGTACCGCCCGCCCAGACCGTCCGGCCGCCGGCGGTGAGCCGCATGAAGTTGTCGGAGGCGGGGAAACGAGGCGTGCCCGCCTTCTTTGACACATGGCCGGGCGATGAAACAGACGCGGAGTTCGAAGCGCTGGTCCGCGAGGTACGCTGCGGTATTGGCTCGGGCCGGTGATCGTGCATGGCCTCCCCGGTCTACCTGCTCGATACGAACGTAATCTTGTACTTTCTAAGGGGTAAGGTGCTCGGGAGGTATCTGGCTTCGACCTTCGGTCTCTTAGACGCCGTGAATCGTCCGCTCGTGAGCATCGTGACTCACGGCGAATTGCGAGTGATTGCGGATCGCAACAACTGGGGTGCGGAGAAGTTCGGGGCTCTTCAAACCGCACTCGATAATCTGGTAACGATCGACCTGAACGACCGCGCAGTCTTGCAAGCCTATGTGGACGTGCAGCGTTTCTCCCGGCAGGCGGCGCGCGAGTTGAACTCCAACGACGCCTGGATCGCCGCGTGCGCGAAAGCGGCCGACGCGACGCTTCTCACCACGGACGGCGACTTCAAACACTTGAAGCTGCCGGACTGGCCCGTCCACTACGTGGATCCAGCGCCGTTTCTGAAGGCCCCAGAGTGAGAATTGCACCTTTTGAAGATTATAGGAGCCTTGCATGAAAACGCCTTACAGTTTCAGCATTTTGCGCTATGTGCATGATCCCGTCACCCAGGAGTTCGTCAACATCGGCGTGGCCGTTTACTCGCGCGAGGCTGGATTCCTTCGCGCCATGTGCTCGACTCACTATTCGCGGATCACCCGAATGTTCGCGAAGATCGACGGCAACCGGTTCCGGCAGTTGACCATGTATGTTGAGGAGAAAATCGGCGAAATCGGTGCGAGTCTGGCATCGGCGCTGCCCTTTGAGCCGACGCTCGCAATTGAGCAACTGTTGGCTAGAGTGCTGCCGCCCGACGATAGTTCGGTACAGTTTTCTCATGCGGGAGTTGGGTTGACACAAGACCTGAACAAGACCGTCGTGGAACTGTTTGACCGCTACGTAGATCGTTATGCATCGATTGCTGAGTCCAGCCGCCGCAATGAGGAAGCTATCTGGCGGACTGCTTTCCGGGAGCCGCTGGAACGCAGGAACGTCATCGCCTATTTCGAGCCCAAACGAATCGTTGCGCCAAACTACGAGTACGAATTCCAGCGGGCATGGAAGAACAATATGTGGCGCCTGTACGAACCGGTTTCCTTCGACTTGGCAGATGGCAGCTTGATCGTCGAGAAAGCAAATCGATGGGTGGGCCGGGCAATGAGTTTGAACGACAGCTCGGAAGAGTTCAAGATTCATCTGTTGCTTGGGGAGCCGGCGGACAGTCAGCTTCAAGGCGCGTTTATCAAGGCGCAGAACATCCTCAACAAGATACCGGGAAACCGAGAATTGATTCGCGAGAGCGACGCCGAAGCCTTTGCGGAAGAGTTTGAGAAGGAAATCCGGGAACATGAAAAGGCGGGCTAATGCCGTTGGAGGAAGCCTCGCATCGAGACATCCGATAGCATTCAAACGAGGGCACCAGCGTCCCCATGGAATTCCGTATTGCCGACACCTTCACCGGTAGCCTCGCCAAACTCACCGGTGATGAGCAGAAGGCCGTAAAGACGGCGGCCTTCGATCTCCAGTTGAATCCGGCTCATCCGAGTCTGCAATTTCACAAGCTGGACAAAACCAAGGATCGCCGGTTCTGGTCCATCCGCGTGAGTAGTGATGTCCGGCTGATCGTGCACAGAACCGAGACCAGCCTGTTGCTGTGCTACGTCGGTCACCACGACAACGCGTATCACTGGGCGGAACGGCGGAAGCTCGAAACGCACCCCAAGACCGGCGCGGCGCAGCTAGTGGAAGTTCGGGAAACGGTACAGGAGATCATAATCCCGAAGTACCTGGATGTGGCGCAGCCGTCGCTTACCAGGGTCGCGCTCTCGAAGCCGCCTTTGTTCGCCGGTCTTTCGGACGACGAGTTGCTGGGATATGGTGTACCCGCCGAGTGGCTCGCCGATGTGCGCCGCGTCAATGAGGACACGTTGCTCGAACTGGCGGATCACCTGCCGAGCGAAGCTGCGGAAGCGTTGCTGGACCTGGCCACCGGCGTCGCGCCAAAGATCGCCAAACCGGTAACCGTTGGGGCCGATCCGTTCGCGCATCCTGACGCCCAGCGCCGCTTCCGCGTGATGGCCAACGTAGAGGAATTGGAGCGGGCGCTCGACTACCCCTGGGACAAGTGGACGGTCTTCCTTCACCCCGCGCAGCGCGCTTTGGTCGAGCGCGACTACGGCGGTCCAGCAAGAGTCGCGGGTTCGGCGGGCACGGGCAAGACCATCGTCGCGCTGCATCGCGCCGTCTTTCTTGCTCGGGCGAATCGGGACGCCAGGGTCTTGCTCACCACCTTTTCCGGCACCTTATCGAATGCCCTGAGAACGAAGCTCCGGGGACTCATCAGCCACGAACCTCGACTGGGGGAGCGGCTTGAGGTCCACTCGATGAACGCGATAGGCCGGCGGCTCTACGAGGCGAACTTTGGACGTCCGCAAATCGTGTCCCGTGAAACGCTGCGAGAGATTCTGAACGAGGCTGCCGGAGCCGCGGAGGGGAACAAATTCTCTCCGCATTTCCTGCTGACGGAATGGGAGCAGGTTGTTGACGCTTGGCAATTGCATTCCTGGGAGTCCTACCGTGATGTTGTGCGGTTGGGGCGCAAGACGCGGTTGCAGGAAGCTCAGAGAGTCGTGCTTTGGTCGATTTTCGAGCGTGTGCGGTCCAGCCTTGGGACGCGAAGTCTGGTCACCTACTCCGGCGTGTTCAGCCGCTTGACGGATAAGCTTCGAGAAAGCAAACATCCGCCATTCGAATTCGCCGTAATAGACGAGGCACAGGACATCGGCGTGAGTCAGCTACGGTTTCTCGCCGCCCTCGGAGCGGGCCGCCCCAACAGCCTCTTCTTTGCAGGCGACTTGGGCCAGCGGATTTTTCAACAGCCTTTCTCCTGGAAAGCGCTCGGCGTCGATGTTCGCGGGCGGTTGTCCACGCTACGCGTCAACTACCGGACGTCCCACCAGATTAGAATGCAGGCAGACCGCCTGTTGGGTCCCGAGGTGTCGGACGTGGATGGCAACGCGGACGAACGGAAGGGCACGATCTCTACGTTCAATGGTCCACCGCCTGAGATCATGGTTCTGAATAATCGCCAGGAAGAAATCAAGGCCGTCAGCCAATGGCTGGCGGAACGAACCAGGGAGGGCGTCGTGCCGCACGAAATCGGCGTCTTCGTCCGCTCTCCTGCGGAACTCGACCGTGCTCGCGCGGCCGTCGAGGATGCAAACGTCCCCTACAAGGTACTCGATGATAACGTTGAGACCACGACTGGCCGCGCTTCGATCGGTACCATGCATCTGGCCAAAGGGCTGGAATTCCGCACCGTCGTGGTCATGGCCTGTGACGATGAGATCGTTCCGTTGCAGGAGCGGATCGAAACCGTCGCGGACGACGCGGACCTCGAAGAAGTCTACAACACGGAGCGGCACTTGCTCTACGTTGCCTGTACACGTGGCCGCGATCACTTGTTGGTCACGAGCGTCGATCCGGCGTCGGAGTTCTTGGACGATCTTCGAAATTGAGGATTCGGATTCGCCGGGCGCGGCATCGTGCAAGTTTTCGCGCTCGCCCTTCGGCTGACAAACGGAACCCCGCCCCAAACCCAGATGCCTGTCTGTCGACCGGCAGCAGCGAATTCTCATCTCGCGCAAGATCCCCAGCCCATGAGCATCGGTCAGCGCGGAGCCCATTCCTGGGCCGCGACGAACTTCTTCAACCGCCCCCCACTCTAAAACAACGTCCCTCCGCCGTCCAGTATCCAGTGCCCCACGTCCCCTCGCCACCTGCTGATGCATCTTCCTCACTCCCCAGCACGCCAGCGACACCGCCAGCACCAAATCGTCATGCTCCCCTTCCTCGTAGGCTCCGAACTGCTCCCGAGCCCGCCCCCTCATCCTCACCTTCATCGCCGCCATCTGCCTCAACAGCGCCGTGCTCCATTCCGTCCCGCTCGCGATCTCCAACTCCCCCGCAGATAAATTTACTTGCAACCCAATAATCAGATCCCGCTTCGGCACGCGGAAACTCCCGCCCTCCTGCCGTTCCGTGTCCCCGCCCGTGATCCTCACCCGCCGCAACTGGCACTTCATCCTCGCAAGCCGCAGCAAGTCCACCACCGGTCGCCCCACGCCCGTCGCATCCGCCAACAATTGGCGCCGCCCAATCCTCTCCAACGTCCCCATCACCGTCGCCACCCCGCGACACGACTTCCGGATACGGCGTCCCCAACGGCGCCCGCTCCAAATGACGCAGCTTTAATCTCGCGATCTTCCTCGCGGCGAACGCCACGTGATCGAACTGCCCAGGCTCCTCCGTCCGCTCCACCACCGCCATCGCCGTGTAGTCGCAGCTCTGTCCTAGATCCAAACCCGTGAAAAATTCCAATTTCATTTCCAACCTCCTACGGGATCACCAGTGGCTTGCTCGAGTGGCGGTACGTTCTCCGGCTACGCGCAATCCGGAGCTTTGCGATCCGGGCGAGACGACAAGCTGGAAGCGGTCAGGTGACAATATGAATGTATTCGCCTTACCAGACCCGCCTCGACCCGCCTCCCGCCCGACCCAGGTGTCGCACATCCTTCATGAATAGGAGAACCAAATGATCGTGGATGAAGGCCCGCTGTCTCGACGGCCGGCGCGCTCGTTGCTTCGGCACGCAAAACTCAGGAAGCTCTTTCCAGGCGGTCTCGACAAGATAACGAATTCGCGAATTGCCCGGTTGCGTGTTCTGTTTGAGGATCTGCGGATTGAAATCACCGGCGTGTGTCTTCCCGGTCCAAGCCTCGAAGACCCCCGCGGGCTCGCCGCACGATTTGATGTCGCCGGCCACAAACTCAGGAAACTCTATTTCCTGCGGAGGTCCATCGCGACCTGCCGCGACTTCGCAGAGGCGATCCGGCTACTTGACCAGGCTTCTGGCTTTAAGGATCTGTTTGTTCGCTTCCCGCCGGAAGGGCAGACCACGTGGCGTGAATCGGTGACCTACTTTGGCCGCCAGGAGGAGGAGTTCTGGAAGAGGATCCGTAATGACGTTGGCGGGCACTTCGGATCGGAAGCAGCCGAATTTGCGGTCCAGTCGTTCCTGCCCGATGCGGGCGGGTCGATAGAGAGCTCCATCTGAACCACGATGGGAAGGGCGGCGCGATTCTCGGCTTTGCCTCGGAGATTGCCGCGACCGCTCTATTGAGGCGCCTGTCGGGAAGCACCCCCGAGGAAAAGTCGAAGGCCCTGTTCGATGAAGTTATGACTGCCTTCCAGCACGCGGTAAGGGCGGTGGAATGTCTCGTTAACTATCACATGTGGGAGCGAGCGGGTTAGGACTGCATACGAGAGGGAGGAACGCGTTGGACAGGGGCGCGCGGAAAACAGGCTTCTGACGGCGCCCCCGGCGCCGAATCCGCCCTCTTGGCCGGTCTTTCAAGCGCCTTCGATAGGTTTGCAATGGGACTCGAAGATCTCAATCAGCCGCGGCTTGCCCAGTCCTCCTGACGCAATGGACAGAACCAAGTCCACGAGTTCTTCCTCGTCGAAAGTTGGCTCCCAGTCGTTCATCAGCAGAAATGTGATGGCAGCGTTTGCGCCCGCTCGTTTGTTGCCGTCGATGAATGGATGATTCTGGCAGAGATGAAAAAGGTATGCCGCCGCCATAGCCGGAATTGAGGTATGCAGAAATTCGCCGCCGAACGTCGCCTGGGGCGTGGCTACGGCCGATTCAAGTCCGGCAGCGTCGCGGAGACCCTCAGATCCACCGTATCGCTCGATTTGCTGCTGGTGGATTTCCAGGACTTCATCCAGGGACAGAAATACCGGTTCCATGCATCGTCCGATGGCAACTCACTCGGCTAGCTTCTGGAACGCTTTCCCATACCGTTTGTGCGCCCATTCCTGAGCTGCGACAAACTTTTTCAGCCGCGCTGAAGGCTTCGCCGGTGCGACGATCAGTTGTCTTCCGTCGGTACTCACGTCGAGCGGCGTTTCGGGATCGATCTTGAGGAGGTCCAGGATCGGGCGATCAATCACTAACGCCAGACTGTTTCCATGCTTGGTAAGCTTCTTGACCATGCGCAACTCCGTACTTCCCATTGTATTACCAATGTATCACCATCGCCACCCCCGCCACCAGCCTCGCGCGCGCCGTCCGCTGATCATTACGGCGAAGGAACCGGCCATGACCTCCCGCAATAGCTACTTTCCGGCGCAAAATTCGGGAAGTGCGCAAAGCGGCTTCGGTGGGGCAGGCGACACATCAGAAGCTGGTTGAATGGTGATGAAACCGTGGCAAGCAGTTGTGGATGTTTTTTTTTGGGGGGGAGATTTTGGCGGAGGAGAG
>CAMDED010000192.1 GCA_945893365.1 Candidatus Sulfopaludibacter sp. SbA3 | reverse complement strand
AGCGCCGGAGCTACGTGTTGCCTTCCCTTTCAGACGACAAGGTCGGCGACCCAGTTTGTGGTTTTCGAAGCTCAATACCCTGCCCGTCGCTGCCCCTGTCTACGCTTCGGACCGCACCTTACGATGCGCTCCGCAAGACTCGGGGTCAGCATGGATTCGCTCCTCCTTTCCTGCCGGACTCTTTCATTCCTTATTGCATGCCGGTTTATCCCGGCGCTCCGTCCGAACCCACTCGAGCGGACCCAGCTTGCCTGCCCTGCGCACCGCTTTCTCCCTGCCTGCCGTTTCTTCCCCTATCACTGCGGACGTCTCTTCAAAGAACATGGACCCGTCAATCACAGACCGTACCACGCCGCGGTTCGTCTAACTTCCTCGGAAGGCCGTATCTGATTGATAAAACGGGTCAAAAGTCTTCTCAACATCCGTGATCGTATGAGTTTTCATCGGTGGGGCGCGGCAGATTTGAGTCGAAGCGAGAACGTGCAAGCGTCCCGGTGATGAAAACGTGCGATGAACGAAACCGGACCGTGCTGGCGGGGCTATGGGGATTGTATCCGTAAACAGGTCCGGAACAGATGGGGGATGTGCGGGAATCGAGGCCGGCAGGATCGCTTGCGGGCTGTCGAGAGGCTTGGCAGGCGTGGAATCGTGTGCAGATAGAAAAGGCGTAAGGGTCTAAGGAGGCTCTTATTCCCGCTCCGCACACCACTGGCGGTCGCTTTGGCGGGCGATCGCAAGGTGGCGGAGGGGTCTTGCCGGTAATGGTATCAAGATGTATTCACGGCCCCGGCGTTCCAGTTGTGGACGGAAACAACTGGATGCGTACCATCACGCCGGTCAAGCATTGCGAACAGCGCAATACGGGTGCGAGAAGTTGAGCCTGCACCGCCGCCTTTGTCCCTGACGCGGGTAGTGGCTGTACCGGAGGCGCATGGAGAAATTGGCGGCAAACTGCCAGGTTGTTTGACGATCCTTTGCCCGGTATTTCTTATATTGGAACGTCACTTGGCCGTTGTCCGCATTCCGTAACCGGTGATTGTCGATGGCGACGCGATGGGTATAGCGGCCCAGATATGCGACCACTTGGCTGGGGCCGCCGAATGGGGGCCTGGCATAAACCACCCATTCACACTTGCCGAGCGGCGCCGTCAGAGCCCGAAAGGCCTTGGGCTGGACGAGTTCGGCAAGTGCGCCGTGAAAAGACAGCCGCCGGGTGTCGAACGCCTATTGAAGGGCTTCCAGAAACAGGCGGCGGAAGAGGCGTGAGAGCACACGAACACTGAGAAAGAAACCGTATACGCAGTGGATCCAGCGGGAATGATCGGGACTCAAACCGCCGCCGGTGACCACGCAGTGGATGTGCGGATGGTGAGTGAGGGTCTGCCCCCAGGTGTGAAGAATGGAGAAGAAACCGATTTCCGCGCCAAGGTGCTTGGGATCGCGGGCAATGGTTTGAAGCGTGGCCGAGGTCGTGGCGAACAGCAGGTTGTAGAACACGGCCTTATTCTGCAACGCCAGCGGATTGAGTTGTTCGGGAATGGTGAAGACGACGTGATAGTAGTCGATGGGCAACAGTTCCCCCTTGCGCTTTTCGATCCATTGCGCACGGGCCGGATTCTGGCATCTTGGGCAATGGCGGTTGCGGCAGGAGTCATACCTTATGCGTTGATAGTCGCAGTGGCCGCATCGTTCGAGGTGGCCGCCGAGGACGCAGGTCCGGCACAGTTGGATGGCGCGCATCAGCCGGAGCTGACACGGGGGTAGCGCATGCTGTGCGGTATAGGCGGCGCCGTAGCGGTTCAGGATGTCGGCCACTTCCCAGCGGGGCCGGCTCATGCGGCTAGGCCGGTGGTTGTGGAGCTTCTTCTTTACGCGGGCGGCCGCGCTTCGGTTTCGACCGGCAGACGGTCGAGCGGCTGCCGATGCGGCTCACGGTTTGTGGCGTGACGGCGGTGTAACGAGCGGTGGTTTCGATGCGGCGATGACCGGGCATGATCTGAATGGCGCGCGTATCGGCGCGCTTTCCAGTAAGTGCGTGGCGAAACTGTGCCGCAGGACATGTGGGGTGATTGCGTTTGATGATGCCAGCCCGTTGAGAGGCCTCCCGGCAAGGTTCCTGGATGGTAGCCGGCTGGAGGTGCGTCCCTTCCTTGGCGCCGGGAAACAACCATTCGACAGGGCGCTGCACTTTCCAATACGCGCGCAATAGGACGAGAGTGCGATAGCTAAGCGCGGTGTAGCGATCCTTGGCGTCTTTGCCGTTTTGGACATTTGGACGTGGATCAGCATGCGCTTGGAGTCGATGTTTTCAGCTTTGAGGGAAACGGCTTCGGCGATGCGCAAGCCAGAGCCGTAGCAAAGCATTAGTACCGCACGGTGCTTCAATATGCCAATCTGCCGGAAGAAGGCCAGCACCTCTTCCTCGCTGAGCGCCACGGGCAGCTTTTCAGGGACTTTCATGCGTCCGAACTGCGTCTTAGACCACGGCATGTCCAACGTTACCGTGTACAGAAACTGCACTGCGGAGAGAAAGCCGTTGATGGAATTCGGCGAGAGTTGGCGCTGATCGATCAGGTGGAGTTGGTAGTTCCGGATGTCGTCCAGCCCCAGCCGCGCCGGGCTCAGCTTGTAGTGGGTTGCATAACCGGTGACGTAATGGATATAACTACGTTGGGTTCCGGCGGAAAGATTTCGCAGTTGGATGTCTTCCAACATGCGTCGTTGTAATGGGCTCACTCTGGGCTCCTTTTGTGTCACTTGATTGGGTCGCTGTGGGCAACCTCTTTGAGTGTGAGCCTCTTTGTCGGACCGCCGGACCCCGCGATCCGCTCCCGCCCTACCGAAATGCTCGTGTTCGGATTACAGCGTAGCGGTTTAGTTCACCGCGTCGCGGCCCCGGTGCGTATGGCCTGAAAGCGGTGAGCCGGACGCGAAAGGGGCGGTGCAGAGCAGCTCAAGGGGTCCGCGAGCGTTTGGGCGCCTCGCGGTTGCCGCCGCGCGGCTGGGAACGCGGCCCGGAAGTGAGTGCCAGGTCGAAACGCACGCGAACCGCCCGATTTAACGGGGAACTCCGCAAGCTCGGCTATCGGGTTGCAGGCGAACCTCTTGCAGCGAGTAACCCGGCATAAGCGGGTGGGTCTTTCGATCCTGCCAGCCGGAACGCGCAAGCGGTTAAGCCGCTCAGCAACTTCAGCAACCGCTTGCTTTACCAGCGGTCAATTCAATCAGAAACGGATCACAAGAGGCAAATCCGGACGGAAGTCACTACGCCCGCCCTGTTCTCCGCCGTCGAATTGCAGTTCCAGTAAAGGCTCCGCTCCCGTCTCAAGATCGATCACTTTCGCGCGCGCCATCGCCTTTGTCAGGGAAGCTTCCGGGAGCGCGGGACAGACAAGCCGGACGCCAGTGATCCGGCGGAATCCGCCAGGGTGGTCCATGGGCTGCCGCCGATCGGCTGGGGCGTCCGCGTACGGCCGGCCGCCCTCCATGTAGCACCACATCGGCTCCTCGATCCCCGTGCCGGCGGCAATCCGAATCGAGAAACCGGACATCGTCTTCGGCTGGTACACCCACGACGGAAACGGGCAGCCGGTCTGCGACAGGGAGTCAGGCCGCAAAATAATCCCGAACGGCGAGGCCCCGCGTCCAGCCCCCAACCATCGTTCCCAAAGTCTCGTGCCTCGGGTCTGTTCGCTCTGCGCTTCCGCGGCGTTTTCGACCCAGATCAGCTCGATCATGGCGTTGTGAAAGAAGAAGCGGCGGCAGGCCGTGCCTTGCCCCGGATGCCGGTTCGGTGAGCCCTCGGTAAAACCAACGCGCCGCAGCTTTTCAGCGGCCGGGGCGCTGGCGGCAGTGCAGATAAAGATGTGATCGAGAGCCGCCGCCATCGAGATCATTATGTCATTTGCGTTTGCCCGCGCCAGACTGCACACCACCCTCGCTTCACCCTGTTCCGCGGCCTGTCGTTTGCACGCCTCCCGCGATTCTGCAATACTACTGACACGGCCCCGGTCGAGCGTCGCGCGGCCATTTTATGGAGCGTCTGAAATGAAGAATAGCCTCGTGTTTCTCTCCCTGGGATTGCTGGCCTCCGGGTCCGCCTTCGCACTTGACGTCGCGCCCGCCGCGGATCAAATCGCGTCCTCCATCCAGGCGGCGCCGAAAGAGCGGCGCGCCGACGCCACCGTTCTCGGGTACAGCGACAAGGGTGAAGTCGTCACGCTTCGCAAGGGGAACAACGATCTCGTCTGTCTCGCCGACGACCCCGCCGACAAGACCTTTAGCGTCGCCTGCTACCATAAGGACCTCGAACCGTTCATGGCGCGCGGGCGCGAGCTTGCCGCCAAGTACAAAGGGAAAGAGCGTCATGAAGAGCGCTGGAAAGAGGTAACGGAAGGGAAGGTCCCCATGCCGCGCGAGGCCCGCATGCTTTACGTACTCACCGGCAGCGGTTTCGACGCCGCGAAGTCCGAGGTTACCAGCCCCTACCTTCGTTGGGTCGTTTACGTGCCTTACGCCACTCCGGAATCGACCGGACTCTCGCTCACGCCCGGTCCAGCGCCGTGGCTGATGTATCCGGGAACGCCGGGCGCGCATATCATGATCAGCCCGCCAAAGAAATAGCGCGGCCGCACCGCCCGCATATTGCAGCGCTCGCGCCACTCGCATACACGGCGAGAGCGTGTGATGCGCATCGCAATCGTATCCGGCATCCACGGCAACCGAACCGCGCTTGAGGCGGTCCTCGCGGATCTGCGGCAAACCTCACCCGACTTGATCCTCCCGGCGGCGATCCGGCGGACGGAGGCGCCAGTCCCGCGGAGATTGTGGATTGCGTTCGCGATCCCGGCTGGCAAGGCGTGGTTGGCAATACCGATGAAGTGCTTTCCAACCCCGGGACACTGACCGAGTTTGCGAATCGATCACCCAACGTGCATCCGCTCTTAGCCGCGATCCGCGAGATGGCGGCCGCTGCCCGTGAGGCGCTTGGCGACGGCTCGGCCGCCTGCCGCGCATGCGGATTCAGGGTCCGATGGCGCTCGTGCATGCCAGTCCGGAGAGTCCTGGCGCGCACCGACGCCGGAAGCGAGCGATGCGGAGTTGGAGTTGAGATCTTTCCCTTGCGCCGGCAGTTCGCGGGCGTTCGGCGGTGCGAACACGAAGCCGGCCGGAATTGCCTTCACCCACGCTTCAAGCGTCGACGCCGAGGGCAGACCGCGAAACGTGTAATTGATCTCGACGACATTCAGCCTGCTCGCGTAGTACTCGAGAAACTTGTTCGACGCCAACTTTGGCGTTACCCTCACAGAATTCGAGGCGTCATGAATCTTGCGGAAGTTCGAAGGCTCACGATTGTTGCACTCGTCTCCGACGATCGGCTCTTTGAACAGATAGTGCTCAAGGGCGGAAACGCCTTGAGCCTCGTCTACGGACTGAGCTCGCGGACCTCTCTTGCCCTGCTACCCACCGTCAGCAGTCCTTCCGCGTATAGCGCGCCGTCGGGAGTGTCCTCGTGCTTGAAGAACAAATACAGGTCTTTCCCTTGCGCCAGCAGTTCGCTGGCGCGGCTGGCGATCTCGGCGCGCTCCTCGGGCGAGTACTCGGGCTTCCGCAGCCGGTAATAAACAAAGTCCGCCGTAGTCACCTCGGGCACTTCGAGCTTCTCCGATTCGGCGACGCAGAGCGAGATATTGCGCGCACGTAGAAGATCGTAGACCTCTTCTTTCAGCCAGGACGCGTGGCGGAACTCGAAGGCGTAGCGGAGGTCCGGCGGCAGATTCGGCAGAAAGTCCCCAAGCAGCGCCGTGTCGCATTTCAGGTTCGGCGGCAATTGGAACAGAATCGGGCCGAGACGGCGGGCCGAGCGCAGCGGGTCGATCATGCGAAGGAAAAGCTCGGTAGCCTCGGCGGCGTTCTTCAGGCGCTGGATATGCGTAATCCGCATGTTCGCCTTCAGTGCGAACACGAAGCCGGCCGGAGTCGCCTTCACCCACGCTTCAAGCGTCGACGCCGAGGGCAGACGCCGAAACGTGTAGTTGATCTCGACGACATTCAGCCTGCTCGCGTAGTACTCGAGAAACTTGTTGGACGCCAGCTTCGGTGGATAGAAGCCCGGCTTCCACGAAGCGTAGGCGAAGCCGGACGTACCCGCATGAAGCTCGCTCATCAAGCGATTGTACACGGAATTACCAGCCCTCCAACGGAGAATCGCGATTTGAACGGGCCGGGATCTTGAGAAGAAGTTACCTCTCGGCCAACATGACCGAAGGTGCTCCCGTAAGTCACTTGTTTGCAGCGTTTGTTCATCGATCCGCAGTCAACATGCCGAAAGGTACTGAAAGACAACCGCGGAACACAGGTATTCGGGCCCACCGCTCGCTACCGCCTCCGCATCCGCAGGGCGAGGCGCAACCTTTAAGAGCTATCGCGAAATGCTTCACGTGGAACTCGACGCCATGAGTGCCGGCGGCATGGCTTTCCTCCCCGGCCATCTCGGCCTTCCGGCACGTGGCGGGGGTGGAAGCGAGCGCGGCCAGCTCCATCGAGATCGCATGTCGTATATCACGGAGCGTCCCGGCCGCTCGCCGAACACGGTCATTCGGATCGCGAAGAACGGAGCAACCGTCCTTGACGCGAATGGCTACTCCGAGGGCAAAGTCGCGATCGAGGCCGGCAAGCAGCCCGATCGCGCGGAGCGGCTGCCCGAATCGCTTCGCGTGCGCAGCGGGCACTGCGGATCGCACACTTTTCTTGCCCACGAGCTCGTCGGCGCGATCGCGGAGGACCGCCATCCTTCCGTGAACCTGCGGCAAGCGATTGCGTATAAGTTACCTGGAATTGCGGCGCATCAGTCCGCTCTCCGGGGCGGCGAGTCCCTCAAGATCCGGGACTACCGGAGCGCCAGCGCATAAGACGCGTTATTCTTGTGAGTATCGGGGTTATCACCGTGAATCTCGCCCGTTTTCGTTACGACATCTCGAGCGCGTTCGGCTTGGCCTTCGACTCCGTGCGCGCACACAAGCTGCGGAGTTTCCTCACTCTTCTCGGCGTGATCATCGGCGTCGCGAGCGTGATTCTGGTTGGCAGCGCCGTCGAGGGTTTGGGCGTCTATGCGGAGCAGAGCACCGCCAAGGCGTTCGGCGCCGACACGTTTCTGATCGCGCAAGTCGCCTCCGTCGGGCGCATGACTCGCAAAGAATACATGGAAAAGCTTCGCCGCAACAAGGAAATCCGTCAGGAAGATGTGCGATATCTGGAGGACGTCACCGGCGAGACTACGCTCTATAGTCCCTACCGGCAGCGCTCGGCGGATATAAAGCGCGAAGGCGCGATACTCGAGGACGCGGCTGTCATCGGCGTTTCGGCGGCCATGGCGCAGATCCGCGATATCGTGGTTGTCGACGGACGCTTTTTCACCGAGCAGGAAGAGAAAACCCGCCAGAACGTCGCCGTGGTCGGCGATGATGTGAAAACCACGCTCTTTCCCACGGGGAATTCGCCGGTCGGCGGAACGGTGAAGATCAATGGCATCGATTTCGTCGTGATCGGCGTGCAGGAAAAGCTCGGTTCCTCGTTCGGGCGAAGCCTGGACATTTCGCTTTATATTCCTCAGTCCGCTTTTACGCGTTTATGGGGCACGGGACGCGGCATCGCCGTTTACGGAAAACCCAAGCCGGAGACGAAGATCAGCCTTGCCGATGGCCTCGACCTGACACGTTCGGCGTTGCGGACGCGCTATCACACACAGCCTGGAAAGCCCGATAACTTCGACACGCTCACGCCGGACGCGATCCGCGGTTTTCTGGATACCATGCTCGCGCTGATCGCGGCGGTAGTGGTGCCGGTGACGTGCATGTCGCTGGTGGTTGGCGGCATCGTCATCATGAATATCATGCTGGTGAGCGTGACGGAGAGGACGCGGGAGATCGGGATCCGAAAAGCGGTGGGCGCGCGGCACTCGGACATCATGATGCAGGTTCTAAGCGAATCGGTGATGATGTCGACGGCCGGGGGCGTGATGGGGGTGTTGCTGGGCGTGCTTCTGACGCAGGCGCTCTCCCGTATTTTCGGCCTAACGCTGGCCATAACGCTGCCGTACGTCGCTCTGGCGCTTTTCGTGTCGAGCGGCGTAGGTATCGCTTCGGGCTGGTATCCCGCCAGGCGCGCGGCGAAGCTCGACCCGATTGTCGCCCTGCGGTCGGAGTAGGCGGCCTTGAATACACAAACGCTTTGATTACACAAACGTCATGAACATCAGCGGCTCCGAAAATATCCGGCTGGCATTTTCCGCGGTGTGGGTGAACCGCTTCAGATCCATGCTCACGATCCTTGGCATCGTCATCGGGATCACGACGGTTGTGACGGTGGCGTCGCTGCTCACCGGGCTGCGGAGCAGTGTCGTCTTGTTCTTCCAGGAACTCGGCCCGGACAATATTTTCCTCTATAAGACAAGCGGCGATCCGCAGCGCAGCCGCCCGTCCGAGAAGGAGGCGAAGCGAAAACCGATACGGCCGGAGTTCGCGGACATCATCAAGCGGTGGTCGACGTCGGTTGAGGATGTGGGAATCTCTCTGTTCATCCCTTCCGTGGTAAGTGGACATGCGATCACGGCGCGTGTGCCGGGCTTTGAAGCGGATTCGCTCTCGCTCGTCGGCGCGTCGCCGAACATGTCCACCCTGTCGCCGCGCGACTACGCCCAGGGACGCACCTTCACGGCGGATGAAGACGCGCGCGGCGCTCATGTCGCGGTGCTCGGCTTCAGTCTCGCCCAGGCGCTTTTCCCGGATGGCCGCGCGGCTGGGCGTACCTTTATCATGGATGGCGCGGAGTACACCGTGATCGGCGTGCAGGCGAAGGCGCTGGGAGGCTTTTTCGGCGAGAACGGCATGGACACGCAAGTGACGATTCCCCTGCGCACCGCGCACGCCCGCTACCCTCAAGTGGACCGTTACATGGTCACGTCGAAGGCGAAGCCAGGCAAGCGGAAGGACGCGTACGAGGAGATCGAGGCGGCGATACGCCGTGTCCGGCGGACGCCGGCCGGGCCGAACGATTTCACCCTCTCGACGCCCGACCAGATCATCCAGCAGTTCGACCAGATCACGGCTTTGATCGGCCTCGTGGCGATCGCGATTTCGGGTGTCGGTCTGCTCGTGGGCGGGATCGGCGTCATGAACATCATGCTGGTAAGCGTGACGGAGCGCACGCGCGAAATCGGCGTTCGCAAAGCGCTGGGCGCGCGGCGGCGCGATATCGTCGGCCAGTTCCTCACCGAGGCCATGGCGCTCACGGGCGCGGGCGGCCTGCTCGGGATTGTCATTTCCGTGCTGGTTACGATGATTGTGGGCGCGCTTGTTCCGGCGTTGCCGTCGGAGGTGCCGAGTTGGGCGGTAATTTCCGGCCTCGCCGTCTCGGTCTCCATCGGTTTGTTCTTCGGCGTCTGGCCGGCAATGAAGGCCGCGCAGCTCGACCCTGTCGAAGCGCTTCGCTACGAGTGATGTGCTATGAGTGACGCTGCGCGATAATGACGCAATGCTCTCCCGAAGAGAACTGCTGACGCTGGTTCCAGCGGCGTTTCCTTTAACGGCGGACGCCGCTCCGGACGCCAAACGTCCTCCAAACCTGATCGTTTTCCTGATGGACGATCAGGGCTACCATGACCTCGGCTGTCAGGGCGCCCGCGATCTGAAAACGCCGCACATCGATGCGCTCGCCGAGTCCGGAGCAAGGCTGACGAGCTGGTACGTCATGGCGCCGATGTGCGCCCCGTCGCGCGGCGCGCTGCTGACCGGCCGTTACCCGATCCGCGCGGGCGTGCCAAGCAATGGGCCGAGCCTGCCGCATACCGAGAAGACGATCGCCTCGATTTTGAAACAAAACGGATACGCCACGGGCGTTTTCGGTAAGTGGCACCTGGGCTCGGACGACAAGACTTCGCCCAACGCCCACGGCTTCAACCGGTTCTTCGGTTTTCATTCGGGCTGCGTCGATTTCTATTCGCACCGCTACTATTGGGGCGAGCCTAAGGCCGTCAACTATCACGATCTTTGGCGGGACCGCACGGAAGTTTTCGAGGACGGCCGGTACCTCACCGAACTGATCGCGAGCGAGGCAAAGGCGTTCGTCGCGGCGAACCACAACCGGCCGTTCTTTCTTTACGTGCCGTTCAATGCCGTGCATTATCCGATGCATGCGCCGAAGAAGTACGTGGACCGGTTCAAGGGGCTTGACCCGGAACGCCAGATGTATGCCGCAATGCTCGCGGCGGCGGACGACGCCATCGGCGAAATCATGGGTGAAGTTCGCAAGGCCGGTCAACTCGAAAACACGATGGTGGTGTATCAGAGCGACAACGGAGCGACGCGCGAGCCGGGGGATTGAACCAGCAGCCGGCGACCTCGGGCAGCAACGAACCTTTGCGGGGTTTCAAGTTCAGTTTGTTCGACGGCGGCATCCGGGTGCCGGCGATCTTGAGTTGGCCGGGCCGTATTCCCGCGAAGCAGGTAATCGGCGAGCCGGGCGCTTCGATGGACATTCTTCCGACGTTCCTCACGGCGGCGGGCATTCCGGTTCCGCAAGACCGCACGATCGACGGCCGCGACGTGATGCCGATGCTGCGGTCGAAGGCAAAATCGCCGCATGACGCCCTGTTCTGGTCCTCCGGCGGTCAACTCGCGGTTCGGAGGGGGAAGTGGAAACTGGTGATCGACGGGATAACCGGTGAGCGGACGGAGGGAAAGAACGGCCGGCTTCAGGGCGGCGACACTACGTTTCTGTCCGATCTTGAAAAGGACCCGGGCGAGAGGGCCAATCTAAGCTCGCGGGAGACGGCGCTCGCCGCGGAACTGGCTTCGCAGGCGCGGCGGTGGCTGGAGGAAGTAAAACGGAACTGAGCGCAATCCGTGCGAGTTGATTTCGAGAAGCCCGGTGAGGACGCGCCACCGCTCCTCGATCGACTCGACAGCCTTCTCGTCGAGCGACAAGCGGCCAGCTGGTGGGGCAGGCTATCGTCTTTCGTCGCCTGTTGGGGAGGGCCTACGGCCCGCGAAATTTCATGAAAAACGTGCAGAATAGGAAAGGCGGTGCGGCGAGGTTGTGGAAGGCAGTGGAGAAGTCGAGACTGATCGCCTGTTTGATCCGGAGCACGCGCGCTTGAGCGAATAAT
>CAMDED010000191.1 GCA_945893365.1 Candidatus Sulfopaludibacter sp. SbA3 | reverse complement strand
ATCGATCTCGATACCGAGGGCTTGGCGGAATGAAACGCTGGGTCGGCTTGGGAGTAATTGCAGACAATCTCATCCACATCGGCGACCACATGGCCGCCATCGATAAAACCAGATCATAGGTCTCTCTCCTCCGCCAAAATCTCCCCCCCAAAAAAAACATCCACAACTGCTTGCCACGGTTTCATCACCATTCAACCAGCTTCTGATGTGTCGCCTGCCCCACCGAAGCCGCTTTGCGCACTTCCCGAATTTTGCGCCGGAAAGTAGCTAAAGCCCGCGTGTCTTGACAATACGATACGTTTGAGCGGAATAAGATTCGTGCCGCAAAGGATTCGAGCAGACTGCGTGGAATCGTTGCTCCAGCGCAGGACCCATAGTGTCATGCGGAATCTAGACCAAGCGCTATGCCGGGGCGGATTCGGTTCGCAATTCTCGCAATTGGCGCCCCCGGGGGAAAGTAGGCCGCACGGCTTCACAAGACGTGTGCCAAGGCGGCGCCCGGTTGAATCCACCAACGCCGGAGGCTCGAGCCCGTTCGAAATCGCGCGCTCTACTTATTCCGCGCCGCGGCCTTCAACCTTGCTTCAGCCCGCTTCATCGCATTCAATGCGCGCGCCACATCGACGCCCTCGGCCGCCTTCGTCAGCCGCTCTTGCGCTCTCCGCAAGGACTCCTGCGCCCGCTTGTCGTCGATCTCGTCCGCCCGCTCCGCCGCGTCCGTCAGAACACGCGCGTGATCCTGAAGCACTTCGAGGAAACCGCCGTGAATCACCAGATGCCGCACCCGGCCCTCCGCCGTATACGACATCTCGCCCGTGCCCAACTCCGCCATAAGCGCCGCGTGGCCCGGAAGCAAACCGAGATACCCGTTCGCCGCCGGTATCTGAGCGTCGGTGACCCGCTCCCGGGCCAACAATCTGTCCGGCGTGCAGATCTCAAGCTCGAACGTGTCCGCCATAAGAGGCTACGCGCCCGCCTTCAACTTCGCGGAGCGCTCCAGTACATCCTCGATCGTGCCCTGTAGATAAAACGCCTGCTCCGGCACGTCGTCGTGCTTGCCGTCCACCACTTCCTTGAAACCGCGGATCGTGTCCGCAAGCTTCACGTACTTGCCCGCCGCGCCCGTGAACTGCTCGGCCACATGGAACGGCTGCGACAGGAACCGCTGCACCTTACGGGCGCGGGACACGATGAGCTTGTCCTCGTCCGACAACTCGTCGATACCCAGAATCGCGATGATGTCCTGCAGATCCTTGTAGCGCTGCAGAATCCCCTTCACGCGCTGCGCCGTGTTGTAGTGATCGTCGCCGATCACGCGCGGATCGAGAATGCGCGAACTGGACGCCAGCGGATCGACCGCCGGATAAATGCCCAGCTCGGAAATAGCGCGCGACAGGTTTGTGGTCGCGTCGAGGTGCGCGAACGCCGTCGCCGGAGCCGGATCGGTATAGTCGTCGGCCGGTACGTAGATCGCCTGCACCGACGTAATCGAACCCTTCTTCGTCGATGTAATCCGCTCCTGCAGCTCGCCCATTTCCGACGCCAGATTCGGCTGATATCCCACTGCCGACGGCATGCGTCCGAGCAGCGCCGACACTTCCGAACCCGCTTGCGTAAATCGGAAAATGTTGTCGATGAACAGCAGCACGTCCTGCCCTTCCTCGTCGCGGAAATACTCGGCCACCGTGAGACCCGTCAAGCCCACTCGCAAACGCGCCCCGGGCGGCTCCGTCATCTGTCCGTAAACCAGAGCGACCTTCGACTTCGTGTAGTCCTTCGGATCGATGACGCCCGATTCCTGCATCTCGAGCCAAAGATCGTTGCCCTCGCGCGTCCGCTCGCCCACTCCCGCGAACACCGAAACGCCGCCGTGCTTCATGGCGATGTTGTTGATCAGTTCCATGATGATGACGGTCTTGCCGACGCCCGCCCCGCCGAACAAACCGATCTTTCCGCCGCGCACGTAGGGCTCGAGCAGATCGATGACTTTGATGCCGGTCTCAAACATTTCAAGCGACGTGGACTGCTCTTCGAACGAAGGCGCGGGTCTGTGAATCGGATAAAACACCGTCGCGTTCACCGGCCCCATATTGTCCACCGGCTGTCCGATCACGTTCAGCACGCGCCCCAGCGTCTGCTTGCCCACGGGCACCGTCACCGGCATGCCGAGGCTTTCCGCTTTCATGCCGCGCACCAGACCCTCGGTCGGCTGCAGCGCGATCGTGCGGACGCGCCCCTCGCCGATATGCTGCTCCGCTTCGCAGATAATGTCGATCGGCGTAGGAACGTCATAGCCTTCGCTCGTGATGCGGATCGCGGTGTGGATGAGTGGAATCTCGCCCTCGGGGAACTCGCAATCCACTGCCGGACCCGTCACCTGCACTACCTTGCCGATCACCGTCTTGATTGCCGTCGTCATATGAAAATTACTCCGCCGCTGCCGCGCCGCTCACCACTTCGATAATTTCCTTGGTGATGCTGGCCTGGCGGACGCGGTTCATGTACAAAGTCAGTTTTTCGATCATATCGGACGCGTTGGACGTAGCCGCGTCCATCGCCGTCATGCGCGCCGCGTGTTCGGCGGCCGTCGATTCGAGCATCGCGCCGTAGAGCGCAATCTCCACGTACTTCGGCAGCAGGCTCGCCAGCATTTGTGCCGGAGGCTGCTCGAAAATGAAATCCACGGGTTCGGCGCCTGCCCGGATCTCGACTGGCAGAACCCGTTTCACGCTCAGATTCGTCGAAACGACGCTGCGGAACTCGTTGTTGATCAGGTATACGGCGTCGATCTCGCCCTTCGAGAACCGCTCGGCCGCTTTCTTCGCAATTCCCGCCGCGTCCGAATACTGCACCTTGCCGGAGAGCCCGATGTACTCGCCCGAAACAGTCAAGTCCCGCTTCCGCCAGAAGTCGCGGCCCTTGCGGCCGATCGCTTCAATCTCAACAACCGCGCCAGGATGCTCTTCAATGAAAAGCTGGCTCGACTTGATCAGATTGGTATTGAAAGCCCCGGCCAGTCCCTTATCCGCCGTCACCAGCAATAACTGGATCTTGCTTTCCGGTCTCTGCGCGAGCAGCGGTAACTCGGAAACCCGTTCGTCATCGGCAAGAGCCGCGGCGACGTCGCTCAGAATCTGCTGCAGCAATTTGGCGTAAGGCCGCGCGGACACGACGCGCTCCTGCGCGCGCCGCAGCTTCGCCGCCGAGACCATTTTCATGGCCCGCGTGATCTGCTGCGTGTTCTTGACCGAGCGGATGCGCCGGCGGATATCGATCAGGCTAGGCATCGGCGGAGAGGAAACGCTCCTTGGCCTCTTTGATCACGGTGTGCAGGATCGCGCGCAACGGGTCGTCGATCGCCTTCTTCTCGCGGATTTGCGCCCAGAGGCCCGCATGCGCGTTGTCGATGTGGCGGTAGAGCGACGTTTCGAAGTCGCGGCAGCGCTCTACCGGGAGGTCGTCCAGGTACGCGTTGGTCGCGGCGAAAATGATCGCGACTTGCCGTTCCACCGGAAGCGGCACGTACTGTCCCTGCTTAAGAATCTCAACCAGACGCCGGCCGCGATTCAACTGCGCCATCGACGACTTGTCCAGATCCGACCCGAATTGCGCGAACGCCGCCAGTTCCCGGTACTGCGCGAGCTCAAGACGCATCGCGCCCGCAATCTGCCGCATCGCCTTGATCTGCGCGCTGCCGCCCACGCGGCTGACCGAGAGACCCACGTTGATCGCCGGACGCACGTTCGAGTTGAACAGGTCGGACTCGAGATAGATCTGGCCGTCCGTGATCGAAATCACGTTGGTCGGAATGTACGCCGAAACGTCGCCGGCCTGCGTTTCGATGAATGGCAGCGCCGTCAGCGATCCGCCGCCCTTCTCTTTTGAAAGTTTCGAGGCGCGCTCGAGCAACCGGCTGTGAAGGAAGAACACATCGCCGGGGAACGCCTCCCGTCCCGGCGGCCTGCGCAGCAGCAGGGAGATTTCGCGATACGCCGCGGCGTGCTTCGAAAGATCGTCGTAGATGCACAGCGCGTGGCGGCCGCTGTCGCGGAAGTACTCGCCCATCGCGGTTCCGGCGTAAGGAGCGATGTACTGCATCGGGGCCGGATCGGACGCGGAAGCCGAAACCACGATCGTGTAATCCATGGCCCCGTTATCTTCGAGCGTCTTCACTACCTGCGCCACGGTGGAACGCTTCTGCCCGATCGCGACGTAGATGCAAATCAGGTCTCCGCCCTTCTGATTGATGATCGCATCGAGAGCGATGGCCGTCTTCCCCGTCTGGCGGTCGCCGATGATCAGTTCGCGCTGCCCGCGGCCGATCGGAATCATCGCGTCGATGGCCTTAATACCGGTCTGCATCGGCTCGCGCACGGGCTGTCGATCCACCACGCCGGGAGCGATGCGTTCAATCGCATTGAACTTATCGGTGAGGATCGCGCCTTTTCCGTCGATCGGCTGCCCGAGCGCGTTCACCACACGCCCCACCATCGCTTCGCCCACCGGCACGGACATGATGCGGCCGGTTCGCTTGACCTCGTCGCCTTCCTTGATAACCGTGTAGTCGCCCAGCAGCACCGAGCCCACCTGGTCTTCCTCCAGGTTCATCGCGATGCCCGCCACGCCGTGCGGGAATTCGATCAATTCGCCCGCCATCACTCGTTCCAGCCCGTGAATACGCGCGATGCCGTCGCCCACCGAGATCACCGAACCCGTTTCGGAAATGTCGATCGCGCCTTCGTAGTTCTCAATCTGTTCGCGCAGTACCCGCGCGATCTCGTCCGCTCGAATGTGAGCCATAAGTTCGAAAGTCCTTAAAATTCCGGCGCGTCACCCGGCTCGAAGCTGCCGTCCAAGGGCTTCCAGCCGTCCCTGGACGCTTCCGTCGTACACTGTCGACCCGATGCGTACCCGTACCCCGCCAATAAGCCCCGGCTCAACCTTTGGATCGAGCCTGACTTTCTTTCCCGTCACCCGCTCCAGTTCCGCCGCGAGCGCTTGAACCTGATCTCCGCCGAGCGCCTGCGCCGATCGCACGTCCGCGCGCACCACGCCCAGCCGCTCATCGATTTCCCATTCAAACGCGGCGATCGTTTCGGAGAGCTCGCCCGACCGGCGGTGGTCGATCAGCACCATCAGGAAATTCTTCACCTGGCGGCAGAGCGGCATCATCTCCGCGAGGCGCGCAATCACAGCCCGCTTTCGCGCCGGAGGAACCGCGGGCGAAAGAAGCGCATTCCGCAGCTCCGCGGACTCCTTCATCGCGGTCTCGAAGGATCTCAGCTCCGTGGCGACGCTCTCCGCGGTCAGGGCGCCTGACGCCATCACAACGTCCGCAAGGGCGCTGGCATATCGGGAAGTTACGGCGCGTGGCATGGTTTAGTTTTTCCGCGAGAGGTTCCGGACGAAAGCATCGACCAGCGCGTTCTGATTCCCGGGCGTCATCTGCTGTCCGATTCGTTCCCGCGCAAGACCGAGCGCAAGATCCGCGGCGTGCAGTTTCAATTCCTCGCGGGCGCTTTTCGCTGCCGATTCGATCTCCCGCTGCCCGTTAGCCTTGATCTTTGCCAGGTCCCGCGACGTTTCTTCTCGAACCCGCTCGCCTTCCGCTTCCATCTCGGCCTTCGAGTGGGCGCGCATGGCGGCCACTTCGGAATCCAGCGCCGAGATTTTCCGTTCGATGGCCGACGCCCTTGCCGCGGCGTCCGCGCTGATCTTCCGAGCCTCGGCGATGCCCTTCTGAATGGCGGCGGTCCGCGAGGCGAAGAAGGCAGGTGCGTTCTTCGCGATCACATATCCAAGCAAGCCGGCCAGGATTGCAAAGTTGGCCCATTTCCAGGGCGTGAGGTCCTTCTCGGGTTTGTGTTCGCCTTGGCCGTGCTGCGCGGCGGGAGCCCCGTGCCCTTCCTGCGCCCGGGCGGCTGAGGTCGCGGCAATCGTCGCTCCAAGAAAGGCGGCTACCAGGAAGATTTTGGCGGTTCGCCGCATCATGCGGCTCTCCGTCCCAGAACGTTCTCGACGATGCGGTCGGCGAGGGCCGTCACTTCGGCGTCGAGAGCGAGTTTCGCCGTGGCCATTTCTTCCGCAAGGCCTTCCTTTGCGTCTTTGACGATGGACTCGATGCCCATTCGCGCCGCGTGCACGGTTTCCGCGCGTTGGTCCCGCAGTTCACGGCGCAGCTTCTCCTGCTCCTGGTAAATTTCGCCGCGGGCGTGGCGAATCGCGGCTTCGTATTGCGAGGCCTTCGCCTCGGCGGCGGCCAGACTGTTCGCAGCCGATTGCTTCGCGCCTTCGGTCGCGTCGTGCCTCGCCTTCATGACCCTTTCCATCGGGCCGAAGAATACCGATTTCAAATAGAAATGGAGAAAAATGACGAGGAAAAAAGTAGGTAAAGCGGTCAGCAGCAGACCGCTCAAAGCTTGCAGAGTGGAATCCATTTATTTCGTCTGGGAAACGCCCAAGCACAAGTCGGGCGGGCGTGTTAGATTCACCGTAAAGTTGAACGTATCACACTCAACCGGAAAACGTCAACAAAAGCCGTCGGCGGATCACAACCGGCGGCTCCAGGCCGCAAGGTATCGGCGGACCCGCGCCCGGGCCAAGGCCGCGAAAGGCGTCGCGCTCTCGCGGGCGAGCCCGCGCCGGATGGGCAGGCCTCCGCCACCGAACTCCCAACGACGTCCGGTGCTACCGGCTCCCGATCAGATCGAACATTGCGGCGGCGCCCCGATCGAGCCCGATATCCTCCATGGAAGGTCCCTCCACGATGCGCACCCGCTCCCCTCTCGGTCCCCACACCGCCGGATTCGTCGCGCCGAACAACGCCACTACCGGAGCGCCGGCGGCGGCCGCGAGGTGCGTGATCCCCGAATCGTTTCCCACGTAGACCCGCGCGGACGCGAGCCAAAAGGCAAGGTCGTACAGATCCCCGATGCGTACGGCATCCCACGGTAAGGTTTCCTCCGGTCCCGCGCACCATTTCACTGGCATTTGAGACTCGAGCCTTTTCGCGAGTTCGACAAACCGGTCAAGAGGCCAGTTTTTCCCGGGGCTGCCGGAGAAAGGGTGAATCACGCCAAATGCGTCGTCTATGTCGCCATTTCCGTCGGCCATCCGCCCACAATCGAGGCGCGGCGTCCCTGGCGTCAAGTGCCCGTTGCCCGTCTGGTCGAGATAGAAATCGACGGCATGGGTCGCCGCGTTTTCAGGCGGCAAGGCTTGGTGGAACTGAAAAGGCAGCTCATGACGCCGAGCCCAGTCGCGGAACTCGGCGCGGTTCGCGCCGTACCACGACATGATTGAGTCGAACTCCCTCAAGCGGGCGATGACCGAAGCAGGCGGGTCGAGCGAGTCGAGACCCGTCGAAACGATGGAACAGGCGCGATCCGCGAAGCGCGCGAGCGGCACGTTCCGGGACGACGTCCAGACTTCCAGATAGCCTTCAGAAGGCGTCCGCCTCATCGCCTGCATGGCCGGCATCGCGACGATGAAATCGCCGATCGCTCCAGGACGAATGATGAGACGCCGTCCGCTCAACCTGGCGGCAGCAGTTTCGAGATATCGCTGTAGAGCACGAACATCACGACGGCCATCAGAAACACGAACCCGACCTTGAACACGGCTTCCTTGACCACGATGCTGATGTCGCGGCGCATGACCATCTCGACCAGCAGCATCAGGATCACGCCGCCATCCAGAATCGGAATCGGCAGCAGGTTGAAGATCGCGAGGTTCAGGCTCACCATCGCCATGAGCAGGATGAAAGCCGTGGGCCCCTCGCGCGCCGCGTCGCCCGAGAGCCGCGCGATGCCGATCGGCCCTTCAAGCGATTTCGGCGACATGCGGCGTTCGATCATGCCTTTCAGAAACTGCACGATCAGCATGCCGCTCTGCGCGTTCTGGCGCACCGATTCGGCGAACGCCGCCGGGAGCGAAAGCTTCATGGTGACGATCTCGAGCTTCACTTGCGGCTCGACGCCGATCATCCATCGCTGCTGTCCCTGTAGCGCGCTGAGGACGGGAGTGATGGACACAGCCTGACGCCGGCGCTCGCGTTCATACTCGACTTCCACGCTCTTGCCGTTCGAGTTCTTAATAATTTCCTGAAGCCGGTACGGGGATTGTATCGGCTGGCCGTTCACGGTAAGCAGGAGGTCTCCGCGCCGCAATCCCGCCGTCTCCGCGGGCATTCCAGCCGTGACGTTCGCTACCTGAATCTCACTGCGCTGCACCCATCCCGCGCTACCCACGCCGATGCGGTCGTCAAGAACCGGAGTCACGGAAAGCTCGACTCTCTTTCCCGCCCGCTCGACGGTAACCGGTATCGTCTTATAAGCGCTCGCGATCTCCGTGATGGTGATGTCCTCCCAGGTGGGATTCTCCGTCCCGTCGATGCGGACAATGCGGTCGCCGACGACGACTCCCGCCTTTTGCGCGGCCGAATCGGGCATGACATGCGCGATCACGGCGCGTTCCTTCGGCTCCACGATCTTCTGGAACTTCACCATGTAGAGGCCCGTGAGGAGCGCCACGGCGAGGACGATGTTCATGAACGGCCCGGCGAAGGCGATAATCAGGCGCTGGCCGCGCGGCTTCGCCAGAAACCCGCGCGGATCGTCCCCGCCATCTTCGCCCGGTTGCTCGCCGCTCATCTTGACGTAGCCGCCGAACAGGATAGCGGAGAAGCGGTAATCCGTCTCACCGCGCTTGAACCCGAACAACCTCGGTCCGAAGCCGAAGCTGAACACTTCAACCTTCACGTCGAAGAAGCGCGCAGCCCAGAAGTGGCCAAGCTCGTGAATCAGGATCATCACTCCGATGAGCACGAGCAGCCAAACAACGTTTTGGAATATATTCATATCGTTCACGCAGGCGGCGGATTACGCGGGCCGGAACGCCTGAGCCTCTACCGGTACCACCGCCGCGCGCCTTTCGACCAAGCGGCGGGCCAAAGTGCGGGACTCCTTGTCAATCTCCAGAATATCGCCAATCGAGCCGGCGTGTCGATTGGGCATGCGGCTCAGGGTTTCCTCAACGACTTCGGCGATTCCGAGATACGGGATTTCGCCTTGCAGGAAGGCCTCGACGGCGATTTCATCGGCCGCGTTCAACGTGCAGGTCGCCGACCCGCCGGTTTCCTGGCAGCGATACGCCAAGCCGAGCAGAGGGAACTTGTCCGGATCCGGCGGACCGAAATCCCAGGTTCGCGCCTTCGACCAGTCGATTTTCGGAACCGGCGCCGGGCCGCGCTCCGGATATGTCAAGGCATATTGAATGGGCATTCGCATGTCGGTGGCCGAAGCCTGGGCGACGACCGTCCCGTCGCTGTACTCGACCATCGCATGCACGGCCGACTGCGGATGCACGACGACCTGCACCTGGGAGGGCGCGAAATCGAACAGCCAGCAAGCCTCGATCACTTCGAAGCCCTTGTTCATAAGCGTGGCCGAGTCGATCGTGATGCGGTTTCCCATCCTCCAGGTTGGATGATTCAGCGCCTGGGCCGGCGTCACCTTTTCCAACTCCGCGAGCGGCGTCGTGCGGAACGGCCCACCGGAAGCGGTGAGCAGGAGCTTAGTGACTTCACGGCGATTCGCGCCGTCGAGACACTGATGAGCCGCGTTGTGTTCGCTATCCACGGAAATCAGCTCAGCGCCCGAGGCGCGGACCGCATCCATCACGATCCGTCCCGCCGAGACCAGCACTTCCTTGTTCGCAAGGGCGATACGCTTCTTCGCGCCTACGGCGGCGTGAGTGGCTTCAAGCCCGGCGACTCCGACAATTGCCGACATCACCACATCGGTCTCCGCGGCGATTGAAATTGCGACCAACGCCTGCGGTCCGGACAACAACTCCGGCCAATCGCTTTGCCCGAGCCCCGATTCGTTCAGACTACTCACTAGACGCGCCCGGATGGCCTCGGTTGCAACCACCGCGATCCGAGGGCGGAATTCGAGGATCTGGGAGGTGAGAACCGGCACATTCCGGCCTGCTGCCAACGCAAAGATGCGGTAGTGGTCCCGGTTCTGGCGCACGACGTCAAGGGTATTAACACCGATGGAGCCAGTGGAGCCGAGTACCGTCAACCGCTTCATGCAATTTCTGTTTTTGGAATTTAGATTTTGCTTTTTCTAAGACCCAACCCTTGCGGGCGCCGGGGAGGAATGCTTCAGGGGTCTTAAGTTTAGAGGTTAGTCTCGCTTTGGTGGGAGTTACCTCCCCGGCTTAATTCCAATATTAGTATATTTCCTCCGGGATTGCAACTGTTTTTTGTATATTTTCTTAATCGTTCCCTCGGAGACTGCTATTCGCTCTTGACTTCAACGCCTGCCAATCCCTCTAAGACTTTGATTGTAGAGCAGATATCTTCGTCACCGTGCCCTGTTGAGATGGCGGCCTGGAACATCTGGCGCGTGAGAGCGGTGAGCGGCAGAGGAACGTTGAGCTCCTGAGCCGAATCCAGCATCAATCCGATGTCTTTGTGCATCCATTTTACGGAAAAATTGGTGCTGAAATCGCGCCGGAACACATAAGGGGCTTTGAATTCAATGAGTCCTGACTTCGCTGCGCTGTTTGCGAGGACTTCGAGCATCAATTTCGGCTCCACTCCGGCCTTGGTGGCGAGAACCATACCCTCGTTGAATGCCTGCAGGATATTGGAGAGGATCAGGTTCTGGGTGAGCTTGGCGTGGAGGCCCATGCTGGCCGTTCCGCAGTAGTAGAGCCGCTTGCCCATGGGCTCAAAGTAGGGCTTCACCCTTTCGAAGACGGCTTTGTCGCCGCCGATCATAAAAGTAAGGTTACCGCTCTCGGCGCCGGGCTTCGATCCCGTGCAGGGGGCATCGAGGAACTGGATACCCTTGGCGGCGAGTTTCCCGGCCATCTCCCGGCTGGCGCTGGGAGCGACGGTGCTGGCGTCGACGATGACCGATCCCGGCTTCGCTCCCTCGGCGATTCCGTCCGGGCCGAGGACCACTTGATCGGACATTTTTGTGTCGCCGACACAGAGAAAGACGCATTCCGCATGTTCGCCCACCTGGCGGGGAGTCTCGCAAAAGACGCCCTTTTCATTGGTGGCCAATTCGCGAGCCTTTGCGGCCGTGTTTGACCAGACCGCCACGTCGTGACCGGCGCGCATTAAGTTGCGCGCCATGGGTAAACCCATAATGCCGAGTCCGAGAAAGCCAAGTTTTGCCATTCGATACCCTCCAGGGGGAAACGCCAATTGTACGACGAAGCGCAGTCGCGCGACAAGGTTTAGTCTTGTCCAATACAAGATGAGCCTGAAGGAAAGGCTGTTTCCAATACAAGATGAGCCTGAAGGGGGAAGTTGAAGCATGCTGGGGTGTGATCATCAGGATGCGGAATGCGAAGAAGTTGAGCCAGGAGGAAATCCAGGCGTTTT
>CAMDED010000190.1 GCA_945893365.1 Candidatus Sulfopaludibacter sp. SbA3 | reverse complement strand
AAAAACGCCTGGATTTCCTCCTGGCTCAACTTCTTCGCATTCCGCATCCTGATGATCACACCCCAGCATGCTTCAACTTCCCCCTTCAGGCTCATCTTGTATTGGAAACAGCCTTTCCTTCAGGCTCATCTTGTATTGGACAAGACTTTGGTTTGACAGACGGCACTGTGTCACGCGAAAATAGAGATTAGTTCCTCCTGCGCGGGAGTAACTCAGCTGGTAGAGTGCGACCTTGCCAAGGTCGATGTCGCGGGTTCGAATCCCGTCTCCCGCTCCATTGTTTATCAAAGCGGTCTGCGCAAAGCGATCACGCAAAGCCGTTGGGGCGGTCGCGCAGCGCGGCCCATTTCAGCAAAGCGTCGAGCGCCGGACACAATGCCTGTCCCCATTTCGTGAGGCAATATTCAACCTTGGGCGGAACCTGATGGTGGACAATGCGCTGGACGATTCCATCCGTTTCCATCCGCCGAAGCTGCTGGATGAGCATCTTTTGAGATACGGCTGGAATCGCGCGCTCCAAATCCGAGAAGCGCAAAACCTTGCCGCCGAAGAGGTGAAACAGGATCAACAGCTTCCAGCGGCCCTCCAGAATTCTGAAGGCGTCCTCCACAGCTTGAGCGGCCGTGACCGGCGTCAACTCAGGATGCTTACCTTCAGGTGAGTACCTTACTTTTTCGTCGGTTCTTGTCATTTGGTAAGTGTACTTTTATACTCGAATCGAGGCAACCAAGAGCTAGGGCAAGTTGCCCTTTGCTCTGTATTTACCAGGAGGAATCGGCATGTCTACCAAATTGTCCCAGCCCCTCGCGGCGTACTTCGCCGGAGTAAATGTTCACGACATCGACGCTATGCTCAACCCCTTTACCGACGCCGCGATCGTCAAGGACGAGGGCCGGGAAAGGCGCGGCCGCGACGCCATCCGGGAATGGATAGAAGAGACGACCCGGAAGTACGGCGTCACGATCGAAGTCACCAACGCCGAGGAAACGGCGGACAACACGACCGTAACGGGCCGAGTCAGCGGCAACTTCCCGGGCAGCCCAATCGAACTGCGTTACGCCTTCATCCTCGAGGGTGAAAAAATCGCCCGGCTGGAGATCTCCTCATGACCCGAGCAACGCAGTTCTCGTGCGATCCGGCCGAATTCGCGGGCAAGCGTGCGCTTGTCGCCGGCGCTACCAAGGGCATGGGTGAGGCGATCGTTCGAGGGCTTGCCGCCATTGGCGCAAGAGTGGCGACCACTGCTCGAACGCCGCTGCCGGGGGTATCGGCCGGGCAGCCTCGATTCATGGGAGCGAATACACGATCGACGGCGGCATGCCCGCGGTCTGATGACCATACTTCACCGGTCCGGCAGACGGGCCTGCGAACCAAAGCCGCATTCGCCGAATTGAAGTAGAATGGCGTTGATGCGAACACTTTTTGCGTTTCTGATCGCGGTCGCGGCAACCGCTCAAACGGATTACGACCTGCTGCTGAAGGGCGGCCATGTCATAGACGGCAAGAACCGGATCGACGGCCTCCGCGATGTCGCAATCAAGGATGGGAAGATCGCGGAGGTGGCTGCCGACATCCCCGCTTCGAAGGCACTGAAAGTGGTTAACGTCTCGGGTCTCTATGTGACGCCCGGGCTGATCGATATACACGTGCATGTGTACGCGGGCACGGGAATGCGCGGGGCGTACTCCGGCGACAACAGCGTTTACCCGGACGGCCACACGTTCCATAGCGGCGTGACGACAGTCGTCGACGCGGGCTGTTCGGGCTGGCGAAATTTCCCGGATTTCAAAGACCGCGTCATCGACCGCTCAAAGACGCGTGTGCTGGCGCTGCTGAATATCGTCGGGCGCGGCATGGGCGGCGACGGGATCGAGCAGAACCTCGGCGACATGGACGCGAAGGCCACGGCTGAACAGGCGATGCGCTATAAGGACGTCGTGGTCGGGATCAAGACCGCTCACTACGCGGGTCCGGAATGGACGGCGGTCGAACGCGCGGTCGAGGCTGGGACCGCGGCGAATATCCCGGTCATGGTCGATTTCGGTTCGTTCCGCCCCGAGCGTCCTTTCCAGGAGCTCGTGTTGAAGAAGTTGCGGCCGGGCGATATCGCGACGCACGCGTTTCTAGACCGCGTGCCGATGCTCGACGACAGCGGCAAGGTGAACTCGTATCTATTCGAAGCTCAGAAACGCGGCGTCTTTTTCGATGCGGGCCACGGCGCGGGCAGCTTCCTGTTCCGCCAGGCCGCGCCGGCGATCAAGCAGGGCTTCCTTCCCAATTCGATTTCGACGGACCTTCACATCAGCAGCATGAACGCGGGAATGAAAGATATGCTCAATGTGATGTCGAAATTCCTGAACCTGGGCATGACGCTTAACGACGTGATCGTGCACTCCACCTGGAATCCGGCGCGGGAGATCAAGCGGGAAGAATTGGGTAATTTGTCGGTAGGATCGGAAGCGGACCTGGCCGTTCTCCGCGTCCTGAAGGGCGCCTTCGGGTTTACGGACGTGCGTGGAGCGAGATTGCGGGGCACGCGGAAGCTCGAGTGCGAGCTTACGCTGCGCTCCGGCAAGCTGGTCTGGGACTTGAACGGTATCACGCGCGAGGATTGGGACAAGCTGCCGAAGAACTACTCGTTTCAGAGCGATCCGCGCTGGGACGGAACCTTTGGCGCGGCGGCGGGAATGACGCGGCGGCGATCCGCGAAAAAGTAGCCCCAGGTTAGCGCGATAGGGCGTGTTTCGTTCCGGTCCAGCGGGAGACGGCCGCGTGCAGTTCTTCCACGCGAACCGGCTTACTGATGTAGTCGTCCATTCCAGCCTCGATGCAGCGCTCGCGGTCGCCCTTCATGGCGTTGGCGGTCATCGCGATAACCGGCGTGTCTCGCGCCGCTTCCGCCAACAGGCGAATCCGCATGGTCGCCTCCAGGCCATCCATTACCGGCATCTGCATGTCCATCAGGACCAAGTCGTAGTCCGCGCGCCCGAGCGCCTCCAAGGCCTCGGCGCCATTTGACGCGACGTCTATTCGATGACCGGCCTTTTCGAGCAGACGGACTACGATTTTCCGATTGACAAGATTGTCTTCGGCCAACAGAATGCGGGCCGCGGGCGCCGGTTTCGGCGATTCGACGGGAGCGTGATCGAGAGCCGCGGGCTCCGTTACGGGCGCGCCCGCCTCTCCCCCGAGAATTTCCGCCAGCAGATCGCGCAGCAGAGAGCGGCGCACCGGCTTTTGCAGGTATCCGGCGAAACCGGGCGGCCGCACCTTGGCCGCCACGCCGGCGGCGCTCAGACAAACCAGAACCGTGTCCGCGATGCCGGGATCGGCCTTGATCGCCCCACCGGTCCGGGCTCCGTCCATCCCAGGCATGTTCATGTCGAGGATTGCCAGGAGGAAGGGACGTCCCTCGGCCACAGCTTGCCGAAGAGCGTCCAATGCCTTCGGGCCTGAGCCGGCTTCCTCGCAGACGAAGCCCCACGTTTGCAGGTAGTGACGGAGCGCGCTGCGGTTGGTGGAATTGTCGTCCACGATCAGAACCCGCAGGCCCGCGAAACGCGCCAGAGTATTGGCAATCTCTTCTTCGGCCGCCGGTTCGGGCAGGGCATCGAAGACAGCGGTGAACCAGAACGAGCTGCCCGTCCCGAGAACGCTCTCGACGCCGATTCGGCCGCCCATCATTTCGGCGAGACGTTTCGAGATGGCGAGCCCCAACCCGGTGCCTCCGTATTTTCGGGTGGTCGAGCTATCGGCCTGCACGAAACTTTGAAAGATGCGGGCCACGCCGTCGGGACTAATGCCAATGCCGGTGTCCCGCACTTCGAAGCGGATCGTCGCGCGATCTCCGCTCCACGCGGCGACCGATACTTCGATCGTCACTTCTCCCTTCGCGGTGAACTTCAACGCGTTCCCTACCAGGTTCACGAGGATTTGTCTGAGACGCCCCAGGTCGCCCAATGCGCGCCTCGGAACATCGGGGTGAATCAGGCAGTTGAGGTCGAGATTTTGCGCCTGCGCCCGCATTGCCAGCAGCGCGGCCACTCCTTCAACTCCATCCGCCAGACCGAACGGAAGCGATTCCATCTCCAGTTTTCCCGCCTCCATCTTGGAGAAATCGAGAATGTCGTTGACCACGGTCAGGAGGCTTTCGGCCGAGCTCCTGACGGAATCGGCGTAGTCGCGCTGTTCGCGGTCGAGCGAAGTGTCGAGAAGCAGGTTCGTCATGCCGAGCACGCCGTTCATGGGAGTGCGGATTTCGTGGCTCATGTTGGCCAGAAACTCCGACTTGATGGAGTTCGCGCGTTCCGCCGCGCGCGAGGCCCTGCGCGCTCTCAGACTCTGCCAAAGCAGTAGCAAAGCTACGCCCACCACACCGCCCAGACCATAGGAGAACCTCCGGTTCCGCTCGGCCGCGCCTTGAAGAGCGAAGAAAGACCGGGTGTCGCCCGAGGAGTAGGAAGACCAATGGTCGACGCTCGCGAGCAAAGTTCCGTCCATGGCCAGAGTGGAGATTTCGTCGCGCAACGCGTCGGCGACCCTCCCGTGTTCCTTAAGGGCCCCAATGCCCGCTTCGCTGTATGCACCCGGCACAAATCGAATCTGAAGCGCCGCCGTCTCGCAGCCTCGCGGGCGCTCAAGCAGCATGACATCGAGGTTGCGCGACTCGACGAAGCCCGCATCCACCTCACCTGAGCAAACCGCCTTGACCACCAACTCGTTATTGCCTTTTCCGACAAGACTGGCGGAGGGGAGAAACTGGCGGGCCATGCGAGCGGCCGTGGGAAGATTTCGATAGGAAACCGTGCGGCGCGCCGTGGCTTCCGGGCTGGTCACACCGCGATCCCTCCGGGAGATGAGGCAGAAGTTGCTCTGGAGCCACGGTTTCGATAGATGAAGCCGCGCCTCCCGCTCCCTCGTGACGCCTAGCACCGGCCAGATATCGACGACTCTCCCGGCGAGCGCGGCGTCCGCTAGCACCCCGCTGATCCACACCCATTCGATTGAAATGCCGCGGCGGCGGGCTGCTTCGCCGATGATCTCGACGGCGAGACCCCTGACCTCGCCGTTCGCCGCCAACACCGTGTACGGAGGAGCGTTATCCGCGCCCACTCGGTAGGTGCGTTGCGGAAGTTGGTGGAAGACGCGCCACGCCGCAAGGGCGGAGATGACGGCTACGAAGGCTAGCGCCGACAGAACGACGGGCTTAGTCCTACCCTGCAATGAGACGGACCTCCAGCTTGCCCTCGCCATGCTAAGTCATCGGCAGAGCGAGGGGGGTACTTTAGGCGGAGAGGGCGCGAGGTGGTTGGCGGCGCTAACGGGAATCGAACCGTTTTGAAAACGCGACCCAGGGCGGCGCCACAATCTCCAACGCTGACGCTCTGGCTGCCAAAGGGACACGTCACGTTGGGAGTAGAGTGCCTGAACAGGCACATCGAATCGCTGGCGATGCCGCCCAACGCGCTGCGCTTCCATCACAACCGCCCGAGCTCTGCCGCATGGCATGGCTATCGCCGAGAGTACGTCTCCACGGGCGGCGCTCCCGCTCCGCAACTGGCGACTAATCGATCGACGGAATCACCGTCGGGAGTAAAGTCGATGAAAACGAGAATTGAACGGTATGGGGGATTTCGGATAGATATCACGGTGCGGGTCTACGGCGGAGGATGGCGCGCAAGTATTCTTCTGAGTCGCGATTTCGGGGATCGGCTGTGGATGACCCGGCTCTACAGCGTGCATGTCGCCGCAACGGAAGAGCTCGCGTTTCAGTTGGGCCTTGGTTGCGGCTCGGCAATCGATCGAGAATTTGTGCTGAAATTAAGGGCTCCCTAACTGCCTTTCATTCGGCATCTGCCGGGCGGGTGAGTATTGTAATCGCCCGCCCAGCAACAGATCCGCGCCTAACGGATGTGCACCGTGGTAGCCGGTTGTAGGGTGGACCTTGAGCAACCGAGCAGCGTCGGCAGTCTTATCGCCCTTGGTGTCAATCTTTCGAATCTCAGACTGCTGGTGGTCGGAGAACGTCTGGCGGCGTCCTCGATTCGACCCGCGGTAGTGAAACGGGTAAGCCCCGGTTCAAGCGCCGTCCCTTCGGCGCTTCGGCGGCAGCGGCATCTCGATGAAGTCATAGCCTCCCCGTGTTGCCGTATTAACTTTGGCCGCGATTGCCGCTCCGTGATCACGCACCACCGGCCAGATATTAGACCCAAGTACTGCCAAGGCAAGTTTTCGGCCCGTCAGGTTCTGCTGGTACGCGATGTTTTGATCGGACGTAACCACCACCTCGAAGCCTGCCGCTTCCGCCGCCTTGAGAAGCTCGCCGTTTTCAAGCCGTGGATGCCACTGCAACTCGACGCATGTGCGCACCTAATGTTTGGACAGGGAGCGCCGCACACCGACCGGAACGTTTCTATCGAATACGATACCCAACGCGGTGACTCTTGGCGTACGTCAAAATCGCCTCGACACGATCCGGCGGAAGTTCAAACTGTTCCGCGATTTCGTCGACGCTCACGCCATAGTCGAAGTTATCGACAATCGCGCTGACCGGCATCCGGGTGCCGAGCAGCACAGGAGCGCCGCTTTGCACTCCCAACTTGACTTCGACGAGCGGGCATTCCGACCAGTCGAGTTTTCCTTGCGCAGCCATTGACGACTCCCTAGTCACTATGATTCCATGCTCTTGCTAAGAAGGCGAGCACCCTCATGCCGGCGTACCGGGCAGGTTTTCGCGTCGCCGGGCATTTCGTTTGGACGCCCGGCGTGGTGCTCAACCCCTTCACCGGCTCCCGGCTCCTCCCGGCTCGCCGCCAGAATGCTCGGACGCTCATTTCGCAACGCACTCAAACGAGAGGCCCGCCGCGCGGGACTACAATAAGCTCCATGCCAATTGCGCTCGTCACCGGGGCCTCTCGCGGTGTTGGACGAGGCGTAGCCCTCGGCCTCGCGGCAGAAGGCTTTACCGTTTATGCGACAGGTCGAAGCATCGATTCGGCGGACCTCCCGCCATCGATTACCAGGCTGCGCTGCGATCATTCCAACGACTTCGATACGGATCGTGTCTTCGGTCGACTGGCCGAAGACGGGAGCGAGCTGGATCTCCTGGTCAATTCCGCTTGGGGCGGCTACGAACGAATGGTAGAAGATGGCAAGTTCACATGGGGCCTGCCGTTTTGGCAACAGCCGGCGCACCGATGGAGCAGCATGATGGACGCCGGGGTTCGCTCGGCATTTGCCGCCAGCGCACGCGCGGCGCCCGGGATGATCGCCCGCCGGAAGGGGCTGATTGTCAACATCAGCTTCTGGGCCGCGCAAAAATACCTGGGCAATTCAATTTACGGAATCGCAAAGGCGGCGACCGACAAGATGTCTTCGGACATGGCTCATGAGCTTCGCCCGAGCGGCGTCGCCGTTGTGTCGCTTTACCCAGGGTTGGTAAGAACCGAGGCCGTCATGGAGGCCGCTCGGGGCGGCTGGCTGGACATTTCAAATAGCGAGAGCCCGGAGTTTATCGGTAGAGTGATCGCGGCGTTGAGCGGCGACCCGCAGCTCATGGGCAGGTCGGGGCAAATCGTCGTTGCCGCCCGGCTGGCCCAGGAGCTAAACGTGCTCGACACAGACGGCAGACAGCCAATTCCGCTGACTCTGGCGTCCGTTTGATTGGGAAGCCTTACTCGCCGGTTCTCGCACCCCGCGTGCGGGGCCCGTATGCCGGAGCCGGCCAGCCAAGCTCGTATGCGCCGAGGTCCGGAGCTTTCCCCGAATATTCGTCGTACACGTTCGGCACGGGGATACCGGCGTCGACCGCTTTGCCGCCCGGCTTGAGCCTGAAGTTCAGGTCGCGGGCGTGATATACGGTTCGGCTTGTCTGCATCCACACCGTGAACCTCCTGTCCTGTGGCGGCCGTCAATCCTGTCATCGAACCAAACGGCTGCGGACGCGCCCGGTTGATAGCGTTCATGGAAGCGAAGGCGTGGAATGCTGTTTCAGCCCCTCGCCGCCGCTGACTGATTTCGCGCAGTTATGCGAGCGGCCGTGGGAAGATCTCGATAGGAAACCGTGCGGCGCGCCGTGGTCACCCCGCGATCCTTCCGGGAGATGAGGCAGAAGTTGCTCTGGAGCCACGGCTTCGATAGATGCAGCCGGGCCTCCCGCTCCCTCGTGACGCCTAGCACCGGCCATTGGCTTGCCAAGTCTTGCGCATGGCTCTAACTCCTTCACTGTGGCTTTCATTGCGGCTTCCATTGCAGAGGCCAGGCGGTTCCAGCCGCCGATCTCATCCTGCAGGCGCTTGCGTACAGCGGGCGTGAGCGAGTAGAACTTGGCACGCCGTTGTTCTCCGATACACCCCATTCGGCGTCCAGTTCCGTTCGCGTTTCGAGCCTGTAGAGCGCTGGATACAGTGCGCCTTGCTCGATCTTGAGCGCCTGCCCGGTGAGCTGCTGAATTCGCAGCAGGATGCCGTAGCCGTGTTGAGGACCGAGCGAAACGGACTTCAGGATCAGCAAATCGAGGGTTCCGGGCAGGAATTCAGCGTCGGGCATATTGTGTAATCGTCTCTCCCAAGTAAATTAGGAAAACTCTCCTAAGAGGTCAAGGGGAGTGTCATTCTTTTTCGGTCAGGGCGAAGTCCCCGCTAGCGTAGTTGGTGTCTGATTGTCAGAACGTCCTCGCCCGCTGTCGCGTCCCGCCCAGTGCGAGATAATACCGCTGGGAGCACACCCGACGGTACTCATCCCTGAACACGCGTGTGTTAGACCCTCGCGAGAAAACAATGCCATCTCCGCAACCGTTACCGGGGAAAACCGTCGGCGTACAGTTCACGAAAGATGGCCCGCCACTTCCCTTCAAGCTTCTGCAAGCGCTCGAAGACGGCGCGGTCGTGATCTTCTGTGGTGCAGGGGTCTCGCGCCGCTGCGGGCTCCCCGATTTCCGAACGCTCGTAACCGACATCGCCGTCCGGCTCGGGCGACCAATGGATCCGGACGAGGAAGAACTCTTCAACAGTAATGCTTACGACGCTGCGCTGGGCCTGATCGAGAACCGCATCGGCAAACAGCGCCTCCGACAGGCGGTCAAGGAAATCCTTGACATCAAGCCCGGTGCCGACCTAGCAACGCATGAAGCACTTCTTCAACTGGCCACGTCAAGGCAGGGACACCTTCGGCTGGTAACCACAAACTTCGACCGCGGATTCGAACTCGCCCCATGTACGCTGGCTCCGACGTTCGACTATGCACCATATTTGCCACTGCCTGGATCCAGCTGGAACAGCGTCGTTCATCTCCATGGAGGATTGGGAAACCAGAATGATACTGGCTGGCAAAACCTCATCTTCACGAGTGCAGACTTCGGACGAGCGTATTTGACCGAAGGTTGGGCCGCGAGGTTCGTCGCGGAACTATTTCGTCGCTCGGCGGCAATCCTCTTCGTTGGTTACAGCGTTGCCGATCCAGCAATACGATACATCGTGGATGCGTTCGCAGCCGATCAAGCAAACGAGGGCGCGCACACGGCTAAGGCGTACGTCCTTATTGGCTCAACCGCGGAACACGCGGCGAGAGATCAGAGAACCTGGCGCAGTAGAGGCATCGAACCGCTGACGTACGATGCACGCGAGAACCACCGGCTATTGCACGAGACACTCCGAAGCTGCGCCAATCGTTACCGGATGGGCTACTTCGACCGCGCGCGGATTATCGGCGAATTCGGCCCGCAAATCCCGTCGGCACCACTCGATGCAGCGGCGGTGTCGCAGATCACCTGGGCACTCCAAGACGCGACGGGCCACGCCGCCAGACGATTCGCGACCCTGGACCCTTCGCCGCCAATCGAGTGGCTTGACGTCCTGGCATCGGAAGGCTTGCTGAGCCTTGCGGCATTTCAACACGCGGTGCCCGCAGTAGCGTGGTTGGCGGCATCGAGCGGAACCGTGCCACTGCACCCCGTCACCGAGGGCCTCTGCCGATGGCTCGTGACGAAGCTTTCAGAACCACAGCTCTTACACTGGGTGATTAAGCAAGGGTCCCATCTCCATCCAGACCTCGCACAACTGACGCGCGAGAGACTTGCCGACACCGAGTCCGCGCCACTCCCCAAAGGCGTCAATGCAATTTGGCAGTTCCTGTCAGCTCCGATCGCTCAGGTCCACGCTCGACACGTTAGCCATGACCTCTCGCTTCACTACCCGGTTCTCGAGACGCATGCTTGGGATCTTCTGATTCGCGATCGCGTCCGATTATGGCTAGCGCCCACAATCCGCTTCAAGGAACCCTTCCCGCGTGGCGCCGAACACTTCGACCCCGACGACCTTGGATCATACGCGACTGTCGAATTCGTACCAGCAGCCGGGGAGGGAAGCTGGGAGATCAGGAGACTCCTCAGTCGGACAGACGCCGGGAGGATCGCGTACGATCTTCTCGGAGAACTCACTGATCTGCTCCACCGGGGCCTGACGTACCTGGAATTCTTTGGTCGAGCTAACAGCGAGAATGACGGCACATACTTCATCCGTCCCTCCATCGACGATCATGGGCAGAATAATGAGCTCTACGACTGGACTCTCTACATTCAACTGCTGCGCGAGGCGTGGGAACTCGTTGCACGCGCCGACCGCGCGCGAGCGCGCGTTGAAGTAAGCAAGTGGATGCATCTCGGGTACCCACTCCTCCGTCGGTTTGTCCTCTGGAGTTGTGGCAAAAGTGGCGGACTCTCCGCAACGGAGTCCGTCGAGTATCTCAGGGCACAATCGGCTAGCGCGCTTTGGGGGCTGGATACGCATCACGAACTCCTTCAATATCTCCGACGGATCGCACCCCTCCTCTCAACCATCGATGCAGAGAGCCTCTTCGATCTGATCGTGACTGGACCGCCACGCGCCCAGTTCAGGGCCAATCTCGGGCCCGACAAGATCCGTGAATTCACGGATCGAGCAATCCGGCTTCGCCTCCTAAAACTTCGTGAATACGGTGCGCCCCTGCCCGTACGTTCGGAGGAACCCCTCCACGAGATTATGCAAAGGCATCCGGAGTGGCCGAAGACGACCACTGAGCGTGACGAGTTTTTGAACTGGTCCGGGGAAACGGAGGTCATCGGTCCGTATCATTTTGAGCAACGCCTCAACGATTACGTGGACTGGACCGTTGAACACGTTCGCGCAGAGTTAGAAGCCACACCCACAGACCCTGATACGATGAAGCGTTGGCGAGGATTGCTCCTCGCAAACATCCATCGGGCGCTGGGAGTCCTCGAACTTCTCGGTGAGTCCTATGCGTTTGACGCGGGCGTCTGGGGACTCGGCCTCGATCATTTTGCCGGCGAACAGACAAAAGCAGATTGTATCCGCTTGTACGCCAAATACGGCGCACACCTCGGGCCAGCTTTCCTGTCCCAGCACCTTCAGAGTAAGCGTCAGAGGAAACCACCTGTTCCGGGAGTGAATTTGGTGGTGAAGTAGGGGAGTGAATGCAGAACCGGAGTTCGTAACAGGGAGCCAGGGGAGTCGGCAAGAAGGCGAGAGTTGCCTGCGGAGTGCGAACGGCGACGTGCTAC
>CAMDED010000189.1 GCA_945893365.1 Candidatus Sulfopaludibacter sp. SbA3 | reverse complement strand
TTTGGGGCGAAATAGGGCCTGCAAATCCGTCGATAAGCAAGAAAGTGTAGAATCTTCGGCCAGGCGGCGTCAGACGGAGATCGGCAGCAGTCTCGTCGCTTCCAGCCATTCGATGATTCGCCGCGCTGTCGTCGCCAACCGCAGCACGGTCGTCCGCGCATGACGCGCCAGTCGTCCCGGTGTGTTGAATAGCAAGAAAGCTTCCGGCAGCGCAAGCCGTAGGATCGTCTGGTCACCACTCGGATTTTGTTGTTGAGGCCCTCGACGGTGCCATTGGAGATCTCTTTTTTGGCGCGAAACCAGTTCAGGATCAGGGACTCATGTGCGCGCAGCATCCGGGCGACCTGTTTCAAGGGTTCCAGACGGCTGCGCATGGCCCGGAAGCACCAGTAGTCGAGAAAGCCGCCAGCAGCTTTTGCCGGGCCCGCCCCCGTACTCGACTGCCGCGTCGCAGTAACGGCCAGCGCATATGCTTGAGCCGCTGGGCGGCTTTCTGGCTGGTCGCGCGCAGGCGTATGGTCTCAGCCCGGCGCACTTGATCCACCGCCTGGTTCAAATGGCTGGTGATATGGAACCGATCCAACACGTGCAACGCCTGACCCGCCTGGGCGGCGATGACTTGCAAGTATGGTTTTCCACATGTCGCTGCACACAAAACGCAGCCCTTTGACCACATCCGGCCCAAGCGCCTTCAGGCCCCGCCGCGGCGTGGCTTGCGAGCGCCGGCGGCCTACCCACAGCAGTTTTTCGAGTGACAATGCTTGACTCGCTTATGTTCGACCCAAGCGCATCCTGGGCCCCCAGACACTCAACCGTGTCGCCTAAAGCCTCAAACGTCTCGAAGCCGTCGTGGGAGAGACGTTCCTCCCAGGGGTTGCCGGCCACGCAGCCCTTGCGAATAGACTCCCCAGGGGCACCCGAGAACAACTGTCTCAATCGCGATCGCTTCGAGTCGCTCTAATATAGGGGAAAGGAGATGCTCTTGGATGACAATGTTTAACCGGAGGGAGACTCAATCAACACTGGCTTGCGAGTTGCCCGCCACTCATGGCGTTCCCCTTTCTCACTGGAACACGCCCGTCAAGTCTGCAATGCCGGCTTGGTTGCCACCATCTTAGGGGCGCCATTTGGCGGTGGCTCCATGAAGACGCCCTTCGCCCTTGGCGCCACCGCAGTTGGATCTCAAGATGCCGCCGGGCTGTTCGATTTCGTGCCGCGCATCAAGGGAACCTTCCGATCGCGCGAGTGCCTTTGGTGGGACGTTCCCGGCTTTGCCTCCTGGCCGGAAGTGAAAGCTCCCATGCGGGTCATTCGTTCCTTGGAAACCAATTCGGTAAGGCGCCAACTCCAAAAAAGGGACGAGATTCAAACCGGCGATTGGGTATGGATAACGACGCTGCCGCGGCTAAAGTTCCCGTGGAGCGTGGCGTCGCTCTTGGGCGCAAGCGATGGGACATCGAAAATCATGGCTTCAACGAGTTGGTCGACGGTTGGCATGCCGATCGCGTATTCAAGCATGACGACGCCGCGATCGAGAACTTTCGCTGGCAGCCGGCATTCCTCCTTGCATGAACCGGCTTTTTCCTGCGATACTGGACCGGTCTGATGGAGCGAAGCAAACTATGACCAAGGCGGACCTGATTGACGACGTCTCACGGGTGGTGGACATGACTCGCAAAGAGTCCGAGATCATTGTCGAGGCTATTTTCGAGAGCATCGTGCGGTCCCTGCGAATGAACGACAAGATTGAAATACGAGGCTTTGGGAGCTTCCGGACGCGCCAGCGTCAACCCCGAATCGGGCGCAACCCAAAGACAGGCGCGCGGGTGGATGTCGCCGCCAAGAAGATCCCGTATTTTAAGCCGAGCAAAGAGCTCAGAGACCTTGTGAACACCTCCGCGCCGGCCGTCGTTGCCGCCGCCGAGCCGGCCAAGGCGGAGGAAGCCCTACCGACGTCGACTCCTTCCTGATGGAGCACCTCTGGAGCCCGTGGCGTTTTCGCTACGTAAGCAGCGCGCCGCCGGGGGAGAATTGTTTGTTCTGCTCGAAGGCCGCGGAACTGCCGGGAAGCGGCAACCTGATCGTCCACCGCGCCGTTCACAACTTCGTCATTCTGAATCTTTATCCCTACAATACGGGTCATCTGATGGTCGCGCCGTATGAGCACGTGGGGACGTTGTCCGCGGCCCCCGCCGGGACGCTTTCCGAGATGATGAGTCTGACGCAGGCGGCTGAACGGCTTTTGAACGGGATCTATAGCCCGGCCGGTTTGAACATCGGGATGAATGTCGGAGCCTGCGCGGGCGCCGCGGTGGCGGGGCACCTGCATATGCATGTGGTGCCGCGCTGGAAAGGCGATGCGAATTTCATGACCGTGATCGGCGAGACCAGGGTTTCTCCCGAAGAACTAGGCGTTACCTATCTCAAAATTCGGACGGCCTTTGAAAGCCTCTGATTTTGTAAATCCCGGCCAACCCTTCGGAAGCGTTTTCATTGTGAGCTCGCCGGCGCCGCGTTCCTCTACGTTCCATTGCCGTTAGTACTGGGCGCGATACCGGATGTCCAGCATTTGCCGGATATAGAAGGGAGCCACCGAGTGGCTGAACGTTGCGCCTGTTCCTTCGAGCGCGCGCGCCGCTAGCGTTTTCAACTCATCCGCCGTATAGGATCGCTCAACGGAACGTACCCCGTCTTTCGCATTCACGCTGTAGAGGAACGGGTACATCCCGATTCGAAAAAGCGCCAGAGGTAAAGGATGCCGCACCGGGTCAAGCATGATCAGCCGCCGGCAATACTGGCCCACGTTGCGGATCAGGCAGGTGAGATCCGCGTCCGTGAGGTGATGCGCAAGCATCACACTAATGGCCGCGTCACATTCCGGAAGGGGGTCGCGAACGGCGTCGGCCGGTAGAATCGGGACCAAACCATCGGCCTTCGCCGGCGGGCGGATATCCACGCCGATCACCTCGACGCCCAGCTGCCTCCGGATCTCGACCAGCAGTCCTCCGCCGCCACAGCCGATATCGAGGACGCTGCGCACCCGTTGAGGGTCCTCGCGTAGCGTTCTCAACAAGCAGGCCGTGTTGCCGAGAAAGCGATGGGCCGCTGTCAGTGACCGGCGGGCCCGCGCCAAGACCTCTTCGGGGATGTTCGGGTCGTCGAGTATCTCGGGAGCGAACGACCTCTGCATGCGGCGAACCCGGTCAGTGTCCCCCGCTCATTTCCGGGATCTTGTATCGGAACTCGCCGCGAAATATTTCGTCAAACAGCGTCAGCGCCGGATCGTGAATCGCGCCGTTGCTCGCCAGCAGATCGAGACTCGTCATCCCGTGCGCCTCGCCCCGCATCCCCGATACCCTGCCGCCCGCCTCCGCCACCAGAAGCGTCCCCGCCGCCATGTCCCACGAGTTCAGGCCGAACTCCCAAAACGCGTCGAGCCGCCCGCACGCCACATAGGCGAGATCGAGCGCAGCGGCGCCGGCCCGCCGCACGCCGTGCGTCACCATCGCCATCTGGTAGTAGAAGTGAATATTGATATTCAGATGGCGGCGCCGGCTGGGAAATCCCGTCGCAACCAGACTGTCCTCGAGACGCTGCGCTTTGGATACGCGGATCCGGCGATTGTTCAGGTAGGCGCCGCCGCCCAATTCGGCCGTGAAGGACTCCTGCCGCACGGGGTCGAACACCACGCCCGCGATGATCTCGCCGCCGCGCTCAAGCGCGAGCGTTACGTTGAACATCGGGAAACTGTGCGCGAAATTCGTGGTGCCGTCCAGCGGGTCCACATGCCAGCGGTATTCCGATAGGCTCGTGTGGCCTCCGCCTTCTTCCGCCACGATCCCGTGCGAAGGGTAGTGCGAGCGCAGCCGCTCCACAATCAAACGTTCGGAGGCGCGGTCGGCCTCCGTCACTAGATCGTATTCGCCCTTCAACTCAAACGGAATTCCACGCGCCAGATAGTTCGCAAGCAGCGCGCCGGATTCGCGCGCAATTTCGGCCGCGGTTTCAAGATAAGAGGCCATTGGTATCGCCGCCTCAGCCCGCGTCTTCCATCACATACTTGATATCGTGTTTGAAAATGAAAAGATTCGGCTCGCCCGTCCGGGTGATACGAATAAAGGAGGCGTCGTAATATTCGATCACCCCACGAACCTCTTCGTCGTTGCTGAGTTTCACGAGGACGGGAGTTTCGTTCTCGATCAGGCGCTTCAAGTACTTGATCTCTTCGAACGTCTGTTCTGGCGCTCGAGTACCGCTCTTGCCGGATTTGGAGGACACTATTTCTCCCGTGAAGTCGAACTCCCATAATAGCCGTTGCGCGCCGAAACCCGCAAATCAGGGCGGTCCGTGCGTACTTCCAGGCGGTGGAACCGGTTCTTCGATGGCGGAACACCGGCCGGATAGTAGCCAAGCAGGTACTGCGTCCTCAGATCGCGCAGAATCTCCGCGAACGCGGCGTCGAGAGCATTGCCCACACTGGGCGTAAAAACCCGTCCTCCGGTCCCTTTAGCAAGAGTGGTGAGCGCGTTTTCGCCGCCGACATTGCGGCCGGCGTCGTTCGTGATGGGCACCACCAGGATGGGATAGATCACCGCGTCGGCCAGTTGCGCGGCGTCGAGCGCGGCGTGAAAATCCTTGACGCTCGTCGTGTCTCCTCCATCGGTAACAACGACAATCACATGACGGCCATCGCGGCTCTGAAGGTCCTCCGCGGCAAGAAAGATAGCGTCGTAGAGCGACGTGCCGGCCTCGGACTTCAATATCTTCAACGAGTGATCGAGAGGTCCGTGATTGCGCGTGAAATAGTTGCGCCGAACCACTTCGTAGTTGAAACTGTAAAGCGCCGCCGAATCCTTGGGGTTGCCCGCTCCGAACAGCGCCTTCAGGAATTGGCTGGCCGAGTCCACTTCGTACTTGAGATCCTTCGCCGTCGAAGCGCTCGTGTCCATCAGCAGTGCGACCGACAGCGGCTGTTCCGTATGCTTCTCGAACACTGAGATCGTTTGCGGGACTCCGTTGTCGAGAATCGTAAATGCGTCCTTCGAAAGCGAGCCCACCAGCTGCCCGGCCGCATTCTTCACCGTGGCGATAACGCGAACGAGTCTGACGTCCACGCGGAAGACGGCTTCCTGCGCCTGAAGCGGGAGCGCGAGCGCGAGCGCGCTAAGAGCGAGCGGCGACGGGCGCATTTTCGTCCCACTCCCCTTCCACCCACACTTCTCCATCCTCGAAGTATTCCTTCTTCCAGACCGGCACCACGCGCTTCAGGCGGTTGATGCCTTCGAGCGCCGCTTCGAACGCCGGACGCCGGTGCGGCGCTGTCACGATCACGGCAACGCTCGATTCGCCGATCTGCAGACGGCCGAGGCGATGCACCATCGCAATCCGTCCGATCGAATGCGCCGCCGCAATCTCGCGGCCGATGGCCGCCATGGTCCTGACCGCCAGCGTCTCATAGCATTCGTAGTCGAGATAGAGTGTCCGCCGGCCCTTGGTGTTATTGCGCACGACGCCTTCGAAATTCACCACGGCTCCGTCTTCCCCGCGTAGCAGGCGGGCCGCGAGCCCGGCGGTGTCGATCCGGTCCCGCGTCAGCGCAAAAAAGTGGCCTTCAGTATCCTCAATTTCGCGCGCGAACCCTCCAATTCCGCCGCTGACGGGCGGCAGAAATGCGATTTCGTCGCCATCCTCCACCAGCGTCGCCGCCGGCGCGAATTCCTGGTTTCGCGCCAGGACAATGCTCGACGCCATTTCCCGCAAGCGTGGATAAAGCTCCGCGTAGTGGTTGAAGACGGTTCCGACCGAAGCTCCGCCTCCCGGCTCGAGTTCATCCGACGCCTTGCCTGCAATGTCCTTTAACATCCCGAAAAACAGTACCTTCACACGCATGTATCGCAAGTTTAGCAGACGCACCGCAAGGGCTTTTGATTTCATTCGGTTATACTTGGATCTCATGCTCAAACACGAGACGCGGATTCGGGTCCGTTACGCGGAAACCGACCAGATGGGAGTGGTGTACTACGCAAACTATTACGTGTGGATGGAAGTCGGGCGCGTGGAACTGTGCCGCGCCCTCGGAGTGCGGTACAAGGAAATGGAGATCGAGGATGGCGTCTTTTTGACGGTGGCGGCGTCAAAATGCCGGTATATGCATCCGGCCCGCTACGACGAGGAGATCGTCATCGAAACGCGCCTTGAAGACGCGCATCCCCGCATGGTGACCTTTGGCTATTCCATGCGGCGCGCCGAAGACGGCCAGGCGCTCTCCGTCGGAGAGACCAAGCATATCTTCTGCGGAATCGACATGAGGCCGAAGCGCTTGCCCGAACGATACCGGGCGAACTTCGGCATCGCGCCAGCCTGCTTGGCCCGATAGACACCGGGCGACCCGGTCTACCAATCCACTACGGACCCGTCTTCGGAGTCGTAGCTTTCCTGATTTCGCCAATCGTGGTTGAGCTTATCGGCTAATGCGTTTTCGTCGAGCTCGATGCCGAGTCCGGGCCCCGTGGGAAGATCGAGGTAGCCATTGCGGACGGTGAACGGCTTCTTGATGTAGCCCTCGCCGAGCGAAACCTGCTCCTGGCAGAGGAAGTTCGGAATCGACGCGGCGATCTGCACGCCGGCCGCGAGCGAGATCGGGCCGAGCGGGTTGTGCGGCGCGACGGAGGCGTAATAAGCCTCGGCCATGCCGGCGATCAGCCGCACTTCCGTGATGCCGCCGGCGTGGCAAAGATCCGGCTGCAGAATCACCGCGGCGCGCTTCTCGAGTACTTCGCGGAAACCCCACTTGGTGAACACGCGCTCGCCTGTCGCGATCGGAAGATGCGTGCCTCGCGCGATTTCCGCCATCACGTCGTGATTCTGCGCCTGGCAGGGCTCTTCAATGAACATGGGCTGATAGGGTTCGAGCGCCTTGATCAGCAGCTTGGCCGTAGCCGGGCTGATCGCGCCGTGGAAATCGATGCCGATATCCATTTCATCCCCGACCGTCTTCCGCAGCTCGGCGAACTTCTCCGCGGCATACTGAACGGCGGCTGGAGTCTCGACAAAGCGCGCGGGACGGCGCTTCGCCGGACCCGTCTTGAACGCCGTGAAGCCCTTAGCCACCGCCTCTTTCATCGATTCAGGCGTGCGGGCGTGCGCGTAAACGCGAACGCGGTCTCGAGTGGGTCCGCCCAGCAATTCGTAAACCGGAACCCCCAGCGCTTTGCCCTTAATATCCCAAAGCGCCTGATCGATGCCGCTGAGGGCGCTGGTCAGGATCGGCCCGCCGCGATAGAAGGCGTGGCGGTAAATCGCCTGCCAGTGATGCGCCACCCTCCGCGGATCCTTGCCGATCAGGTAGGGTGCGATCTCTTCGACGGCCTGCTTGCAGGTGAGCGCGCGGCCTTCCGTGATCGGTTCGCCAAGTCCGGTGATGCCGGCATTGGTGTGGACCTTCAGGAAAAGCCACCGGGGCTTGACCAGGAACATCTCAAGCTTGGTGATCTTCAGGTTGTCTTTCGCGGCGATGGGAGCGTTGTTGGCGGCTTTCTGCTGAGCAACGGCTTCGGCGGCGTCAAACGCCGCGAAACCCGCTCCCGCGAACAAACTTCCGATAGCGGACCGGCGGCTTGGCTTTGGCATCGCCGTCTATTGTATCTCAGTCACCGCCTTGTGGCGTGATGGAGCGCGATGCCGCCCGCGAGAAAACCCCGTGCGTCAATCTTGCCGTATCCCGCCTTGACGAGCCGCGCCGAAAAATCGTCCATGGAGACAAAACTTCGAAGCGAGTCGGGGATATAGGTGTAGATGCGCGGTTTTCCGTGCAACAGGAGCCCCCAGCAGGCGCCCTGTACCGTCAGATAGCTCAGATATAGCTTTCGCCACACGGCGTTTCGGGGCAGGAAGAAGTCGAGGCTCACAAACGCGCCTCCGGGGCGGGTGACCCGCGCGATCTCGCGGGCTGCCCGATCGAGATCCGGAAAATTCCGTAGACCGTATCCGATAAAGACTGCGTCAAAAGTGCCGTCCTGGAAGGGAAGGCGCATGGCATCGGCGCAAACCGTGTCGCGGACTCCGCGCGCGGCGGCCAGGCGAAGCATTCCGTGCGTAAGATCGGCGGCGACCGCCCGGGCGGCGGGCAGTTTCCCGGACACAAGCTGAGAAAAGTCCCCTGTGCCGCAGGCCAGGTCGAGAATCAGCGCGTCTTTCGGCAGCGCGGCCAGTTCCACACCCTGACGCTTCCAACGCATGTCCATTCCGTAGGAGAACACGCGGGTGATGAAATCGTATCGTGGCGCGATGACCGAGAACATCTCGCGCATCAGACTGGAATCCTGCTTTTCCGGGGGTAATGGGGGCGGCATCGGCGATGGGAGCTCCGAGGTTCATGGAACCCCGGATCGCCCATTCTACTATGTCCGGCGCGCCCCACGCGCGGTCGCGACTCGCGCAGGTTCCTCTGCCAGGCTGCCGGCGAGCGACGCCAGTTGAGCGCTGAACTCGGAGGCGTTCATCTGGGCCAGCGCGAAAACCGGCATATCCTCGGCTTCCTTGACGAACGTCAACAGGCGCGTATCCTCGTCGAAATCGATCTTGACCAAATCCCCCGACCTCACCTGGCCGGTTGCGATGAGATTGGACAACGGATGCACCAGAGACCGCTCGATGGCGCGCTTCAAGTGCCGCGCCCCGTATCGGGCGTCCGTTCCCTCCTCAAGCAGAAACTGCTTTGCCTCCGCCGACATGGAGAAAATGAATGGATTGTTGGCGGACGATTGAAGCACGCGTTGCTGGACGATATTCAACTCGAGATCGAGAATCTTCCGAAGCTCCGTATCGCCCAACGGTTTGAAAACCACGGTCTTGTCGATGCGGTTCATGAACTCCGGCGTGAATTTCCGCCGCGCGGCTTCGAGCGCCGCCCGCGCGATCTTGCCACCCATGGCTTCTCCGATTCCCGCCGCCGCGCGTCCCGCTTCGGCAGCGGCGAAACCGAGGTTCGGCCTTAGGATAGACCCCATCTCCGTCGCGCCCAGGTTGCTGGTCATGAAAATCATCGACCTCGAGAAATCCACTCGCCGGTTGTCCCCGAGCGTCAGAGTCGCCTTGTCGAGGACTCCCAACAGAAGATTCCAGAGCGCGTCGCTGGCTTTTTCGATTTCGTCGAACAGGATGAAACTGAGCTTGATCTTCTCCGTATGATGTTTGTCGATCGTTTCCTGACTAAGCAGGGGATGCGTCTCCCGGTGGCCAAGATAGCCCGGGGGCGAGCCGATAAGCTTTGCGATCTCGTGGCTGTGTTGAAACTCGGCGCAATCGATCTTCACCACCGCGTTTGCGTCGCCGAGCAATGCTTCGCAGGTTGCCTCCACAAGGCGAGTCTTTCCGGAGCCCGTCGGTCCGAGGAACAGAAAATTCCCCACTGGCCTGCCCGGACTCGCCATGCCGGCAAGAAAGCACTGATAGACGTTCACGATCTGGTCTACAGCCTCTTCCTGGCCTACAATCCTGCGGCGCAGCCCCAATTCGAGCGATTCCGCTTCACGCCCGGTTTGTGCCGGATCCAACTGCCTATTGACGCGAACCATGTCTCTATTGCTCCCGCTTGAACATTCGACTTTTCCGCACGGGAACTTTAGTCGCGAAACGCCCCATTCACGCCTTCCGCGGCTTCGACGGGCGCATCTCCACGCGGCTCACCAAGGTTCGCGAAGGCATGCGAAGCAGGTCGATCGCGACTTGCGCCACGTCCGCGGGCGCGATCTTCCAGTCCGCGCGTCCGGAACGAGGGCTGAAATCCGTATCCACGCTGCCCGGCATGATCTCGCTCACGCGAATATTCCGGTAACGGACGTCGAGCATCATGGCTTCGCTGAAGCCGTTCAGTCCGAACTTCGAAGCGTTGTAGGCGGCGCCCGACGCAAAGGCATTCTTCGCCGCCAGACTGCTGATCTGAATGATGTAGCCGCCCCCGCGCTTCTCCATGAGAGGCAGCGCCGCCCGCGAGCAGTAGAACGGACCGGAGAGATTCAGTCCGATCACGAGCTGCCATTCTTCGATTGCGATCTCGCCCGCGGGCCTGAACACGCCAATGCCTGCGTTGTTGATCAGGATATCGAGCCCGCCCCAGCGCCGGTCGACCTCATCGAACAGCGAGGCGGCTTCTTCGGGCTTCGATACGTCCGCCGTCAGGCCCACCACTTCCCCGCCAGTCGACGTGGCCATAGCGCCCGCTGCGGCCGCGGCAGCGTACGCCGTCCGCCCGCAAATCGCGACGCTCGCGCCTTCGAGGAGAAGCGCCTCGGCGACCGCGCGGCCGATTCCTCGCGTACCGCCCGTGACAACCGCCGTTTTGCCGGCCAGGAACCGCGAGTTCGAAGGATGCATATGCCTTTATTATCCACTGAACGATTTCGAGCTAGACTCGATCCCAGGACATCATGGGCGACTACACTTGGAAGCCGATCGAACCACTGGGGGACGCTGAAAGACAGATCGATCTTGCGGCCATGCGGCCGCCTTACAAGAGCTGGCGGGCCGCGAAGAAGCGCGTTCAACTTTCAAGCGGGCCGGGATTGTCCGCATTCGACCAACGCCTCCTCCGGCGTCTCAGTATAGAGACCGGCATACTGGAGCGTCTGTATGAACTGGACCGCGGAACTACGGGAGCGCTGGTTGCCAACGGATTAGTGCTTGCATGTGAGATCAAGTCTTCCGCGAAAATATTGAACCTTCGCGACTAGTCGACATTCTCCGGGACCACCAAGGCGCCATTCAAGTCGTCATCGACTACATCGCGAAGAGGCGAGCGATGACGAAAGGCTTGATCCATGAACTTCACACGATTCTGACAAGACACCAAGAGACGACCACGACTGTCGATCAGTTCGGCAACCGCGAGGTCCGCCTGCTAAAGGGACAATTCAAGGAATAGCCCAGCGGCCCGAAGCGGCCCGACGGAACCCTCCATGAATACTGCCCGCCCATCCACGTCGATGCCGAGATGTATAACCTGCTTGCATGGATTCCTCAGTACTCTGACGACGATCCCATCATTGTGGCCGCGTGGCTCCACCACCGCTTCATGCAGATTCATCCGTACCAGGATGGCAACGGGCGCTTGGCTCGCGCCATCGCTACGATGATTCTCCTTCAGGCTGATTTGCCTCCAATCGTCGTGGACCGGGATCTCAGGACCGAGTACATCGAGGCACTCGAACTTGCGGATCGGGCCGATCTGTCACGACTGGCGGAAATGTTCGCCGGGCTGGAGCGACGAGCGATTGTCCAGGCTCTCAGTCTCGACACCGATACTGGTATTTCCTACCAAAAGGGCGTGACTTCCGCGACAATCGCCAACTTTGTAAGCAAGATTGGGAAAGCGGCAGGTGCGGAAGCCGAAGGCACTCGGGCGCGGCAATACGATTGCTCTCGATCTGAGAGCGCGTGCCAAGGCCGCGCTTGAGAAGTGGTTTCTTGAGCTCAGGCCGGCTGTCGAAAAACTGGGACAACCGGAGAGTGTCGTCCGCGAGGGAGCTTCAGACGTATTTGCTTGATGGGTTGGAAGGGCCATCTGGAGCGTGTTTGAGCGCGGCAGGGCACAGGAGTACGGAACCCGCGATGGCAGCTATGGCGTTGGCAGTGAGGTGGCGCCTGGATGTCAGGAGTCCAAGATTCGAGGTGGAGAGACCGGCACAATGT
>CAMDED010000188.1 GCA_945893365.1 Candidatus Sulfopaludibacter sp. SbA3 | reverse complement strand
CGGGGGCGGTGTCCCACCTCCCGTTGGTCGGCCCCGGAGATTGTACGGCGTATGGGCAGTTTTTGGTCATTCTCAACTCAAGAAAGGAGGCCCCGCGGCTGTTCGCTCCCTTCCTCCTTCAGGCTCATTCTTCGATTGGAATATACTCAAGTAAATCGGTATCGCGCGATATTTCCGGTAAAGGCAGGAAAAAAGGCGGGAAATAGCAGTCATTTATCGAGCGGCTGCTTTTCGATGCCAAGGAGCGCCCTGATTACCCGCTCGAACTGTTTCTTGCCGGCCGCGCCGGAGTGGATCGCCGCAACACGCTGTTCCCGGTCCACGAAGAAGGCGACGGGCAGCGCTTCCACATCTCCGTAAAGGTAGGCAGCGCGCTTGTTCCCCATCAGAATCGGATAGGTGATCTCCATCTTTTCCATGAATGGCTTTACCACGTCCCAGCCTTCGTCATCCATGGAAATGCCGATGACCGCCAACCCGTCCGCCTGGTACCTCTTCGACAGCTCGATCAGCCACGGAATCTCGGCCTTGCAAGGACCGCACCAGGTGGCCCAGAAGTCGATCAAGACGACCTTGCCCTTATAGTCCGACAGGCGCACGACCTTCTTTTCGCCGTCTTTCAACTCAAAGTCGGGAGCCTTCTTGCGCTCGCCTTCTTTCTTGATGGTGATCGCGCCGGACGCTGCGCTGCCGGAGATCGATGCCAGCAGCGCAACAAGCGCCAGACGCTTTGCAGGGAACGGTCGCGGCATGGGTCAGAATCTTCTCGAAAATCCCAAAGTCAGAACGTAGTCGGCAAAGGCGGCGTCACCGTGGATGCGGTTTGCGATGTCCGGCACGCTACGGCGGCGGTTTCGCTCGATCGCCCACGGCACCGAACATGAAAAGACGTAGCCCCAGCGCGCGTAGAGAAATCCGGGGTCGCCCGAAATCGAATAACCGGGACGGCGGAATCCATTGCTTTTCCCTAGTAGATCTCGAACCGGAACGCCTTCCATTCGTCCGCCGAACGTGACGACGAGTCCGGGAATCCTGGGGACCGCCCGAGCAACGCCCCCGCGAACCAGATATTGGTCGGAAACCGACATGACTTCCTCGCGGAACCGTGTGCGGAAAGTGCGAACGCCGTTGGTATCTCGCGGGTTGAAGAGATAGGAACCGCTGGCGTACACCATGAAGCCATAACGCACCGGCCTGTAGGCCTGCATATCGAGGGCTAATCCCGTGCCTCCGTCGCCCGCCTGGATCGACTGATCGGCGACGGCCGTGATCGGTCTCCCTTGCGCGTCCAGGGCCGCGCCGGTCGAATCCGGAGTGCCCGTCGGAATCTTCAAACTCATGCCAACCGCCATGTTTCCGCCGCTCTCGGTGGGTGGCCTGAACAGCCATGTGCGGGTTCCAACCGTCATGTCGCCGATGCCTCTGACTCTGTACTCGCCTCTGGGGTTGTAAAGCTGGTTCCGGTAGGCGAACAAGACGGGCAGGCTGCCGGTTACACTGAAACGCTTCGTCAACTGGCGTTCGATCCCGATGTCGAAAAGATGATAAGTATTTTGGATCTGGTTGCCGGTGATCTCTCGTTGCTTCTGCTCCACGGTCCCGACGAAATGCCGGGAAGACGGCTGAAACCGGTAGCCAATGGTGATCGACCAAGGCTGGGGCCTGGAAACTTCGCGGCTGGTAATTCTCTCCTCGTCCGAAACCTTCGGTCCCACTTCGTCTTCACCCTTCGACCTGCTCTTGGGGTGAGATGTACAGAGCGCGCCGAGCACGGGCGCGCTACCACGTGCCGCCACTCAACCCTGGCCCGATGCGGGCCGCACAGAGGAGAAGAGAAACGCGATTGGCGCTACGGTAGCGCAGAGCCGGTAAAGCTTCGAGGTGTTGCTTGAACGCATAGTTTCTCCGTTGGGGGACTGTAAGGAAGCTTACGGGAGCTCCGCCTTGGCCGCCAATAGTACTTTTATATTAGCGGGCGCGTCTTGCCCATCGAGACATGTACAATCGAAAACGCAGATGGAAAACAAGGAAATTGCGCGAATCCTCTACGAGACGGCCGATCTGATGGAAATCGCGGGGGAGGACGGCTTCCGTATCCGCAGCTACCGCAACGGGGCATCCGCCGTCGAGGGATATCCGGAGCGCGTCGACGCGATTCTGAAAGACCCTTCGCGCAGGGTTACCGATATTCCGGGTATCGGCAAAGGGCTCGCGTTCGCGCTGGGGGAGGTCGTCGCGCGCGGGTCGTGCGAGCGGCGCGACGAGCTGCTTCAAAAGTATCCCGCGTCGGTTCTGGACTTCCTGAAAATTCAAGGCCTGGGACCGAAGAGCATCGCGATGCTCCTCGAACATTACCGGATCTGCACCATAGACGAACTGGAGCGCCTTTGCCTCGAACAGAAACTGCGCGCCCTGCCGCGCATGGGAGCGAAGCTCGAGGAAAAGGTGCTGCGTTCGATCGCGCAATACCGCAAGAGCGCCGGGCGATTCCTGCTCAGCTTCGCCGACCGCACGGCCCAGGAGTTAGCGGCCTATCTTGCGGAGGGCGGCGGGGTCGAGAGCGTGACGCCCGCCGGCAGTCTGCGCCGGGGCAAGGAGACGGTGGGAGATCTGGATCTGCTTGTCACCGGGCTTGGGGCGGCCGTGGCGCTTGAACGTTTCGTCACCCACCCGAAAGCAGCCGACATTCTGGGCCGCGGCGAAAACAAAGCGAGCGTCCGGTTCGGACACGAGGGCCTGCAGGTGGATGTGCGCGCCCTGCCCGCCGAGAGTCATGGCGCGGCGCTTCAGTACTTCACCGGCAGCAAGGAACACAACGTCGCGCTCCGTAACCGCGCCGTGCGCATGGGTTTCAAGTTGAGCGAATATGGACTGTTCCGGATTTCCGACGAGTCGAAAGTGGCCGGCGAAACCGAGGAGGGCGTCTACGAAGCCCTGGGCCTTCGCTGGATTCCGCCGGAATTGCGCGAAAATCAGGGCGAGATCGAGGCGGCGGCCGAGGGAGCCCTGCCGCGGCTCGTCGAGCTTTCCGATATTCGCGGCGACGTCCACATGCATACCACCGAAACCGACGGCCGCGCGTCGTTAGAAGAAATGGCTCATGCGGCGCGCGCGCAGGGTTACGAGTACGTCGCCATCACCGATCACTCGAAGGTCATGGCGATGATGAACGGCCTGGACGAGACGCGCGTCATCGCGTTTGCCCGCCGCGTCCGCGAGATTAATTCCGGCCTCACGCCGCTTGGCGACGGCGAAGATCTCGGAATCCGGGTTTTCTCCGGCCTCGAATGCGACATTCTGAAAGACGGCACGCTCGATATCGCCTGGGACGCCCTCGCCGAACTCGACTGGGTGATCGGCAGCGTCCACAGCCACATGAACATGGAGGCGGCGGAGATGACGGACCGCCTGCTGCGCGCGCTCGAATGCCCCCATCTGCGGATTCTGGGGCATCCCACCGGACGGCTGCTGCTGCACCGCGATCCATTTCCGTTCGATTTCGAACGCGTGGCGGCGGAGGCGGTGAAGCGCGGCGTATGGTTCGAAATCAACGCCAGCCCGGAGCGTCTGGATCTGAACTCGACGCTCGCGCGCACGGCAAAGGCGATGGGCGGAAAGTTTGTGATTTCGACCGATGCTCATCACCCGAAACACCTGGCGAACATGCGTTACGGCGTTGCGATGGCGCGGCGCGCCTGGCTTGGCCCGGAAGATATTCTGAATACAAGAACGGCGGATGGGTTCGCGGCGGCCATCCGGCGGCAAATCCCAATCGAAGGATGCTCTTGAAACGAGGTTTCGTTTTCAATCCGGCGCGATCCCGAGATCGGGGCGCTTGGTTTGGGCCGAAGCCGCGCCCCTTGATTCCCGAGCAGATTCTGAATCGATTTTCCGCGCGATGATTTCCGCGCAGCCGGCCTCGCTGTAGTGGAGGATTTCCCATTGCGAGAACAAATCGCAGATCTCGCCGGGGCGGACGCAATAGCTGCCCGACAGGCGGAATGAGGCCACAAACAAGCCGTAAGGCCGAACGCCCGCGCACATGGCGGGGAACAGATCTCGTTGAAGATAGTGGAAGTCGCATATGAGGTCCCACGCGCCCGGCGCTATGAGGAATTCGCACCGTTCGAGGTCCGCGACCCGAGCGTCGATCTCGAGACTGCGGGAATTCAAAGCGGCGATGGCGACGGACGAAGCGTCGACGGCGGTTACCTGCCAGCCGAGCCGTCGCAGCAGGATGGCGTGCCGGCCGAATCCGCAAGCGAGGTCGAGTGCGCGGCCTGGGGGCAAGTCTGCGATAGCACGGACAAGGAGAGGCGAGGGCTCGGCGCCAAGGCCTTCTCCTGCGAGGTATCGCTCGTCCCACGTGCGTGGCATAGCGATAGGTTCGCACAGGCAACGGTAGTTTCCAATCCAAAGACGATCCTGTGTTTGCAGGGCTCAGTGGGAAGGCCATGATTAACTCATCATGGCCGCGGGCCTGCCGAAATAATACCCCTGCATCAAGTGAATTCCCATCGATTGCAGAATTTCAGCCGTCTCGCTCGTTTCCACTCCCTCGGCGACGACGTGCAAGCCGAATTGATCGGCGAATTCAGTAAGACTGCGGACCGCGGCGTTGTACATGGTATCGGAAATCCCGGAGATAAGCGATTTATCGAGCTTGATGTAGTCCGGCTTGAGGTCGCAGACCATCTGCAAAGAGTTGGTCCCCGTGCCCACATCGTCCAGGGCGAAGCCGAAGCCCTGCTTGCGGTAGAAGTCGCAAATCTTTCTCAGTTGCTTCACGTCGCGGACATGATCGGACTCAACCACTTCAAAGACAATCTCGTCGGATGTCATGCCGGTCTTCGCGAGTTCGTCAAGAGTGGATGCCATGCAAAGCGCCGGATCGTAAATCGATGAAGGCATGAAATTGACGAAAACTTTTGTGTGCGGCTTGTGCTGTCGGGCAGCCGTCCGTATGCTGAGGCGCCGCGCGTACGAATCAAACAGGTGAACCCGTCCCCGGGAAATGGCGGTATCGATGATTTCGCCCCCACTGTAGGCGCGATCGGAAAAAAGTCTGATCAGGCACTCATGGGCAAACACCCGGGACTCGCGGGTGTCAACGATGGGCTGAAAGAATGTGGTGAACGTATCGCTTCGCACGGCATCGTCGAACCAGGCGGTTTCGATCTGCTTCCCCAGGGCTTCGAGAGATGAGGCGCCGAGGAGCGCCGCTCCACTCTCCCGAGTGGCCCGGATGTCGCCGCATTCGGCGTCCGAAAGACCGGTCAGCAAACCCTTGATAGCCAAATCCTGACCTTCATCGATTCTAAAAAGTTCGTTCTCAAGCTGGAAACGCACTTGAAGATTCTTCAACTTCGATGCGACGATCTGTCGAAGGATCGGTGTGGAGGCGTATAGGAACAGCGCATCTTTGGGAGGCTCCCCTCGAAATGAGCAAAGAACGCATTCCGAGCATGGGGAGTTCAAGTTCTCTATTCCGTTTCTCATGCAAGTTTCAACAGCACTTCCGAGCCCATGTAGCCAAACGGATGGCTGGCCCTATGTGTGCAAACAAGCCCTCGAGAAACGCAAGCGTGCGCTCGTTGTAGGGTCGAGAGAAACTGTCTAGACGCGGCTTCATGCGGGGTGGCCCGCTGAAGTCCCGTCTCCAAGCTTAAAACGCACGTGAAGCGTCCGCCGTCTCCGGCTGCTTCGTGCAACGCGTTTTGGGGCCCGCCGTCCGGACGATGCCGGGGCGCCGAGATCTCTTACGCTTTCCGGGTAGCCGTGAAGCTCGCTACGCCATACTCGCCAAGATCGACCGTGCCCGACATCCGCGCGCCGTCGAAAGTACCCTTGTACGTGTACTGAAGGGACGTTCCCTCGATCCTGCCACGGCTGCTGAACTCGACCTTGTTGCCGTCGACATGCCCCTTCAGCGCGCCTTTCACCAGCCGGCCGGTGTACTGGCCGCTCAGGTTATTGCCCTCGGCATCGAGATAGAACGTATGACGCGCGGCGCCCACGTTGAAATGTAAGTCGGACTCCCACAATCCCGCCACGTCACCGGCCGGCGCGGCGAACTGCGGTTTGGGACGCGGTCCCGGCGCCTTGCTGAGGATCTCGTGCAGCCGTTCGGCGACGATCTTATACTCTCCGGCCCACATCGCCGCCGGGCGCAGCAACATCTCGCTCGACTGGTCGCCTTCCTTGAGTCCGGCATGGGTCATAATGCGCGGCTCGCCTTCGAGCAGCTTCTTGCCGATTTCGCCGGCCGTGATGCCGGTCTTCTTCGGATCCCAGACCACTTTCATGGTTGGGTAGTATTGCTTGTCCTTCGGCTCAATGATCTCGCCCGAAACGCCGGGGACCTTCGACACGATGTCCGTAATGTGGCGGAACCAGGCGCGCCACTCGGCGTCCTCGGCGTCGCGGTTGCGCTTGCCGGTGCGCAGCATTTCGATGGCTTTCACCATGCCGGCCACTTCTTCCTTGCTCACCTTCATGGCGCGCGCGAAGGCGTGGTGCGGGGCGCTGTTCATGAACGCGGCCGCCACCAGATCCTTGCGGCCGAGCAGCATGCCCGCGGTCTGCGGCCCCCGAATGATCTTGCCACCGGAGTAGGCTGCCAGGTCGACGCCGCGGGAGAGATACGGATTCGGCACCAGTGGGAGACGGTCGGCGACGTCCATCACGACGGGAACGCCGCGCTTATGCGCCGCGGCGACAAACTGCTCGAGCGTGAACGGATTGCCTTCGCCGGCGAGGTTTACCTGCCCGGTCGCCATCGCCGTGCGCGGACTGAAGGCTTTTTCAAGATCCTCCAGCGTGTCCACTTCGACCATCCTGACTCCCGTGCTTCGTACGGCGTGATCGTACACGCTGCGCGACCAGCGCGGGACGATCACCTCGCCCTTGATGCCGGTCGTATCGGGAAGCTGCTGCATCTTCTCGGGATCCCCACCGGCGACACAAGCCAGCGTGGCGCAAGTCATCGAGCCGGCGGCGCCCGAGCTGACCATGGCGGACTCCACCTGCAACAATTCGGCGATGCGCTTGCCCGCGCCCTCCATCAGCTCGTCGAAGTTCACCGGGTAAAACGAGGCGCTATTCATCGCTTCGATCACTTCCGGCAACATCGCCGAACCACCATTGATGGTGTATGTCGAAGTGCAGTTGATGAACGGCTTGACGCCGAAGCGGCCATACACTTCCGGCCCATTGGCGCGGACCGGAAGGGTGGTGGCGGCGTGCGCGCCCCGCGGACCGAACAGACTGACGGCGCCGGCGGTGGCGCCGGCGAGAAACATCTCACGGCGGTTCATTGCGGAGGCCGATTTGGATTTTTTCGATTTCATGACTGTGACGCTCCTGCTTGCGGATTCTTCCGCCAGTGTACCACGCGAGCCCTGTGAACGCGGGCGGTTTGGTAACCTAAGTTCGATAAATAAGGAGAACTTCATGCGCCTTTGCCTGCTCATCGCCACTGGATTGACCATTTTGACCGCCGTTTGCCCTGCGCAGCCCCGGTCCGGCGACGGCCCCTACAGGGTCAACCGAAAGTTCATCTATCCGAAGGAGTTTCCGGCCGGAAGACCGTACACGCCCGGTGTGTTGGCCGGCGAGACTCTCTACATAGCGGGGCAGATCGACAAGGATCCACAAACCGGCGCACAACCGAAAGGCATCGCCGCGCAGACTCGAATGGCCATGGCAAACGTAGGTCACGTACTCCGCGGCGCAGGGATGGATTTCGGAAACGTCGTTTCGTGCCACGTGCAACTTGCCGATATGGGCCAGTACAAAGAGATGAACGAGGTCTACGGCAGTTTTTTCGGTCCCGATCATTACCCCGCGCGCACGACGCTGGAGTTTCCCGGATTGCCGGGCGGGGCGAATATTGAAGTCACTTGCATAGCCTTCGCCGACAAGTCGAGAATTTCGATAGTGACGCCGCCCGCGGGATCGATTCCGTCAGCCATGGGTCCTTACCGGTCCGCTGTCTTTGCGGGCGACACTTTGTACGTCTCCGGCAGCGGCGGCCGCAAACCGGCGACCAATGAACTCGATACAACCATTGAAGGTCAGACGAAACAGACGATGGAAAATATCGGACAGATCCTGGCCGCCGCCGGCCTGCAGCACAAGGACGCGGTGTTCACCAACGTCTACTTCCTCGATCCGGCCGGACTCAAAGGCGGCGTCTACGGCAAGCTCAACTCCGTCTACAAAGACTCGTTCGCCCTTGGCTCGGCGCCCAGCCGCGCCAGCTTTTGCGTTTCCAAGCTCCCTGGGACCATCGGCGTTGAGATCACCTTCATCGCGACGCGCGACCGGAAGAACAAGGGTCGAGTCGTTCCGGCCTCCGCGGGCCTCAGTCCGACCTCGTCGAATGGCGGAGTGCTCGACAAGGATACTCTCTACACCTCGGGAAAATCCGGCTCCGGCGCAACCCTGGAAGCGCAGATGCGCGATTCCATCGAGAGCATTCGCGACATTCTGAAGCTTGCGGGAATGAACCTTGAAAATGTCGTGGATGCGCACGTCTATCTGAAAGACATGGGCCAGATGGACGCCATGAACGCGATCTTCAAGGAGTACTTTCCGAAAAATCCGCCCGCCCGAACGACGGTCCAAGTTATCCAGGATCAACTGGAGCAAGTGCAGGTGGTCGCGGTCAGATAGCTCTTGAAATGAGGAGGGCGGCGCCGCTTGTTCGTGCACTGGAATAGGGGCGCCAGTTCCACCGGTGGGGGTCAGGACTTCTTGCGCGTTTCTTCCAGGACATGGCGGAGCAGCAGCAACCCCAACCGATCCTTGTCCCGCCCGACTTCCTCTTTGACCGCGATCTGCGTCTCGATGTCCAGCACGCGGACGCCGACCCCACCGCTCAATTGCAGCAGCGGGGCGTGTGGCAATAGGCTGTCGTATGACCGGCCATTGCCGATTTGGCCGAGCAGGTCGAGCGGGCCGAACTTTGTCATCAGAAGCTGGTGGCCGGGAGACGTGAGGTGCGAGACACCCGGCGCGAGCCGCCGCTCCGGCTGAATGCGGTAGTACGCGTCAATCTCCCGCAGCGCCGCGAGCAACCGATCTACATTATCCGGGCTGGTGGAGTGGACGATGTCGAGGTCGAAGGTGGTATGAGGCGCTCCGCTGAGCAGGATTGCGACGCCGCCCACGATGATGTAGTCAACGTGGTGTTGCGCCATGGTCCGAAGTATGGAAAAGAATTCGGGTTTCGGCCTCATCGCCCCACGCCTCCCACAGGGAATCGACCCAGGACTGCAACGCATCCAACCGCTCGACGGGGGTCATGGCCAACATCCAGCGGATCAGCGTCAGATCCACGCCGTCAGGCGCGTATGGCGATTCAGGGTCCATGTATCCGGAGGATAGCATCATGCCGACCTTCCCCACGGTCCCTTCACGATCACCCTTGTGTCCCTTCTTGGTGTGAGTGCGGCGCTTCGACCGCGTTCTGCACATTCATGCCCGGCCCAGCGCTGGCCAGGCTTCGTCGAGAGGGGAAATCCCGGCATTCTTGAGAAGTGTCACCAGCCGATCACGTAGTTGTCTTTGCCGGGGCTCGCGCCTCCGTACATGACGCCTGTGACGGGATGGATGAGGATCATCTTCACGGCGCCCGGTCCCGACGGCGATCCGTACGGCGGCTGCGTTGGGGAGGCTTGGATGGAATGCCCCAATGCACGGAGTCTCGGGCCAACGCGGTCAGCCAGAAACTGCGGCATTGCAAGGCCGTCGCCGGGACTCTGCGGATACATGGAAACGCGGAAGCTCGACGTCATTGCGCAGGGCGCTTCGGCGGCCTGTTGCACGTTCATGCCGAATTCGATCACGTTCAGGAAAGCCTGCGTAAGCGTTTGGGGGATGGTGTCGCCGCCAGGCGTGTTCCACGCAAGGAATGGTTTGCCGTCTTTGAGGGCCATCGCGGGAATAGCGCCCTGGCGAGTCCGCTTACCGGGAGCGATGACATTGATGTCGGCCGGATCCAACCCAAAGTAGGCGCCGCGGTTGTTGAGTACGAAGCCGGCTCCATCCACCACCATGCCGCTGCCGAACCCGCCATTGACGCTGTGCGTAACGCTCACGACATTACCCCAGCGGTCCGCAATGCTGAACGACGATGTCTGCTCGCCATCGGCGCGGAGATCGCGCGCCGCGGCCGCAACCGGTCTGCCCGGCTCGTGATACCGAATCCCGTGGCCGGCGAGAATCGCCTTCCCATGGCCCGGATCTCCGGGCGGCGCTACACCGGCTATGGCGCGATCCATTTTGATTAAGCCCCGGCGCAGAACCGCGTAGGGCTTCGACAACAGTTGCGCGATGGGAGCGCCGGGCGCGAAGCGCGGATCGGTGATGTACGGATAGCGGTCGGCGAAGGCTAGTTTGAAGGCTTCCGTCAGCAAGTGAAGGTATTCAGGCGTGTTGTGGCCGTTCTTTTTGAGGTCGAACCCTTCGAGAATGTTGAGCGCCATCAACATGACGATTCCGCCGGAGTTGGGCGGAGATTGATAGACGTCATAGCCCCGGTAATCGATCCGGATCGGCTCCGCCTCTTCGGCTTGAAACTCAGCCAGATCGTTGTAGCGCAAGAGGCCGCCAGTGCGTTCGTGATAGCGCGCAATCATCCTGGCAATATCGCCGCGATAGAATGCTCCGGCGCCTTGTTCGGCGATCGCCGAGATGGAGCGGGCGAGGTCCGGCTGCACGAGCCAGTCGCCGATGGCGGGAGGGCGTCCGCCGGGGAGGAACACTTTTGCGGAGCTATCCCAGCGGCTGAGCATCTCGCGCGAGCGGCTGAAGTTTCCAGCTCCCCAGGCGCTGACGGCGTATCCTTTGGCCGCGGCGTCGATCGCATCGGCGAGCAGAGTGCGATAATCCTTCGTTCCGTATTTTTTGTGCAGTAAGTCGAATCCACCGACGGCTCCGGGAACCGCGGTTGAGTAGGGGCCGTCGGGCGGCACGCCGCCGACCTTGGTTTGATAGTACTCTCGCGTTGCGAGCCGGGGCGCGCCGCCACTGCCATTGACGAGAATCATCCGGTCGATGCTCTTGATATAAGCGAGGAGAAACCCATCGCCGCCAAGACCGGCCTCGCTCGGCTCGGTGACCGCCGTCATGTAAAAGACGGCTACAGCCGCGTCAATCGCGTTTCCTCCGCCCTGCAGCACGCGCAACCCGGCGACAGCCTGCAAGGGATGTTCGGCGGCGACCATTCCGTTCTTGCCCATCACAACCGGACGCCACGTCGGAGCGCCGGCATTGCTTTGCGCCCAAACCTCTTCGCCTAACGTAATGATCGACATCGTAATGAAAATCCAAGTTCGCATAGTTTCAAGCCCGCCTGCACCCGCGGAAGTCCCGACTGCGATTCTACTGAAAGCGAAGGGGGAGCGTGCAGGCGTCATCTGAACGTGGACGCAGTCCCGGATCATGATGATTAGTAAACCGCCTCGACGTGTTCCAAACAACCCACTTATCCGAACGGTTCGAATCATGATGATCCGGGAGCGGCGAAGGCGGCTATCCTGCAATCGCCGCGCTCTTAGGCCTTGGAATGAAACCACTGTTGCAATTGGCAGCCGGTGGGGCAGGCGATCGTCTTTCGTCGCCTGTTGGGGAGGGCCTACGGCCCGCGAAACTTCATGAAAAACCAAAGGCGGCAAATGCAGGCTTGGCCCGAGCTTCGCTTTTTTGGGCTCTCGTGTTTTCATGGGG
>CAMDED010000187.1 GCA_945893365.1 Candidatus Sulfopaludibacter sp. SbA3 | reverse complement strand
CCGATGCTACTCGACCTCGTTCCCGCCTCTTTGTCTCCCTGAAACGCCGGATTTTTCGCACCTCTCCACTGACTCACCGAATGTGCGGACTCACCGTTTCCGTGCCGAGCGTGATTCTATGCCACAACCCACGGATGGTAAACATTGGCAAACAATCAGCATGACGGTAAGCATGCTTGGCGGGTAGCGCAGCAGAAGCCGACGAGTCACGAAATCTCCTGCCAGAACATGGATAAAAAGAAATGGCAGGTTCATCATCACGTCTGCCACCGTAGCCCGCTGACCGAAGGACCGAAAGGCTTCTTGCGCAGATACGCCGTGCTCCTTGCCGATCGCTGCGAGCAGAATACCCATGCAGTGGTTCTTCGCCTGCGCCGCCACCGCCTGATCCCGCGGCCCGGCATGGGCCTCCATGTATCGAATTGCCAGTTCTTCTGCAAACTCCAGTCTGCCCGAAGGTCACGTTGATCGACGCCGGTTGGCCCAGAAGTCCATCGGTAGTCGGAGTTGCGTCCCTCACGTTGGACGCATCCGAATAGCAGCAATAATGGGCCCAATAACACTGGGGTCAATCGTCACCGAATCACTAGAGGATAGTCTACGGTAGTCCACGTTCGTGGGCACGTCCGATAGATCCCGCCTTGTTGCCCAGCGTTTATCAACATTGCCGACGTTCTACCGGCGTTGACGGCGTATCCGGCTATGATCCCATGCCTCAGTGCGGACGCTGGCTATCTCCGGAAATCCACCGCAGCGATCACTGAGCCATAAGCGCTTGAATCTGTTGGAAGACCGCCCTGATCGCCGGAGGTGGGCAGTTCACAATATTCGAGACGCGTCCACGGTGGGGAGGCATCCTGCAACTTCTTGATCTCACGCTATCCGATTGATTTCATTACGGCGACGTCAGGCATTTCTTCCGGATTGGCTCCATTTGACCGTGACCCCGGCGTGGACTCGAACTCTTGACACGAATTCGGCCGGCCAGCACTCCCAGATGACTGGCACTGGTCCGCTGTGCTCGCCAACTTCCGGATTCCAACCATCCATCCAATGGTCCGGTGGTCCAGGTAAACAGTACGGCGTTTATCCGGAGTGCCAAGACCTAAGCCCCTGGACCGATCCGCATTGTAATCAGCCCCAGTGCGTCGAACTTAGTTCCCATCCTCACGGCTGGTCATGCGAACCAGAATTTTTGGGCTCTGAGCAGGAATCTGTAAGGATGCTCAACTGATGGGAGGAGGAGGATCCGCGGTACCTTAGCAAATTGAGAGAAAACGACTTCACCAAGATTCTGGATTGGCCGGGGTACAGGGTTTACCGGCATGAGATCCATGAAGAAGACAAGACGATGCGGTTGTGGGTGCGTCGCAAGAGGGGTAACCGTTGGCTGGAGTGCTCCGGATGCGGGCGGAAGTTGCTGGACTACCACGATTGCGGGGAGCGGGAGGTGCGGGACTTGCCGTGGGGGGAGTTCCGGGCGTCGGTGGTGGTGGAGGTGTACCGTGTGCGGTGCCCGGACTGCGGGGTAAAGGTGGAGAAGGTCCGGCAGTTGCCGAGCAAGGCGCCGTACAGCAAGCGATTCGAAGAAGATGTGGGAAAGGCGTGTGAAAGCACGGCGGCGCGGCAGGTGGCGCGGCAGAAAGGATTGGCCGAGAGCACGGTGCGGGCGATCGACCTGAGGTATCTGGAGCGGTGGGAGGAAAGCCGGCGCAAGCCGCCGCTGCGGCAGATGGGAGTGGATGAAATCTACAAGGGGAAGAAGGACAAGTTTCTGACGGTGGCGAGCAATCTGGAGACCGGAGAGCCGCTATGGTTTGGGAAGGAACGGAAGGAGGAGACGCTGGACGAGTACTTTCGTAGCCAGTTGAGGAGCGGGCAACGCCAGCGGATCGAGGCGGCCTGCGTGGATATGTGGGAACCGTTTCGGGTGAGCATCGAGAGTTGGGCGCCGCAGTGCCGGATCGTGTACGACAAGTTCCACGTTATCCAACACGCCAACGACGCGGTGGACGAAGTGCGGCGGGCGGAGTCTTTCCGCAAGGGGGTGGAGATGCGGGAACTGGTGAAGGGGAAGAAATGGCTGCTGCTGAGCCGGTGGAAGAATCTCACCAGGAGCCAGCGCGGCGACATGAACCGGCTGTTTCAATTAAACCGACGGCTGTTCAAAGCGTACGTGCTCAAAGAGAGTTTGGAAAGGCCGTGGGACTACCACTACGAGGGAGCGATGCTGAACTACTTGCAGAAATGGATTGATCAACTGCGATGGCAGCGGTTACCCTCGTTTCAGAAGCTCGGCCGGATGCTGCTGAAGCACCTGGAGGGGATACTCAACTACTGCCGAACGAAGGTGCGTTTCGGTGTCGTGGAGGCGATCAACGGCAACCTCCGCATGCTCGTCAACCGCGGCCGCGGCTACAAGAACTTGCGCTATCTACTGTTGAAGGCCAAACGCATGGCAGTCTCCAACACCGAATACGTCGCCCTACACGCGATCAGCAAAGCCGCGTAGAATGGCACTTCTTACGAATTCTCGCTCAGAGCCGAACTTTGTTTGACCCGCTGCAACCGCGCGCCAGGCACACCTTGTCCTAAGGGCGAGGTGAGAGAGAAATGAACTACACCATTGGCGATGGTATGGTTGCGCTCGCGTTAGCGGGCGGCATTGTTGGTTATCTTTATCTGAGGCACAAGACTCGCCAGAAAAGGATCGACATCATTCATGAGGAACGCATGGCGGCAATGGAAAAGGGAATACCGTTACCGGAGTTTCCGTTGGAACCCGCGCGGGATCCTCGGCCAGATCCGGACAACGTCATCCCGATCCTGGGAACCGTTCTTTCGAGTCTTTCGGTGGGAGCCATGATCGTACTCTATTTGAATCTTCCCGCTCCGTCTGACAATATGTGGATTTCTCCGTTGCCGTTCGCCTTCCTGGGCGTGGGCCTAATTGCCTTCCATTTCCTGAAGCGCGCGCCTGAACGTTAACGGCGGTGGAGAGCGATTCCCAACTCGTGGCCCGCGCGCAGAACGGCGACCAGCACGCTTTCGCCGAACTGGTTCGCCGCCACAGTGCTCTGGTGTTTCGTCTCGCGGTTTCGATATTGGGCCAGGAGTTCGTTCCGGAAGCGGAAGACGTGGCGCAAGAGGTATTTCTCAAGGTTCACCACGCGATCAAGTCGTTTCGCGGCGAGGCCGAATTTAGCTCCTGGATCTACCGGATCACGTTCAACCAAGCGGTGAACCTAAAGGCGCGGGTTCGCTTCCGAAGCCCACACGCGGACGAGACGGTTCTGAACCGCGCGGTGACTCCGGAGCCTGGACCGGACCGGCAGTTTGAAACGGCGCAGCGCGATCAAACCCTTGCGGAGTGCATTCGAACGCTCCCCGAGGTCTACCAATCGGCCTTGCGTCTGCACTATTGGCTCGGCGCAGGAGTTGGCGAAGTGGCGGTGCTGCTTGGCGTTCCCGAGAATACCGCGAAATCGTATCTGCATCGCGCGCGCCAGCTTCTCCATGTCATGCTGAAAGAGAAAGGATATTCTTGTGACTGAGATGGAACCTCGCGAAGCCGAGATCGATAGTTTGCTGCGGCGTTCCATGGCCGCGCCTGCCCCGAGCCTGCCACCTGATTTCGACCAACGCTTGCTGCGCGAAGTGCGCCGCAGTTCGCAGCCGCTCGACCGATACTGCCGAATTCTGCTCACCGGCTACGGTCTAACGTCGGTCGCGGCCTCCGCGGTGGTCATGCGTGGCCAAGGGCTCGACTGGGGGGCTATAGCGGTGATGATACTTGGGCCACTCGCCTTGGCTGCAACCGTACCCTGGGCGCGGCGCGCAACCCATAAAACAATGCGGCACAGTGCCAGGTAGACCTGGCGAAATGAATTCCAACAAAGCGTGAGGGGGCTGGTCACAAACGAGTGCGACTCACCCCTCGGCCTATTCTCCCGCAAAGTCGCGAAGGGTAGAGCGATCCGCGCGGTTTGTGGGCGGATCACGGCGTATCCGGAAGTTGTCTGGGGCTCCACAATTGCGGGTTCGAGACGTGTCCAAGCTGGGGCCCGGTGTGGACAGGTGTCGGCGGTCCACACCGATCATTCTGAAAACATTGGGCGTTGATCGGTTCGATCACCGGGTCAACTGAGCCGCAAAAGTTCGAAACGTGTCCAGACGGAGGAGCCAAATTGTTCTTGTTCCAGATCTCCGCTATCTAACTGATTTCATTACGCGAGGCTAAGAGATTCGTCTGGAGCCACGCCGTTGCAGCGGTGACTCCATCGAGGACTCGAACGCACTTCGGAATCGTGATCGAGATCCCGCGGAATCCGCAGGCGATCATACGGCGAGTGGCGTAGATCGGCACTTCGCCGTTGGTCGTGATGTTACAGTGGTTAGCCATCCTGACGTCGGACAACGGGCCGTTGGGCATTCGGCCGAGAATGTGTTTGGCGCCGGTCAACCCGGAGGCGTAGCGTGGACGCGCCGAGCAAACTCAGGCGCAAGCTCTTGAATCAGCTTCCAACCATTCTCGCCATTGGTCAGGATTACGTATCCCGATTTTCGGATCGGCGACATCTCCGCCAACGAGTGAAACCCCGATTGATCGCCGCCATGGCTGATTAGAACGCCAAAATCAACGGTCTTCGCGACTTTCCAGCCGAGGGCCCACGAGATTGAATATCCGGGTCCGTCTTCCACTTTGACCTGCGGCGTAAGCATTTCGCCAATGCTCGCTTCCTTTAGACGGAACGCATCAGCCGGCCTGGGATCCATGACCGCGATCAGGAACCTGGCGTAGTCGGTTGCAGTCGTGAGCAGCCCGCCCATTGAGCCGTACCGCGCCGCATCCGCTGACGTGTACTTGTGTATAGCCAGTGGCCTGCCCCGTTCGTCATGGGGCCGGGCCAGATTCTTCGCGAGCCCATCGTGCCACACGTAGCCGGATGATCCCATTCCGAGCGGTTGAAGAACATTGGCCTTCATGTACGAATCGAAATCGGTACCGCATACATCGAGATCCAATTCGTAAGTTCCACAAGGTGACGTAAGCACATGCCCGGTCAATCTCGTGGTGACCGACTGCAGGTACGCGTAGCCTTCGCCAGAATATTGCCACTTCTCGCCGGGCTTGAATTGGATGCTCAAGGGTTGCTCCCGGGACCGGATGTCCGGAAAGCCGCTCGTGTGAGATAGAACATGCCGTGCGGTGATCAGATCCAACCTGGGATCTCCATTGAGGAAGCGCTCCGGCGTGTATGCGCTCAACGGTGTGTCGAGGTTGATGACGCCTCGTTCGCGCATTTTCATTGCTGCATAGGCAAACACCGGCTTGCTCATAGAGGCCGCCTCGAAGACGGAGCCGTCGTTGACCGGTATGTTCGAAGCCTGGTCCTGAACGCCCAAGCCTCGGCTCCAAACCACCAGGGCATCTTTGACGACAGCCAAGGACACCCCTGGTACCCTGTGTTTGGCTGCGCTGTCTAGAATCTGTTTTTCCAGGTCGGTGAACCGCCGCGCCCAAGAACGTCTGCGACTCTCTTGCGGATTCGACGTCGTCCGGAGTGAGCATCCCCCAAGTGCGAGAAGTGAAGAACCCAGTGCGGTTTTTCGCAGGAAGTCCCTCCGAGAGGCATTCAGCAGCATTTGCATATTGTAGTCAACCGTGCTGTTCGAACGCGCGGCGGCTCGAAAGTCGCGCCTTTGTCGTGCAGCGTTTATCGACATCGCCGATGATCTACCGCTTCTGGCCTGTCGGCGGCATATCCGGCAATGATCCCATGCCTCATTGCGGACGGCGGGTCTCTCGGAATCCACCAGTGCGCTATCCTCAATCGTCATTTCGACTCCCGCCTTTGCGTCCGGACCCAGGTAGCGGCGCCCGATTCGAGAACAAACCTTCCGAAAATCGCCTCTTGACTTCTATTGCAATACGCAATATTATAATCACTGATTGCAATAAATGAAACTGGGAGACAAAATCCGCTACCTGCGCGAGGTCGAGGGCGCGCTTCGCGGACTCGGCCGCGAAATGACGCAGCAGGAGATCGTGCGCGCGGTCAAGAAGGAGCTGCGCATGTCCATCAGCCAGCCGTACCTGTCGCAGATCGAGAGCGGCGCGCGTCCGCATCTGACCAACTCGACCCGCCTGATGCTGGCCAAATTCTTCAAGGTGCATCCGGGCTATCTGGTCAACGATCCGGACGGATTTCAGACCGGCTTGATCTCCAACTTCGGCGCCTCCGAGGACGCGCTGGATTCGTGGCTCATCGAGGGAGCCGAGCGCTTTCACGGTGACCCGGAAGTCAGCACGGCGCTGCTCGACGCGGCGCGGCACCACGATTCGCGGCGCTGTCTGGTGCTGCTCGGGGCCATCCTCGACACGCCCGGATTGGCGGATAGGCTTCTGCAGGTGTTGAGGCCGGATGAGAATCCGGTTGAGAACAGGAGGAGACCGGCATGACATGGACCGATTTTTATCTGGTGTGTTTTCTGGTGGGATTCATCCTGAGCGCCGTCTCGTTCCTGTTCGGCGGCGCCCATATGCATTTGCCGCATCATGGCGGCGGGATGCACATCCACCTCGGCCACGGGCACGGCGATGGCGGGCACGGAACGAATGTATCCTTCTTCAATTTCGGCACCGGCTCGGCCTTCCTGGCCTGGTTTGGAGGCACGGGGTTCCTGGTGACCCGCTATTCGTCCGTGTGGGTATGGCTCGGACTCGGCATTGCGATCCTGAGCGGACTCAGCGGGGCGGCCGTGGTGTTCTGGTTCGTCGCCAAAGTGCTGATGGCGAGCGAGCGGGATCTCGATCCGGCCGACTACGATCCGATCGGCGCGCTCGGCCGGCTGAGCTCTCCGATCCGCGCGGGCGGGATCGGAGAGATGATCTATTCGCAGCAGGGATCGCGGCGCTCGATCGCGGCGCGCGGCGAGGATGGAGTGGAGATTCCCAAGGGAACCGAAGTCGTGATCACGCGATACGAGAAAGGAATCGCGTACGTGCGCCGCTGGGATGAGATGGCGGGGCAACAGGAGTGAGGAGAAGAGTATGAATCCGTTGAACGGTATTTCGGGCGGAGTGTTGGTCATGGCCGCGCTGATGGCCTTGAGCATTCTGTTCCTTCTGTCGATGTTTGCGAGACTCTACCGCAAGGCGGGTCCGCACGAGGCGTTGGTGGTGTACGGGTTCCGCGGCACTCGCGTCGTCAAAGGGCACGGAACGATCATCTTCCCGATGATTGAAAGCTGCCGCGAGCTTTCGCTGCAACTGATGTCGTTCGACGTGGCCCCGCAGCAGGATCTCTACACCGGCCAGGGCGTGGCGGTTACAGTCGAGGCGGTGGCGCAGATCAAGGTGAAGAGCGATCCGGAGTCGATCATCACGGCCTCCGAGCAGTTTCTCACCAAGACGGACGCCCAGCGGGAAGGCCTGATTCGCCTGGTGATGGAAGGCCATCTGCGCGGCATTATCGGGCAGTTGACGGTGGAGGAGATCGTCAAGCAGCCGGAAATGGTGGGCGACCGCATGCGGGGCACCTGCGCCGCGGACATGGACAAGATGGGCCTCGAGGTGATCTCGTTCACCATCAAGGAAGTCCGCGACAAGAACGATTACATCACGAACATGGGCCGTCCGGATGTGGCCCGCATCAAGCGCGACGCCGATGTGGCGACCGCCGAAGCGGAGCGGGACACGGCGATCCGAAGGGCCGCGGCGATGCGGGAAGCGGCCATCGCCACGACCAACGCGGATCAGGAGCGGGTGCTCGCCGAGACGCTGTCGCAGGCCAAGCAAGCCGAAGCGCAGCGGGATCTGGAAGTCAAGCGGGCGACCTATCTCGAAAGCGTGAAGAGGCAGCAGGCGCAGGCCGACAAGAGTTACGACATCCAGACCAGCATCATGCAACAGCAGCTGATCGCCGAGTCGGTGAAGGTGCAGCAGATTGAGAAAGAGGCGCAGATCAAGGTGCAGGACTTCGAGATCGAGCGCCGCGAGCGCGAGCTGATCGCAACCGTGCTGAAGGCCGCCGAAATCGAGCGCCGGCGGATCGAAACGCTGGCCGGAGCCGAAAGGCAGCGCCGCATCTCGGAAGCCGAGGGACGCGCGTCGGCCATCCGCGCCGAGGGCGAAGCCGAAGCCGAGATCACGTTCAAGAAGGGCGACGCGGAAGCTCGCGCAATGAACGTAAAGGCGGAGGCGTATCAGGAATGGAATCAGGCGGCGGTAGTGGACAAGATCATTACCAATATGCCGGAAATCGTGCGCGCGCTGGCTTCGCCTTTGGCGAACGTGGACAAGATTACGATCGTCTCCACGGGCAATGGCGACGCCGCCGGGATGCATAAGATCACCGGCGACATGGCGGCAATGGCGGCCCAGATCCCGGCGTTATTCGAAACGTTGTCGGGCATGAAGATGTCCGACTTGCTGGGCAAGGTGCAAAGCATCGGCGGTAAGACGCCGAAGGCAAGTAGTTAAAAAGGAGCATTCCCATGGCGCTATTGGAACGCGTATCCACATTGGTTCGCGCAAATTTAAACGACCTCATCGATCGGGCCGAACATCCCGAGAAGATGATTAAACAGATCGTGCTGGACATGGAAAACCAGTTGCTGCAGGTCAAGACCCAGGTTGCGATCACGATCGCCGACGAGCAGGTCCTTCTCAAGAAGCAGAAAGAGAACGAAGAGAAAGTGGCCGAATGGGCGCGCAAAGCGGAGCTGGCGGTGGACAAGAAGCAGGACGACCTGGCGCGGGCGGCGATCGAGCGCGGGCTCGGCTGCCGCCAGATGGCGGATGGCTTCGCGCGGCAGGTGGCCGAACAGAAGCAGCAAGTCGAAACGCTGAAATCGGCGCTGCGCAAGCTCGAGCAGAAGTTGCAGGAGGCGCGGTCGAAGAGCGATCTGCTGATCGCGCAGCATCGGAGGGCGCGCGCTCTGAGCAAGGCGAGCGACGCGCGCATGGCGATGGCTGAAGGAACGGCGGCCGGGGCGCTTGACCGGATGAAAAACAAGGTGAGCCGGTCCGAGGCGATGAGCCAAGCCAAGGCGGAGCTGGCCGGCGACAATATCGACGGCCGCTTGGAAGCGCTCGGCAAAGAGGATGAAATCGACAGGCTGCTGGGCGAGTTGAAAACGCGGCGAGGGCAGAATGGATGAAGGATGCCGGATGTTGGATGTTATCGCCGTAACTGAGGCTTGGAGCGATCCGGCGCAGGGGAGCCTTGGGGTTCAGGGGAGAGAGCGGCCCGAACCTTCTCAGCCCACACCGCTCGAGTTGAATGCGTCCGGTTCCGCGGGCGGCGCAATTTTGAGGCGGGGGCCGTAATGTCAGGTTCGGTAACGGAGTTCCGAAGCGAAACGGCGGGCCTGCCAGCCGTCGATGGATACCTGCACCGGCCTGAAGGCTCCGCGCGGGGCGCTCTGGCGCTTGCGCACGGCGCCGGATCGGATTCCAATGCGCCTCTGCTCCGAGCCATGGCGGAGGCGTTTTCGGCGGAGGGATTGCTTGTCTTGCGGTGCAACTTGCCGTTCCGCCAGCTTCGCCCGAAAGGGCCACCTTCGCCTGGAACCGGCGCCGCCGACAGGCTGGGCCTCAAGCACGCCGTGCAGGCGCTCGGTCGGCTTGGGCCCGGGCCCGTTTTTCTGGGTGGACACTCCTACGGCGGGCGTCAGGCGGCAATGCTGGCAGCGGATGAGGCGGAACTTGCGGACGGTCTGCTCCTGCTCTCCTATCCGCTGCACCCGCCCGAACGGCGGGCGCAACTTCGGACACAGCACTTCCCCAGGCTCGCCACGCCGGCGCTGTTCGTGCACGGAACGCGGGACCCGTTTGGAACCATAGAAGAAATGCGGGCGGCACTCTCGCTGATTCCCTGCCGGAACTCGTTGACGCCGGTCGAAAACGCCGCGCACGATCTCGGCGGAAGAAAAGCCGCGCCAGCCGCGCTAGCGGCCTTTCACAAGTTTTTCCGCTGAACCTGGTTCCCTCTGTTACAATTAGAGGCAGACTTCTTCCCGGGAAGGAAATCGATTCTTTCTATCCCGCCGATTCATAAGTTTGTTGGGATGCCAGCGGCGCTATGGATTTCGATCAATTGCACACCTTCCTCGAGATCGTGAGGCTGAAGAGCTTCTCGAAGGCCGCGCAGACTTGCTACCGCACCCAACCGGCGATCAGCGCGCAAGTCCGGCAACTCGAGCAGGAGCTGCAGTCGGCGCTATTTGAAAGGTTCGGCAGCCGGATCTCCCTCACCACGGCGGGACGCATTTTCGCCGAGTATTCCGAGCAGATGCTCGACCTCAGGCGGCGGGCGCAGAATGCGATCAGCGAGCTTGAGAAGGTTCCGAGGGGCGAGCTGCTGATCGCGGCGAACGAGGCGACTTGCATCTACGTTCTTCCCCAGGTGTTTTCCGACTTTAAGGATCAGTTTCCCGGCGTACAGCTCCAGGTGGACAGGTCGTTTGGAGCGCGCGTGGTGGAGGCGGTGACGGAGAATGTCGCCGACTTCGGTTTCGCGCAGTTGCCGGTGGAGGAGAAGCGGCTGCAAGTTGTGCGCATCCACAGGGATGAAATCAAGTTGATTGTGCCGGCCGGGCACACGCTTTGCGGAAGCGACTCGATCCGCTGCCAGGAGTTGAGCGAGCACTTGCTGCTTCTGCCGAAGTCGGGAACGACCCGGGCGCGGTTGAACGCCTGGCTGGAACCCGTTGAGGACGCAATCACGGTTTCGATGGAATTGGACTCGACGGAAATGATGAAGCGTTTTGTAATGGCGGGCCTGGGTGTCTCGTTTCTCGCGGTTTCGAACTGCCGCGAAGAAATGGAGGCCGGGAGGATTCATGCGATTTCGCTCGGTCCGGAGCCGATGATTCGGCGGTTGGGTCTGATATACAGGAAGGACAAGGCGCTGTCGAAGGCGGCGCTCGGATTCATTCAAGTCGTTCTGGAACATGTGGGAGAGCGGGCGACGCCGGAGGCGAAATTACCGCGGGTGGTGCGCCGGTGAAAACCCGATACGTCAAGCGCTCGACGATCGTCATCGCGACCGGGAAGAGGCACGAAGTGTACCGCTCGGCCGCGGAAATCCCGGACAAGGTTCGGGAGAAGCTGATCCGTTGTACGAGAGGGGAAAATTCGGGCACGATCTGGATTGCGGACCGCAACGGCCGGGCGGAGATTGCCAGGGCGGCCCGGCGGAACTCGAGTCCGGCGGAGGGCCGGGGTGAACCTCCAAGGCTTGACGTTCAGTTGCTTGAACTTCCAACCGCGGGGCGCGCCGGACGGCTGCCGGTTTGGCTTGTGCGTGCATTGGGACTCGCCTTGGCGGCCGGGGCCGCGGCCGTTACGTGGTTTTCCTTTCATCTACGTCAAATACCCTAGCGAGGCTCCGCCTCAGACCGACGAGGTATATTTCCGCGGGGGTCTGAAGATCGGGCATAGTCTGGGAGATGGCTCCGGTCGACAGTGGAGAGCTGCAAGCAGTTCTCGCCGATGATTTAGGCCGCCGAAGCGGCAGTCGATCCCGAGGGATCGGAGTCGTGCCGGAGCCAAAATGAGCTTACCACGATCGGTCGCCGAGGTTCTCAAAGAGCATGTGACGTTGGAGGTCGAGGGAATCGACCGGATGTACTTGAACGTGTACGTACCCGCATTGCAGCGGGCCGGGGGCGTCGCCAGCTTCTTCCGGTTTCATCTCGGCCACCGGTTTGCGTCCAGTGCGTTGATGGATCCGATCACCAAGGCATTCATCGCGCGGATGGAGCAATTCGCCAAACCAGAGAAAGTACCCATCGTGACGTTCGAGAAGGGACAACG
>CAMDED010000186.1 GCA_945893365.1 Candidatus Sulfopaludibacter sp. SbA3 | reverse complement strand
GCCTGCGAGATTTCCAAGGAGCGGTGGGAACGGTGGGAAACCGGCTTTTGGTTTTCCACGGTTTCCAACGCTCCGTCATTCCCAGAGTTCTCGGGGGGTGACAAGTTTTCGTTGCAGTTAGGGTGACACATTATGGTTGCAACAACAACGCTGACGGCCAGCGTTACCGCGTGCCGGCCGGTATACTGTCCGGGATCTGTACCTTCACCTGGAATTGTCCGACTGATCCAGGCAACAATCCGGCGTATGAGGCGGCGACGCTCGTTCCATTCAGAAGGACCGACACCGGCGATATCGTTGTTGAGGATTCATCCGAAGTGGCAACGCCCGTCGCGGGTGGATTATTCACGGTTCCCAGGCTTACGCAGTAGATCGTAATGAATTCACCCTTCGGCGCGGCCCGCGTCGTCAGGCCTTCAACGCATCCGGGCGGCGCGGCCAGTGTGTCGCTGTTGGCGATCGTCACTTGCCCTGACCGGTTCCCCGCAGGTTTACGGTGAAGATCGCACGCGCGAACTCCGCCTTCCGGTCGCGGGAAGCGAATGAAAAAGCGACGCCATCTCCTCATCCGGGGCGAGGAAGGCGAGGAAGCGCGCAACCGGCACGAGAAAACTCCCCTTGACATCTTAGGAGAGTTGTCCTAATCTACTTGGGAGAGAAGACTACACCCTATGCCCGATGCTGAATTGCTGCCCGGAACCCTCGATTTGTTGATTCTGAAGTCTGTTTCGCTCGGTCCCCAACACGGCTACGGCATCCTGCTGCGGATTCAGCAGATCACCGGACAGGCGCTCAAGATCGAGCAAGGCGCACTGTATCCAGCGCTCTACAGGCTCGAAACGCGAGCGGAGCTGGACGCCGAATGGGGCGTATCGGAGAACAACCGGCGCGCTAAGTTCTACTCGCTCACGCCGGCCGGACGCAAGCGCCTGCGGGACGAGATCGGCGGCTGGAATCGCCTGACTGCCGCAATGGAAGCCGCACTGAAAGCGACTGTGAAGGAGCTGTAGCGATGCGAAAGACGTGGCAAGCCATCCGGAACCGCCTCCGCTTCGAGAATGAAATGGCCGAGGAAATGCGCTTCCATCTTGAAGCGCGCGCCGCCGACTTGGAGGCGGCGGGTCACTCGAAGACGGAATCCCTCCGGCGCGCCCGCCTCGAGATGGGTCCGGCCGAACACTATAAAGAGGACTGCCGGCAGGCGCGCGGTCTCCGCTTGCTCGATGAGATCCGGCTCGACCTGCTGTATGCGCTCCGCGGTCTCGGCCGCAATCGCGTCTTCGCCGTGGTCGCGATTGCGACACTCACGCTGGGCATCGGCGCGAATGCAAGCATTTTTGCGCTGGTGAACGCCGTCCTGATGAAGACCCTGCCCGTCGACGGACCCGAGCAACTGCAGGCGGTTTACTGGACCCTTCCGCAGGGGCGGCCCACGTTTCACCGGAACTCCTCCGGATCGTCCTCGCGGGAAGGAACCCTTCGAGTGGCCGACATGTTCGCTTACCCGCACTTCGAGAAACTTCGCGCGAGCCTGGGGGCCAGAGCCGACCTCTTCGCGCACACCGATGCCGGACGGCTCAACGTCACCATCCATGGACAGGCGCAACTCGCGCGCGGTCTCGCTACGTCGTGGAACTACTTTCGCGCGCTCCGCGTGGCGCCTTACATGGGCCGGACGTTCCTGCCCGAAGATGAGGAGTCGAATTCGCTCGCGCCGGCGGCGCTGCTGAGTCACCACTACTGGTCCCGTGCCTTCGGCGCCGACGCCGGGATACTCGGGCAGCCGCTTGCGATCGGAGACGCGACAGCGATTGTCGTGGGCATACTGCCGCCGAATTTTCACGGTCTGAATCCGGGGGATTCCATGGATGTGGTTCTGCCCGTCACGGCGTGGGACCAGATGACGCGCGCCAAGCGCAAGACCGATGCGCGCACATGGTGGCTGCAGATGATGGCGCGCGTGGAACCGGGGTCGCCGGTAGAGCAACTGCGAAGTGAGATTGAGACGCGCCTGATCGGCATGCTCCGCGCCGAACCCATCCCGGAGGCCTTCGACACTCCGAAGATCCGGCTTGTGGACGGGGCGCGCGGTCTGCATTGGCTGCGTACGCATTTCGAAAAACCGCTGCGCCTGGTGATGTTCGTCGCCCTGCTGATCCTGCTGATGGCGGCGGTCAACGTGAGCGGATTGCTGCTCGCACGGTCGGAAGCGCGCACGACCGAGACCGGCACGCGCCTGGCCCTCGGCGCAAGCCGGCTTCGAGTGGCCCGGCAACACCTGACGGAGAGTCTTCTACTCGCGCTTTGCGGGCTGGCCGGCGGACTGCTGTTGGCTGGTTTGCTGAGGGGCGCCCTACCCTCGCTGCTGGCGCGCCGTGGCGAAGCGCCTGTGCTCGATCTCGCGCCCGACGCCGGATTCCTTATAGTCGCGGTTCTGGCTGCGCTCGCCGTTGCTCTCCTGTTCGGACTTTACCCCGCCTGGAAGAGTTCACGCCTGGACCTTACCGGCGCCCTGAAGCGCGCGCATGGCGCGCGTACCGGCCGGCTGCCGATGGGTCGCGTATTAGTTGGCGCGCAAGTCGGATTGTCACTGTTGCTTTTGATTTCGGCGGCGATGTTCCTGCGGACGGTGTCGAATCTGCGCTCCCTGAAACTCGGCTTCGTACCCGAACACCTGTTGGTGTTCGGCGCCGACCCCACGCTCGCCGGATACCGCGACGAGCGGGTGATCGCATTCTTCGAACAGGCGCTGTTGAGACTTTCCGCGGCGCCGGAAGTGCGGTCCGCGTCGCTCTCCCGCCATGGGTTGCTGCAGGGCGCGTCGTCGTCCACGAACTTCTATTACCGCGACGCGAACGGGAAACTCAAGGCGCTGGATGAAAGTTACATACACGGCGTTGCGCCGGGCTACTTCGAGACGTTGGGCATCCCGCTACTAATGGGCCGCGACGTACGGGCGACCGACACGTCAACCTCACCGAAGGTAGTGATGGTGAACCAGAAACTTGCGCGGCTGCTGCGCCCGGACGGCGGTTCGCCGCTAGGACTTTCGCTATTCCAAAATGACAAGGGGGAATCGCCCCACGAAATCACAGGCGTGGTGGGGGATGCGAAGTATGACGCCATCCGCCGCGACGCGCCTATCACCGTTTATGCGCCTTTCGCTCAAAGATCGGTTCGCGGAGGGACCTTTTTCGTGAAGACGGCCGGCGATCCGGCGGCGAATGCAGCCACGGTGCGCCGGGTGATGAGCGAAGTGGACCCGCGGGTGCCCATCTACGATCTCCGCACGCAGGAAGAACAGGTAAGCCTTGCGATGGAGCGGGAGCTCATCCTGGCAAAGCTGCTGGCCGGCTTCGGCTCCCTTGCGCTGTTGCTCGCCGCGATCGGGATCTACGGTGTACTCTCTTATTCGGTGACGCGGAGAACATCCGAGATCGGCATCCGCCTCGCTCTGGGCGCGGCTCCGGGAGCCCTGCGGAGCATGATCGTGCGCGAATCTCTGCTGCCGGTGGCGGCCGGGATCGCGGGCGGACTGTGCGCCGCGTGGTGGTTCACGCGACTGCTCGAAAGCTTCTTGTTCGACGTTAAACCGATGGACGGTTGGTCGATTGCGTGCGCCGTCGCAGTGTTGGGGGTTGGCGCGGCGCTCGCAGCATGGATCCCCGCACAAAGGGCTTCGCGAGTGGAACCAATGACAGCACTACGGTACGAATAAGCCTTCGTTTTGAGGCTGGCGAGGGAGCGCAGTATAGCTTGCTGGCCTAACAGGCGATCTCGAACCAGCGCGACGGGCGAACGGCGAGATGGCTGGGCATTACGACAGTGAGGCTGGTGATCGGGTTGGAACCGTCCGTCTGCCGATAGGCGATGAGACGGGGTTGGCGCGGCGCTCGCAGCATGGATCCCCGCGGAACGCGCTTCGCGAGTGGAACTCATGACGGCGTTGCGGTATGAGTAGGTCCCTTCACACTACCGCCGGACGCAGAAAGAGGCCGAGTCGAACGAATTCAGGCCGCTCAACGTGACAGTCAAATTCGAACGAATTGTCGTTCCGTCACATTCGGGCAGATCGATGCCGGGTGGCGGAGGCGGCACGAAGAAATTCACCTGGTAGAGGCCTCCCGGAAATCCTACTGCGAAGAACGGCTTGGAGGTGAGGCCGTACCCAGGCACCGCGCGGGAAGCCGGTGCGTTGGGGCGATAGTCGAAATGGAGGTCGAAAGACTGCACGGGCTCGGGCCGGCGGAAGGGATCGTCCCTCAGTTCGACAGCTCCAAGCCCGTATAGGTAAGCCGCGACGCCATCGCCGGGGCGGATTGGGTTCGCGGACGTCGTCACCAGGGCACTTTTATTAATGACAACAGGTATGCAATCGCTGACAGTTGGGACGTCCACCAGGATGCTGACAAAGATGCCCGTTTCATCGCAGGAATTGAGGAAATGGACGTTATCGGGGACCGGGCGGAACGGGAACTCGGCAATGACGACGCCATTATCGGAGAGCGTGAGCGATCCGGTGAAAGCGAACCAGCCCGACGAATGAACGGCGAGTTGAGTGGGTATCACGACAGTAAGACTGGTGACCGGCTTCGGACCGTCCGTCCGCCGATAGGCGATGAGACCGGCATCGAGCGGGGCTGCGCCGCCATCGGTTACCTTGATCGAAAGGCCGTTGATCTGAAGGGGATAGCCGCTGGGGCCGGGTAAGTTGTTAAACGAGCCGCGAGGCTTGCCGGTCACGTTCGCAAAAGAGATGACGACCATCTGCCCCGGCGCGGCGGAGATGACATTCGACGGAATACGGTAACCCAGGTTGGCCACGGTGACTTGGGCGGGGAGGGTGGAAACGAAAAACGAGAAAACAATCGCTCTTAAGAGTGTGGCCATATTTCCTTGACGGCTTGTCGAGAAAATTGGACGGCTTTCGGATGAAATTAGTTTCCCCGCGAGATAGCGACTATGATAGCGTCATGTACCTATCTCTTCAAAGCACGCTGGTGGCGGGCCGGCTGAAGTGGCCGGAATTCGCACAGCTTGCGCACCACGTGGGCTTTCCGGGCACCGATGTCGCGACCGTGCAGGCGATGGAGCACGGTTTGGCCCCGTCGAAGGCGCTGCTGTCGAACCTCAATTTGAAGCCGGCCGTGTGCAGCCTGCCTGTCGAGTGGCGGAAAGACGAAGAGACGTTTCAGCGCGAGCTTACGCAACTGGAACCGGCGGCGCGATTCGCCGCCGCTATCGGTTGCCCTCGCATGATTACGTGGGTGATGTCGTCGAGCGAACTGCCGAAAGCGGAACAACGGGCCGTCTGGAAGAAGCGCTTTCAGGCGATCGCACGGATACTCGCGCCGTCGAATGTGCGCCTGGGACTTGAATTCCTCGGACCCCTGCACATCCGGAAGCGATTCCCGTACGAGTTCATCTGGCGCATGAACGAGATGCTCGAGTTCGCCAAAGAGTGCGGGCCGAACGTCGGCCTGTTGCTCGACGCGTGGCATTGGCATCATGCCGGCGCAACCACCGCGGACATTGCCGCGGCGGGCCGGGACAACATTATCAACGTCCAGGTGGCCGATTCGCCGCCGCTCGCCGCGGAGAAGATCGTCGACAGCGAGAGATTGATGCCCGGCGAAGGGGTGATCGATTGGAGCGGCTTTTTCGGAGCCCTTAAGAAGATCGGCTACGAGCACGGGATCAGCCCGGAGGTTTTTGGACGCGGCCTGAAGGACATGACGCCGGAGGTAGGGGCGCAACTCGGGTACGACACGACACTCGCGGTGATGAAGAAGGCGGGCGTTGCTTGAAGCAGGGCTTGAATTTGGGCTCGCTGCTGACTGAACAGGTGAATGCGGCGTCGGCGGGGATCGACGCACTGCCGACGGAACGCGTTCTCGAAGTGATCAACGCCGAAGACCGCAAGATTGCGGACGCCGTTAGGCTTGAGATTCCGGCGATCGCGAAAGCGGTGGACGCTATCGTCAGGGCGCTGCGGAACGGCGGAAGATTGTTCTACATCGGGGCGGGGACGAGCGGCAGGCTGGGAATATTGGACGCAGCCGAGTGCCCGCCGACTTTCAACGCCGCGCCGAGTCTTGTCCAGGGGATCATGGCGGGCGGAGAAGCCGCGCTCGCGCGGGCGGCCGAAACGACGGAGGACGATCCGGAGATCGGCGCGCGCGATTTGAAGGCCCGCGGCTTCGAGGCGCGAGATGTGCTCGTGGGTATTGCCGCGAGCGGGCGCACGCCCTACGTCCTAGGCGCGGTAGAGGAAGCGAAGCGTTGCGGAGCGGTAACCGTAGGGATCAGCTGCACACCCGATTCCGAGTTGTCCGCCGCGGTGAAGATTCCCATTGCGCCGCTTGCGGGTGCGGAGATTCTCGCCGGGAGCACCCGCATGAAGGCCGGCACGGCGACGAAGCTGGTATTGAACATGCTGACCACGGCGACGTTCATCCGCCTCGGCTACGTCTATGGCAACCTGATGGTGAACGTGCAGCCGAAGAACACGAAACTTGTGGACCGGGCGCGGCGCATCGTCGCACAGGCGGCGGGCGTCGACTACGAGCGGGCGGGAGCGCTGCTCGAGGCATCGGGGAATCAGGTGCGCACGGCGATCGTGATGGCGCGCGCGGGCGTCGAGCGGGAAGAAGCGGAGCGGCGTCTGGCGGCCTCGGGCGGCCGGGTTTCCGAGGCCTGCATGGTCGAGAATAACTACGCTCAAGAATAAATAGTGGGCTCTGAGCAGGAATCTGCAAGGATGCTGAACTGATGGGAGGGCGAGGATCCGCGCTACGCTTAGAGTCCCACCGGTTGAAATGCAGATTACCCCCGGAATTACAGCGTGAGATCAGCGTTCTGAAATTCTCGCCCGCTTGCCGATTGCCGTGTACCGAAGCAGAGGTTCCGCAATACTTCCGCGTCCGCGACCAGGGCTCGCCCACCTATATCAAGGCGTTCTGTCCCGTCTTTCACATGAGTTGACCATGGCTTGGCTAGCCAGTCCCCGTCAGGCGTGAGGCAAAGGCGACAACTTCGTTTCCGTCTTTGGCGAACCTCGGGCTCTCCGGCTCCCAAGGTTTCAGTCCCCTTCTTCCTGGGCCACGCCGTTTACGAAGGCGATCTCGGCGAGTTTCTCCCCTATCTGAACGCCGCCGTCTGGACCGCCATCGGTCGCCACACCGTTTATCTTTCCAGGAACGGCCTGCCCAACTGTTTGCTTGGCGGCCACTCCATACTCATGCGCGCTCTCACGGGAGCGGGAAAGACTTGGGCCACCGTGGCGCCGCTTCTGTATAGCTTGGCTTGGCGCCGTCGCATCGCCGACGGCCTGTTGTACGTCCTGCCGGACCATGCCGAACGGTACAAATAACCGCCGGATAACCCGGCTTGGCTGCGATGGACGCGCCATCGGCTGCTGGAGACGGGATGGGCGTCCAGCCGCCGGGCATTCGTCACTCGTCGATACCGTGTGTGCCGCACAGCCGGACGTCCTTGGCGCGATCGGCCTCCGGGCGGCCGCGACCCCCTCGAGTTCCATGCCATCCGGCGCATCCGGATTCGACTGGCCAGCCTTGACGCGGGCCGGACTCCGCTGCCGCAGTTACGTGAGCGACTTTAACCGGAGCCAATGCCCCGGGATACCACCCACCGGTTGACAGTCCCGCTTCATCCCGCCATCGCGTCACGCTCGAACCGCGGGAACGAGTGGCTTGACCGGGTGCCGAAGCGTCTTCAGGGGAGCGTATTGGCTGCGAACTTCGGCAATCTTGGTGCTACGCCCTCACCTCGCGCACGGAATGATCCCGTCGCACCCGGACTTTCACCTCCACTCGTGACCCGAGCTGGTTGATGATCGTCATGAGGCGATCTACTGTGAACCGCCCGAGGTCGGCGTTGCGGATACGAGAAGTCCGCCGCCGCAATCCCCGTGCGGCTTCAGTCCCCTTCGCGAAGGGGACAACTTCGTTGCAGCTCCGAACACCCCTCATTCTACACCGCTTGCGGCGACGGCAAACCATCCAAATTCCGCAGATGGCGAAATCGCCGTGGAATCGCCCCAATCTGCGCACTTCACCAGATGTCGGCGCAATAATTCGCATATTCGCAATCCTCACACCGCCGCCGCACTTCCGTGGGCGGAGGCAACTCCCCGGCAACCTCCATCTGCCGTATCTCCGCGATCGATCGCCGTACCTTCATCCGCTCCTCGTCCCCAAACGGATAGGCAAAAATCCGGCCATCCGGAATCCGATATAGAAACGTCATCCGCACCGGGAGCCCCAGCGCCGCTTCCACCAACAGCGCGTAGCCGTTCAACTGCATCCGGTGATTCCCGCCGGGCTCACCCGAGGTTAGCTTGAAATCGACTACACCCGCATCGCTTTCCCCGCGCAACAGAAGATCGATCCTCCCGGAAAGCCCCAAGTCCCTGTCGGTCAGCCACACCCCGAACTGCCGCACCGCGCCGCTCAGCCCGTATTCACGCAGCGTCCGGCGCATCTCGAGATCTTCGAGCCGCTGCTGCGCTCTCAACGCCTCCTCCATCTTGTAAGTCGGACGGCCCGCTCCCGGCATGCGCATCCTGTAAAACACCACGCGCGGGCAGTACACCCACTGCTTCAGATCCGTCACCAGCAGCGGTTCCATCGCTCATTCGTCCTGCCGCAAAATGCGCAGCTTGGGACCGGCCAAAGCGGCACCATCCTTCAGCGCGTCGGCGTCCTGCCGGTATTGTTCGAGCACCCACGCGTCCTTCAGATCGTCCGCGCACACGGGAATGATCCGAATCCTCGCCGATTCTCCGCCGATTTCGCTTTGCAGACGCAGTGCCAACTCCTGCCGCCTGTTCCGGTTCAACTTCCCGAAAAACGCGCTGAACTGAATGCGCTGCAGGCCATAGTTGAGACAGATTTCCGAGGCGCGCGTTCGCAACCGGTCGTCCTCAATATCGTAAATCAGCACTACCGACACCTCGGGGCTTCCTTTTCCCACGGGCAACGGGCGGAGCACGCCGCTATACCGGTTCTTCCGCGCCACGGACTACCACCGGAAGGCAAACGGACGATAGTCCCGATGCCCCCTGAGGGCGCTCGCCGCCAAGCGCGCCTGCATCTGTATGATCGACCGTACCTGATGCTCCTTGCCGCGATGCGTCTCGACGGCGCGTCGCGCACGAATGTCGGCGCTCTTGGGCAGCACGGTAGCCACCTTCGTCAAACCCACCGGAGCGCATCGCAATACTCAGAACCCTCACGTTGTTGACTTTCAGGGCGTGATCTCGGTGTCTTCCGGCAGTCTCCCCGCTCCGGCGGTAAGCGCGCTCAATCCCTCATAGCGGGACGAGATCAAGCGTATCGGCGTCGCTCTCAATGGCATGGGCGGTGCAATCGCTGTCCATCCTTTCGACAGTCTCGGCGGATTCGCCGAAACGATGGCGGCTATCGTCCGCGAAGTGGAAGCGTAGCTTATGCCTGTGGCCGGGAAATGGCTGGTAGCGGCCTACCAGCCTGTCAGCCTGTTTTCGTTGCGCATGACGCACGCTACGAGCAAAGGCGGCAAGACCCTGGTCGTCCCCACGCCTTACGTCATCAAAATGGCGCTCATCGACGCCTGCTTCCGGCGCTATCCCGCCGCCGAAGCGCTATCGCGGGCTCGCGGTATCTTTGATGTGGTCAAGCGTCGGACCGTGCGCTTCCGCCCACCCGAACAATGCGTGGTGCAAAACACCTTCATCAAGGTCCTCGATCAGAGCCGCGAGAAAGGCGATGGCCCGTTTCGTCAAACCATCGTTTACCGTGAATTCGCCTTTTTCACCGGCAAACTGGAAGTGGCGGTCGACGTTTCCGGTCTGGACGCGGACAGCATTGCCGCGCTGAGTAACCTGTTCGCCCACATCGACAGTTTCGGGCGGCGGCTTCTGGCAGTTCCTCGACGCCTGCGTGGTCGAGGACCCGCTCGTCGGCTTCACAGTCCCTCGCGATCAGGCTAGCCTTGGCGAACTGGCGAGCTATGCGATGACCCCCGCGCTCGACGATTTCGGCGCGGCGCTCTGCGCTGCGAAGGACGGATTTGAACAAATCAGCACATACGATTCCGGCGTCATCAAACTTGGCGAGCATCGCCAACTGACCCTCACGGCGATCCCTTATCGCCGCCGCTCCGCTGGCCGGGGATTCACTTGGTACGAGCGCGTTCCCACGAGCGAAACCCGTTCGGAGAATCCGGCTACCAGCGCTTGACTCGACCCGGCACACTAGAGGAGAAGCGGGCGATTACCGGCCAGATCCTCTCGCCGATCGCCCATGCCCGGGGTCCTCAGCAAGAGCGAGAATCGGATCGTACAGCTTCCCCATAATGTGGTCCGCTTCCTCTTTGCCTGTCCTCGACGAATCCGGCGCGCTTGAGCGCCCGAACCACCTTCCGCGCAGTCAAAGACGGAAGCTTGGCCATGAATCAAGCGGGAACAGTGACGGGGACGGTCACCTTCCCTGAAATGATCGCCCCTCCTCCGGAATCGCTTCCCCATGGGCGGCCAAGCTGTCCAGGTACAACGCGATGGCTTCCTTCACGTTAAGCTCCGCTTCTTCCAGGGTTTCGCCCTGGGTGTGGCAGCCGGGCAGCGCCGGAACCAACGCTATGTAGCCGCCTTCAAACGCTTGTTCGTAAAAGACCGAATACGAGAAAGTCTTCAGATCTTACCTTTTCATCACCTTCATTGTAGGAACTCGCAGTTGAATCGGCGAAGGCATCTTGCCGATCGATGCATACCAAACCCACTGGGCGATCAGATCTCGTTTTGCAGCCTCTCGTTTGAGGACACGCGTCATCAGACCGTTTTCCGGGATTTGCGCGCTTCGAATTGCCTGACGGCTTCGCGGCGAATGTCTGCCCAGTCCTGCCGTGTCATCTCGCTAGGTTCGCCGCTTTGGATGCCTTCCATGAGCATCGTCTCCAGCTTTTCTTGGGCCTTGCGCTTTTCGTCGTCGCGAATCATATCCCTGACGTACTCGCTAACGCTGCTGTACCGGCCAGACCCCACCTGATCATCGACAAATTCTTTGAGTTGGTCCGGAAGAGAGATATTCATCGTCTGCTTGGCGCACCTTCGGTTTCTGGCTACACCGTGCCATTAATGGCAATGGATGGCAAGTATTGCCAAAAGGCCAATTGTGGTTCATAGGGACTCGCCACCGATTCCTCCCCCTACGGGATCACCAGCGGCGTGATGTCGCTCTTGAATGCCGCCATCACACTCGCCATGTCGAACACTCCGTTCACCACGTCTTCGAACTCGCACATGTATTCCTGCCTGTACCACCGCACTCCCAATGCCCCCCTCCTCTTTCAAATGCTCCTTCGATATCCGCAGACACTCCTCCGCCGTCACTTTCACCCGCTCCCACGCCTCGCCGCCATTCATCCATGTCTCATGGAAGAACCCCAGCTTCCCGCGCGGTGTGCTCATCAGCCACGGCGTCCCATTGCTTACTGCCAGCATCGGACGGATCGCCTTATACATTTCGTCCGGCACCCGCGCCGCCTCATCCACTATCAGTAGCGACACGGCCGAGAATCCACGGATCGTCCCCTCTGTTCCTGGCAGCCCCACAATCCGCGACCCGTTCCGAAACGCCAGCGAAATCGCGTTGTCCCCGTCCCCTTTCACTATCATACGCAGCCGCCGCATGAACCCGCCGCTTTTCTCAGGAACTCCCCGCTTTGCCTCTCGCAGGGACTCACCACCAGGATTAGGCTGTCCTTCTGTGTCGCCGCCAAGTGTACCGCCTTCGCAGCCGAGACCGTCGACTTCGCCCATTGCCGGGTGCAGTTCAGAATCACGCGCTTGCTCTCCGATTCGAGCGGCCGCGCCTGAATCGGATCGGGCGCGAATCCCAGCTTGTCGCGGTAGGGATGCAAGTTACCCCGCACCCCCCGCACAGATCCGTACAAGCGCGATTGACGCATACGGCTCTTACCTTGGATGGATAACGGCAAAGCGCTGCTCCGGGTAAGGATGCACCACCCTGGGACGAGGCAACCAGCGTGT
>CAMDED010000185.1 GCA_945893365.1 Candidatus Sulfopaludibacter sp. SbA3 | reverse complement strand
TTGACGCCCCCAAATCCAGCCGCCGCACGGCGGCTTCCTTGAACTCCTTTGTGAACTTCCGTCGAGATAATCCCATGACTCATTTTCTCCATTCAGTGAAAAATGAGTCTTAACTGTTTGTCTCAGTTTTGGGGACAAGTCCACCCTGGCGGCCGGTGTGATCCTGGGAAGCATGAAAGTCCGGCTGGCGAATGCCCAACAAGGGCCGCCGCCGCGCTTCGGATCGTCCTTGCCCGGCATTACGGAGGCCAAGCGGAGGCGGTTTGAGGCCGGCCGTGGGAACTTTCTAGAGGTTGAAGAGCAACAGGACGAGCTCGGGCCGTTCTTCAATGGCGCCAGTTGCAGCGCTTGCCACAGCTGGCCTGCCATCGGCGGCGGAAGCACGTGACCGGACTTCGCGCTGGACGCAACGAGGGTCCCGGAAGTCCATTCGTAGCGCCTGGCCTGACGAGCGTCATCCATTCCTTCGTCAATCCCGGAACCGGATGCCGACCCGCGGTCCGCGCGAACGCGAATAACAGCGCGGCGTCTCAGCTGTCGCTGCTCGGCGACTGCCTGATTGAAGCGATCCCGGATGAGACGATACTCGCCTTGAAGGAAGCCTGCTGGCGCAACGAGGACGGGCCAGAGGACGCGTCGCGCGCATCATCGACGCCCCGCGAGCAACCAACCGCGCGTGGGTGAGTTCGGCTGGAAATCGCGGTACGCAACCCTTCTCGCTTTCAGCGCCGACGCCTACCGGACCGAGATGGGAAACGGCAGCGACGTCTCTCCTAGCGAGGACGGAGCCGGCTTCACCCTCGAACAACTGGCCGGCTGCGACACCCTGGCCGACCCTGAAGACAAGCCCGACCCCGCAACCGGGCGGCGGCGCCATCGATCGCCTTGAGGACTTCATCGGGATGCTCGCTCCCGTCCCTCGCGGCCCAGCCAACGAGCAGACCGGAGCCGGCGAGGCGATCTCCTGGCGTTCCTCGATTCGCTCTAGAGGACTTCGCGGGAATGTGGACCGATGCGCTTCGTGACGTTTGGCATGTCGTCGGTGGGCCGCTTACTCGTGGTCGCTCACGCGACGCGGGCAGAGAGGAAGCTGTATGAGGAAGGTTGCTGCGGACGAACTTCGTTCCGAAGACAAGCGCTGATTTCGGGGCGCTGGTCCGCGGGAAGTATACCGGGCGACTCCCAATGAGTTCAAACGTTGTTATCATCGACCCCGAGATTGCGGACCTGTTTTCGAACGCGCCGGCAGTCGACGCAGCGTTGCGGTCGTTGGCGGAGATCGGCAAACGTGCCGGCTCCCGGCGATCGGATTGATGCGCGGGGATCAAGGGGCCTCAGTACGATGAGGTCCCTTGACCTGTGGGAGTCTCCTCGAAGGGGACTTATCGCCGCTGGGACGTTTCCTTCCGCCCCGCCGCCGATTTCGCAAGAGAACGATGTCCACCAGTCCGCCATCCACAGCTCCGTCGACAAATACGACTCGCCGTCGATGTAGAACGCCGAGCGCCCGCCCGGTAGCGCGAGCGAGCTGCCTACACGGAAACGTCCAGGCCCGTTGGGCGTTTGACTTACGGTTTGAGTGTGATCACAATACGGAGTACAAGAATATGCCGACAGCCCAAACCAGTCCTCTGCCAATACCGGAAACCTTCTCGCAGCATGAGCGCTTTCTGATCGAAAAAACCGAGGAAGCCATCCGGGACGGGGTTCAGCTGGAACGTTGGTGCCGTGACCCCAAGCGGCGGATCAACGAGATCAAGCTTGACCTCAAGAAACAGTTTTCGTTGCCAAATAAGGCCTATGGCTATTTGGCCCACGTTCCAATGAACGGAAAACTCGAATCCGTAATGGGAGTTCGCCAAGTGGTGGACTTCAGCGACGTGGTGGGCTCGAACCCCGAGCAGCAGCTGCTCGATTATGTGCTGCGGGAGTTTCTGCCTCGCGCCCACTGGGTTTACGCGGACGGATACAAGGGCGGCTTTACGATGGAGCAAACGCTCTATCGCAATATGAAAGGAGAATACGGGCGGTTCTCCGAAGATCTCCGCCAGGGCTGCGTCGATTGGCGGTCGCTCGGAACCGAGTACAACTGGTCTCTCCTCACCGTACAGATCCATGATTTCATCATGAAGTTCGGGCCGTACCTGAAGAGGTTCAACGAGGCCGCGTGCGTTGTGGCGCATCCCGATTTCGTGCACATCGACAAGGACTCGCCGAATGGCCACAAGCTGGAGGTCTCGGTCGGCTACCCGTTCGTCGCCTTCGCCCCGATCCCGAATAATTTCGGTTTCGGGCCCGGGAAATTCGGCGCGGCGGTGAAGTTGTATTCGTTTTTCCTCACCGCCGACAACAAGATCAAAGTGGAAATGGACTTCGCCGCCGCGCCCCGGTGCAGCAAAGTTTTCGATTTCGGCAAGAATATCCCGGATCCCGTTTACGGGGGCGCGGCCCTCTTGCAGGCCATCACGTTTGGGCTCTGGAAGGCGCAGCCTTTCCACGACATGCTCGACGCCGGCATGGTTACGCAGCACGCCCGCGTGCACCAGGCGCTGATGGATGGCTCCGCCAAGGTTTGGAATAATTGGGTTCGAGGAGCTTCATAACCGGACTAAGTGGTTCCTATTCGAAGCCGAAGTCTTCGCGCCCTGATCCGTCCGTACGGCGTCAGACTAAATCCTGGACAGGGCCAGCCGTGAGGTGTCCCGCTCCGGTGTGGGAGCGATGGGTTCCTTACACCTCGCGGCGGCACGTCTGTTGGGGACGGACGGGTTCATCACCACCGAGCGGCCGGGGAAATCCATTTACGGGTCTTCCGTCGTCAAGATCGTCTATCTGTTCGGCTAGCCCCCGGCGGCACACTGAGGGATAGGCGCGACGATCTTCTATCTCGCTCGATCAGGCAGCCGGCGCGCACATCTCCGCCCACACGCCCATTTTGCTCTGGACGAAATCTACAGACAGTGCTACTCCACCTGGAGCGGGACCCGGATTTCGACAGTCTTGGGAGGGAAGCACTCCCGGTCGTTGCACGCCTGATAGCGCAGTTTCCCAGTCATCATTCCCAGACCGTTCGGTGCGCCCGCCGGTATTCGAAAACGCGTCTCCACGTCGAATGCGCCCTCATAGACGGAAAGCGGCTTCTCCGAGAAGTCGAATTTCCTGAACAGAGCCTTGGGGAACACGACTTCAGCTACTTCCAGAACGCCCTTCTCCCACGTAAGCCGCAGGGGAATCAGAAAATCCTCCGCTGGCTTATTGCTGTTTACATGGAATCCGGGCTTCAGTTCGCAGGCGACCCTAATGGACGCCGTGCCGCCGCGTTTCACCTTCACCATCCGGACCGGCGCAACGGTCAGGATGCTAATTTGGGCGAGAAGCGCCGCCGCGGCCGTCAATGCCAACGGAAGCGCTCTTGCCAGCGGATTCCGCAAGCAGTTCCTTGATCCCATTTTCAAAGTCCGCCTTTGACGCGAGGCCCACATGTACCGACGCCACTTTTCCTTCGCGATCGATCAGAAAAGTCGTGGGAAGAGCCGTGACGCCGCCATACAGATCGGCCGTAGTGTCATTGCCGATCACGATGCGGTAGTTGATCCCCAATTCCTGCGCGAAGGGCTTCACAATCTGCCAGCCTTCCTCGTCCATGGAGACGCCAAGAACCAGGAAACCCTGGTCCTTGTACCCGCGCTCGAACTCCTTGAACCACGGAATCTCGAACTTACAAGGGCCGCACCAGGTGGCCCAGAAATCGAGCAGCACCACTTTCCCTTTGAAATCGGAAAGCTTCACCAGCTTGCCGTCGGCGTCCTTGAGGGCGAAATCCGCCGCCACCTTCCGTTTGGCGGACGCCGTCAGCGACGCGGCGCGTACGGGTTTCGAAGACCCGCAGCCGAGACCAAACCCCGCGAGACTAAGCGACAACGCCGCCAGCAGAACTCGGCGCACTGAAAAAAGGTACACAAAAAGCTCCTATTCCTCAATTATACCGGTATTCGGACACCGAACCCGGACCGCTCGAACCACTCTCGCCGGGCGCTGCGAAACCGGCCGGCGAGCGTGAATTCCTCGTGCCGCCCGACGCCCGAGTAGAGCCATGCGCCGGTTTCGCAGAAACTCTCGCATACATACTCCCGCCATGCGCTCGACCGGCGAGCCAAGTCCGCCGGAACCAGCTTCACTTTCCTCATCTCGGCCGACCAGCCGAGCTCCCCGCGGGCGCGGCTGCCCATCTCCCCTTCGAGCAATCGCTCAAACTCCCGCCGCATCCGGTTTCCAAGCTTCACCCAGGCGAAATGAAACAGTTCGTGAACCAATACGCGGGCGCATTCTTCACGATTCTTCTTCAGCGTCCGATCGAGCACAATTTCGCGCCGCCGCACAAACGACGCCGCATGCACCGCGATCCCCCGCGCGCCGGATCCGGCCAACAGTTTTCCGCGATGCGCTCTCAGCCCCGCGTCGAACCGCAGCGTGATCGGACGGCCTTCGAGTGGCAAGGCTTTCATGGTTCAGAGCGTCATCACTTCAAAATCGTCATCCCTTTAGAAATTGCTTGATGGACCTTGTGGCCTGCTTGATGCGGTGCTCGTTTTCGACCAGCGCGAACCGGACGTGTCCCTCGCCCAACGGGCCGAAGCCGACTCCCGGAGACACCGCCACCAGAGCCTTCTCCATGAGCAATTTCGCGAACTCGAGCGATCCGGCCTTCCGGTGCCGCTCCGGCACCTCCGCCCACAGAAACATCGTTCCCTTCGGCGGCTCGACGGGCCACCCCGCGCCCCTCAGCCCCGTCACCAGGACGTCGCGACGCTTCTGATAGGTGGCGCAAATCTTCTGCGTCTCCTGCTCGCACTCCCGAAGGGCGATGATCGAGGCGATCTGGACGGGTTGAAACACGCCGTAGTCGAGATAACTCTTGATCCTTGCCAGGGCCCCGATCATCTTCGAATTCCCCACGCAGAAGCCCACCCGCCATCCGGCCATGTTGAAGCTCTTCGACAGCGAAAAGATCTCGACAGCGACGTCCTTCGCTCCCTCCACCTGCAGGATGCTGGGCGCCTTGTACCCGTCGAAGCAAAGGTCGGCATAGGCGAAATCGTGGACGATCATGGAACCGTAGTGCCGGGCGAGTCTTACGATCTCCTTGAAAAAATCGAGGTCCACGCAGGTCGTGGTCGGATTGTGCGGAAACGAAATCAGGATCAGCTTCGGCTTCCTGGCGTTCGTGCGGTACAGATTTTCCAGGCCGTTCAGAAATGTGGCCGCGTCCGGCATCGGGAGCATGCAGGCATGCCCTTCCGCCATGATTACTCCGTACTGATGGATCGGATACGCCGGGTTCGGCGATACGACGGCGTCATCGGGCCCAACGACGGCGAACAGCAGATGCGCCAGTGCGTCCTTTGCGCCGATGGTGACGATGGCTTCCTTTTCCGGGTCGAGGTCCACGTCGTACTTCGCCTTGTAGCGCTTGACGATCTCCTCGCGCAGACGGGGTATCCCCTTGGACTGCGAGTAGCGGTGATTCCGCGGATTCCGCGCGGCCTCGATCAGCTTGTTCACTACGATGCGCGGCGTCGAGCCGTCGGGATTTCCCATCCCGAGATCGATCACGTCCTGCTGGGCGGCGCGCGCCCGCGCCTTCATTTCGTTGATTACGGCAAATACGTAGGGAGGAAGTTTACCGATGCGATAAAATTCGTCGTTCGACGGGGACATACAGAATATTGTACCGAAGCGGCGGAAGGAACCCGCGTACGATCACCTTAACTGGGATATCCCGGAGATGAGTCCGCAATCTAAAAACTCGAAACCCGAGCCGCACTGCGCCGGCGTGCCGCTCGTTGACGCTGACCGTCTTTCGTGACTCTCGGCGATTCGTAAACTGCTCTCCCATGAGCGGCCGGCAACGCATTCGAACCCGCTTTTCCTCCGCCATTCTCTTCGAGCCCTTTGCTGTGTTAGAGTCGTTGATTCGATCATGAAGCTCTATCTGGCACTAGCCGCCTGCGGCGTCCTGGGCGCCCAAACCGATCCGCGAATCTTCAATATGCGAGGTGCGGAGAACTTCCGCAATGCCCGCATAGACGCTTCCATTTCGGATTTTACCCGCGCCATCGAGCTCGACCCCGAACAGGAACCGCATCACTGGCAGCGCGGTATTTCCTACTACTACGCCGGCCGCTTTGAAGAGGGACGCCGCCAGTTTGAGCGTCATCGACTCGTGAATCCCGAGGACGTCGAGAACGCCGTCTGGCATTACCTCTGCTATTCGCGTATCGACGGCAGCGCCAAAGCCCGCGAAGCTCTCATTCCGATACACGACGACGGTCGCGTGCCCATGATGCAGATTTACGAAATGTTCCGGGGCAAGGCCACGCCCGCGAGCGTGCTCAAAGCCGGGGGAGCTTCCCGCGAGGCCCTGTTCTTCGCGCACCTCTACATCGGTCTCTACTATGAAGCGGAAGGGGACGCCGCAAAATCCCTTGAGCACATCTCGTTCGCGGCCGGCGCGTTTTCGCAGAACCACTACATGGGCGATGTCGCTCGCGTGCATTTGCGATTGCGAAAGCCCGGCAAGAACAAGAGATAGACCCGCGTCTCAGCCGCGCGGCGCTCGCTCGCGCGGCCATTTTGAGCCGGAAAAAATGCGCTCCCAGGCCGCCTGCCCGTAACCGCTCCCGTAAGTAGTTTATTCGCAGCGCTTGTCGAGCGACTTACCGTCAAAACATGGCGGGAGTGCCGCCAGAACGCAATGCCCGCTACGCCAGGACCTTCCGCACCACCTCGCCGCGCACGCCGGTGAGCCGTTGGTTGAAGCCCGAATAAAAATACGTCAGCCGCGTGTGGTCGAGCCCCATCAAGTGCAGGATGGTCGCGTGAAAATCCGACACGTGGCACGGCTCTTCGACAGCCTTGAATCCGATCTCGTCGGTCGCTCCCACCGCCTGTCCGCCCTTCACACCCGCGCCGGCGAGCCACATGCTGAAGCCGTACCAGTTGTGGTCCCGGCCTGGTTTTCCGACCCCTTCACTCGTCGGCGTGCGGCCGAATTCGCCGCCCCAAACCAGAAGCGTTTCGTCCCAAAGGCCGGTTCGCTTCAGGTCGGCAATCAGCGCCGCGATCGGCTGATCGGTCTCGCCCGCGTGCAGTTTGTGATTTGTGATGCAGTCCGTATGCCCGTCCCAGGTGTCCTCAATGTGGCCGCCACCCGAATAGAGTTGCACGAAGCGCACGCCCTTCTCGAGCAGCCGCCGCGTGATCAGGCATTTCCGCCCAAAATCCGCCGTAAGCTTGCTATCCAGGCCGTACATGTTGCGGGTCTGTTGGGTTTCCTTATCGATGCCAACCACATCCGAAGCCGTGGTCTGCATGCGGTAGGCGAGCTCGTAGGACTGAATCCGCGCGGCCAGCTCAGACTCGCCCGGACGGGATGCCAGATGCTCGCGATTCAGACGTTCAAGCAGATCGAGCGACTTGCGCTGCTCGCGGTCCGTCAAACCCTCGGGCGTTGCAAGGTCGAGCAGCGGCGCGCCCGTGCTGCGGAAGAGCGTGCCCTGATAGGCGGCGGGCATGTAGCCTGCCGTCCAGTTGGAGGCGCTTCCGATGGGGCCGCCCCTCGGGTCCGTCATCACGACGAAGCTCGGCAGGCTGTCGTTATCCGATCCCAGCCCATAGCTGAGCCACGAACCGAGCGCCGGCTTTCCAATCAGGATATTTCCGGTGTTCATCTGCAGGCAGCCCGACGCATGCGCGGCCGTGTCCGTATGCATGGAGCGGATCACGCAGATATCGTCGGCGAATTTCGCCGTGTGCGGAAACAGGCTGCTGATTTCGAGGCCGCTTTGTCCATGCCGCTTGAACTCGAAGGGCGATTGCATCAGGTAGCCCACCGGGCGGCTGTTTGAGCCCACCGTCAGATCGCCCTTATACGGGGTTCCGTGGAACTTCGTGAGCGCCGGTTTGGGATCGAACGTGTCGACCTGGCTGGGAGCGCCGTTCATGAACAGGAAAACAACGTGCTTCGCCTTGGCCGGAAAATGAGGCTGTTTAATCGATGCCGCCTGTGCGTGGGCCGTGAAGAAGCCGTCTCGCGACAGCAGATCGACCAGGGCCAGTCCCGCGAAGCCGCCTCCTACCTGCCAGAGAAACTCCCGGCGCGTGCGTCCGCACGGGGTGCGATTGGGCTTGAATCGGCCGATTAGCTCCATGGTTTTTCTCAATCCGGGTAAACGAATTCGTTGAGGTTGAAAATCACACGGCACATCTCTTCGAGCTTGCCCGATTTCAGGAAGCTGAGCATTTCGGCGCGCTCCACGCCCGTCGGTGGACGCGACAGCGCGAGCCGGTAGGCATGGACGATTTGCACCTCCGGATCGGTACCGGCTTCGGTAGCGACTCGCCGCGCGAAGTGCGCAGCCTGCCGGTTCACAAAATCGCCGTTGAACAGCGTCAGAGCCTGTGTCGCCACGCTCGTGTTGAGGCGGCGGGCGGAGGACCGCGTAGTGTCGCAGAAATCGAGCACTTCGAGGACGGGCACGATCATCGACCGTTTCACGTGCGCGTACACGGTACGCCGGGAGGCGTCGCTCTCGTCGAACGGACGCCAGATCTTGTCGGGATCGCTACTGCCCTCAAGCGCCGCTCTTGGTACAAATGGGTACATAAAAGGGCCCGAAAGGGTCGAATTCAGCTTTCCGCTTGCCGCGAGCATGGAATCGAGAATCGCTTCCACTTCAAGCCTTCTGTAGGGAGCGCGCCACAGCAGCCGGTTCTCGGGATCGGCAGCGGCGTAGGCGGCGTTGCCTTGGCGGCTCATTCGGTAAGCGTTGCTCGACATGATCAGCCGGTGGAGTTTCTTCACGGACCACCCGTTCTCGACAAACCAGGACGCCAGGTAGTCGAGCAGCTCGGGGTGTGTGGGCTTCTCGCCCATGACTCCGAAATCGTTGGGCGTGCGCACGAGGCCGTCGCCGAAATGGAATTGCCATACGCGGTTCACCATCACGCGGGCGGTAAGCGGATTGGATGGGCTCGATAGCCAACGGGCCAACGCCAGGCGGCGTCCACTGGTTCCCGGGGCGCCCGGCGCTTCGAGGGGCGTTGCGGTATCCGGCTTCGACAGAATTGTGGGCACGGCGGGTGGAACTTCGGGGCCCGGCGCCGCCGCCTTGCCGCGCAACAGCAGGTGGGTGGCGGGAGGCTTGGGCCCGGTTTCGCGCATCATGTAAGCGCGAGGAAGGTCCGGCGTGGCCTTTCGCAACCCCACGATTTGCGTTTCCAGATCCGCGATCTTCGACCGAATCTCGTCCGGCAGCGCTTCGGCAAGTTCCGCGGTCAACGCTTTTTCGTGTTCGCGAATCAGTTGCCGGTCGGTGTCCGTGCGTTTTGCGGGCAGGGCAAGAAAGGCCGCGCGAGCCGCGGGAGGGAGCTTGCTTCGATCGCCCCTCAGATGTGCTGTTCTAAAATTCGACCGAAGCTCTTCGATTTCCTTCGATAGTGGAGCGATCTTCGCATCGCGAACGGCCTGGCGTTCGAGCTCCGCGGGAGTGCCGGCGGGCAGGTCCACTTCGCTACGTCCGTTGCGCGGGCGCTCAAGCCCGTTGAATACGGCGACCATGCTGTAGTAGTCGCGGGCGAGCAGCGGTTCGAACTTGTGGTTGTGGCAGCGCGCGCATCCGAGAGTCAGACCGAGAAAAGCCTGAGACGTCGTCGAAACGATGTCTTCAAGCTGATCGAAACGGTCTTCGGCGGGGTCGGCCGGTTCGTCGTCCCAGGGACCAAGACGGTAGTAACCGGTCGCCGTGAGGGTCTCGGCGTTGCTGTCCGGTATCTCGTCGCCGGCGAGTTGTTCGAGGATGAACCGGTCGAATGGCTTGTCGTGGTTGAAGGCGGCGATCACGTAGTCGCGGTATCGCCAGACGCTCGGCTTGATCGCGTCACGCTCATAGCCGTTGGTTTCGGCGTATCGAACAAGATCGAGCCAGTGCCGCCCCCAGCGCTCGCCGTAAGCGGGGCGCACAAGCAGAGCTTCGATTAGACGGTCAAAGGCCGCCGGGCTGCCGTCTTTCAGAAACGCGTCCTGTTCGGAGAGATTGGGTGGCATGCCGGTCAGGTCGAGGTGCATCCGGCGCATCAATGCGCCCGATCCCGCGGGCTGGGCCGGATTCCATCCGCGCGCTTCCAATCGCGCCAGAACGAAGGCGTCGATCGAATTGCGCACCCAGCCGGAGTTCCTTACCTGGGGAATGGCCGGCCTGTGAATCGGCTGGAAGGACCAGTGCCCCACGCCTCTTTGCAGAATCGGATCGGCCGCGCTCGAATCGCCGCTCCGTTCAGGCCACTCCGCGCCGCTGTCGATCCAGACGCGCACCCGTTCGACTTCCTGGGGCGTGAGGCGGCCGCCCGCCGGAGGCATGACGATTTTCGGTTCGAGGCCTGCAATGTACCGGAAAAGCGGGCTTCCCGCGCTGTTCCCAGGAACAATGGACGGGATACCGGAGTCCCCTCCGCGAAGCGCCGCGCTTCTGCCGTCAAGTCTGAATCCCCTGACTTGGAGCTTTGCGCCATGGCAGGAGTAGCATCGGGCCTCGAAAATGGGTTGGATATCGCGATCGAAATCGGCGGCGAATACCAGCGCGGCATGCGCCGTGAATATGCAGACCAGCTCTCGTGCAATCCTCAGCATTCGCTCAGATCTCCTCGGCGGTCCTGCGGATCGCCGCTGCCTTCGGCAAAGGCGGCCGCCGATCGTAAAATTGAAGGCGGCAGAACGGGCACCAGTGCACCCGTCCGCCCTTCAGATAACTGATAATGCTGAACGGGTGCGTGGAAAGCCGGTCGACATGATCGCGCCGCACCAGGCGCTGGACGCTATAAGTGCCGCAACTCAGGCACCGGCTCTCCTTCCCGAACAGGAAAGTGAACCGCCTGGGGACGGAGGTTATCCTCGCGCATTCCGAGCACCGCAGCTTGGCCATGGAGGACAAACGCTCGCGGAAAGTGCGATGAATGCGCTGCAGACGGCCTCCGCAAATCGTGCACGAATTATGCCCCATTCGCCGGATGGTCATCGGACTGGATCGGCCAAGCGGTTGTCCTGCAAAGACCTGAAAAACTGCGTCGGCTCGAACCTCCTCCAGATTATAAGCATATACGAAAAACGGATCGCTGCGCTTTCCCGCAAGTTCTGGAAATATCGCCGCTCGGCTAGACTGGCGCTATGGGACTTCCTCCGATTCAGGTTCGGCCGGCCTCCCGGAGCGCCGCGGTCCGAACGGCCTTCCGGCAGGCGGGCTGGCCTTTTCGATGCGCCGCCTCTCCCAATCTGTTCAAGGTTCGGGCGCCGAACCCTTACGGCGTTTCATGCTGGACACGCGACAGTAGAAGCCTTCGCCGCGCGCATCAACTCCAGGTCGGTCTGGTGGGCATCTTCCAAAACCAGTTGTTGGCCGCTGTCCAGCGGAGTGGACTCGCCTGCGCGACCCGCAGCCCTCTCACGGCACGATCCTTCGAGTCGAGGTATCTTGATCAAGCGCCCGTGACTTTGGGTCTACTCGACCGGCGCCTGCCCGAATCGCAGCTGAACCCGGTCCCGTATAGTTTGTAACAAGCATTTCACGATAGGCCGCCTCCGGACTGCGCGGGTACGCCGCGGCATCGTAGAGGGGAGACGCCAGAACCAATTTACGGAGCCGCCGCCGCAAATGAGCGAGTCGTGGAAGGTCGTTGGCCAACCCGACCGCTCTGTCGACGAAACCGGCCACGGAGTCTGAAGTAACTCGTCCAAACCCACATCCTTAAGCATCGTCAAACTGTGCCGCGACCTCGGCCGGTCGTCGAACCGCGTAACCACCGGAACGCCCATGAAGAGCGATTCAACCGTAGTAGTGAAGCCGCTATACGGGAAAGCGTCCAGGGCGACATCGGTCATCCTGTATAGCCTCATCGACCTGCGATGCTTAGTCGCATTGGGGCTGGATGCCTGTCCTGCGTTATTCTTCGCCAGCCTCGGGTTCGCGGCCCTCGCGCTGCGCTTTTAGACGCTCTTCGCGGCGCTTGGCACGCTCCGCGGCGCGCTTTACCAGCTCGGAACCCACAAGCTCGATCATGGCTTGTTCCGCTCCGTCGCCCTTGCGGTTCCCCAGGCGAACGATGCGGGTGTAACCGCCGGGACGCTGGCCAAACCGGGTACCCAGCGTATCGAACAGTTT
>CAMDED010000184.1 GCA_945893365.1 Candidatus Sulfopaludibacter sp. SbA3 | reverse complement strand
GTAGCACGTCGCCGTTCGCACTCCGCAGGCAACTCTCGCCTTCTTGCCGACTCCCCTGGCTCCCTGTTACGAACTCCGGTTCTGCATTCACTCCCCTACTTCACCACCAAATTCACTCCCGGAACAGGTGGTTTCCTCTGACGCTTACGATCGACGCCGCCGAGCAAGCCGGTTTCGATGTCATAGCGACGACGGATAAGAATATCCGGTATCAACAGAATCTAGAGGTCCGGAAAATAGCGCTCGTGGCGCTCGGAAATTCGCAGTGGCCCATGGTCAAGCTCGTTGCGGGAAAAATCGTCGCATCCGTCAATGCAGCGGAGCCCGGCAGCTACGTTGAAGTAGACATACCATTCAAGGAGTAAGCGCCCGCCGTGTTTCCAAGCCGCGCGAAGCGAGGTCTGGTACTAGTAGCGCGACCTTAGAATCGGCCCGGAAAAGCAGGCACCCGCAGTGATTCACAGCGCGGTTCGCCGCAAACTGAATACCTGGAAAGTCGACGTCCTCCTCTGTACTATTGTGTCGTTGGGATCGGAATCATCGGCACAAGGGCAGCAGGAGAACGCCATGCAAGCTGGGGGACCGACTGAATCGGTCACGGCAGGAAAGAACACAGAGGTGTCGTTAACTTGTCAAGATGTCCGCTTTTATTAACACGTGATCTGTCCGGTTTACCGCATAGAGCGCATTATCATTTGAGGCCGGGCGGGGACGAGGGGCGCAGCCCCATTTAAGAATCCCCTCTTCCTTACCGGCCTGAAGCCGCAACGAGCGGCTTTGCTTTTGGCTGGCGCTTTCACCCGCCCGAGCCTGGCGAGTGGCGGTGTGCCCCCGGCTTGTCCCCGGAGGGGGAAACGGGAAAGGGGGAGAGCCAAATTCCTTGCTGCCGCAGGCAGATCTCGACGACGGCGTCCTCATGCCACCCGCTTCGAAACGAAGCTGACATAGGTTGTTCTCTTTTTCAGGGTGACGTACCCTGAAAGAAAGGAGCGCGATGATGCCGACTCTCGATTGGTCACAATGCCCCGCCGTGGAGAGCATCCCCGGCAAAGTCAGCGGCGCATGGGTGCTGCGCGGTACGCGTATGCCCGTCTCTGCAATCTTCGAGAATATCGAAGCCGGAGCCAGTATCGACGACATCATGGAATGGTTCGACGGGCTTGACCGCGAACAGGTCAGGGCGGTTATCGAGTTCGCCGTTCGCAGTCTCGATAGAGCACCCGCTTACGCGCCGTAGATGCTTATTGTTTTCGATCAGGCAACCCCTGTGCCGATCCGCTCGTATCTCGAAGGCCACACCGTCCACACAGCGGCACAGCAACGCTGGGATAAGCTCACGAATGGCGATTTGCTGACCGCAGCGGAAGAGGCCGGTTTCGACATCTTGCTGACAACCGACAAAAACATTCGCTATCAGCAAAATCTTGCGGGCCGTAAAATCGCAATTGTGGACTCGGCCAGCAGCAATGGCCGCAACTTCAGCCTCATATTCAACGCGTCATCGAAGCTGTCAATGCGGCTATACCCGGCAGCTACATTGAAGTAGACGTACCCTTCAAGGAATAAGAGCCGCCGTGTTTCCATGAGGTGCGCAAGCGAAGTTGCGGCAGGCGGAGATTTTAAGGGTTAGATTGTGCCGTCCGTATCTTGCCTGCGCTGGAACGGCGGCGAAATTCATTTGACACGCCGCAGCGGATTCTATATTCTTGCTAGGCAAGGGCGCTACTGCGCCCGGTTCAATAAGGCGGAACGATGAAGAAATTGTTTGTGGGAAATCTTCCTTTCACTGCGACCGAAGACGATCTTCGGACGCTGTTCGAGGGATTTGCCAGCATGGCTAGCTTGCAGATCGTAATGGATCGTGAGACGGGAAGGTCGCGGGGCTTCGCTTTTGTCGAGATCAACGACGATGCCGAGGCCGATGCGGCCATCCAGAAAGTCAATGGAAAAGAGTTGAAGGGGCGCGCGCTTAACGTGAACGAAGCCCGTCCGCAGCGCGAGGGAGGCGGTGGCGGCGGCGGATTCCGCTCGCGCGGATCCGGCGGCGGTGGTGGCGGCGGAGGATACCGCGGGGACCGGTAGAGGTCCCGCTAAGCCGGTCACCAACTTCGCAAATTATTTTCGATCCCCTCGCGAGCGGCCGTACGCCGAAGATACTAAAGCGTGAGTTGCGGGTTCGGCCGGTTTTTTCCCGGCAATTCCGAAGGTGGCATAGTCCGTTATCCCGCATTCGCGGCCTATACTGAGGCCAACATGGCGGAACGAACGAAACCCCCACAACCAAAATCGAAGAAACCGGCCGTTGCGCCTACCGAGGATCTGAGCGCGATCCTCTCGAAGAAAGTGGTCGGGCAAACCGCCGCCACCGATGTCATCGTTTCCTACGTGCGGATATTCCAGGCGGACCTTGCCCCGGAGGGACGGCCCGTGGGAGTGTTCCTTCTCCTCGGACCCACCGGCACGGGGAAGACCCGGACGGTGGAAGTGCTCGCGGAGGCTCTCCACGGGGACGCGAGAGACCTGCTCCGGGTGGACTGCGGAGAGTTTCAAATGGAACACGAAGTGGCGAAGCTGATCGGCGCGCCTCCGGGTTATCTGGGGCATCGCGAGACGCAGCCCATGCTGTCGCAGCAGAGGCTGCATGCCGTCACATCGGAGCATTCGGACCTTTCGGTGATCCTATTCGACGAAATCGAGAAAGCCGCGCCGTCCATGACCCGTCTGCTCCTGGGCGTGCTGGACAAAGCCACGCTTCGGTTGGGCGATAACACGACCGTCAATTTCGAGAAGAGCATCATCTTCCTCACGAGCAACCTTGGCGCAAGCGAGATGATGAAGGAACTGGCTCCGAACTTCGGTTTCCAGGCGGGCGCGCCGGCCGATCCCGCCGATATGAGGGGCAAGCTTCAGCGGGTGGGAATGTCCGCGGTGAGGAAGCGGTTCTCGCCCGAGTTCGTAAACAGGATCGACTGCGTCATCACTTATCAGCCCCTAGAGGCCGCCTCGCTCTCGCTGATACTCGATCAGCAGATCGCCGGACTACAGAAACATGTGAATGCCCGGCTCGGCGCCGGCGGCTTCGCGATTGAAGTTTCCGAGGAGGGAAGGGGCTTCCTGCTCAGGAAGGGAACCAGTGCGCGTTATGGCGCGCGCGAACTGAATCGCACGATTCATCGTCATCTGACACAGCCCCTGGCCGCGATGGTCGCAATGGGGCGAATGGAACCGGGCGCGGCGGTGAGGGCGGATCTGGCTCCGGACGGGGACTCGCTCGACCTTCAGCTTGTCAGTGCGCCCGAGGCGGCGCCTTCCCCGCCGGCGGTGCTGATTGTGGACAGCAACGAGCAGTCGCTCGCCTTTCTCCAAACGCTGATCGCCGCCGAGGGCTGGACGGGGTTGCCGGCGGCCACATCGTTGAGGGCGAAGCAACTGGCAAAGGAGAACGTCCTGGATTGCGTGCTGATCGACAACCTGCTGCCGGACGGTTCGGGGTTGAGTCTCGGAGCGCACTTGCGGCTGACCCATCCGGACCTTCCCATGCTCCTCATGGCGGGCGGAATTTCAGAGAAGGAGGAGCGGGGTTGCCGTATGTTGGGCTGTCCATTTGTGCAGAAACCATTCGATCCGCGCGAACTGGTCCTCCAGATCCGGCATTGGATAGGGTCCAGGCCGCTGGCGGCTTGAAGCGCGGTTTGCGGAAGGAGCGGTGGTGAAGACGATTTTCCACGTCGACATGGACGCATTCTTCGTTTCCGTCGAAGAATTGTTCGATCCTGGTCTGAAGGGGAAAGCGGTTGTCGTCGGCGGGCCGCGAGACCAGCGCGGAGTGGTATCGGCCGCCTCTTACGAGGCGCGGAAGTTCGGAGTGCACTCGGCGATGCCGCTGCGAACCGCGGCGAAACTGTGCCCTCACGCCATTTTCATCGAAGGGAATCCCAGCCGATACCGGGAGTCGTCGAGCAAGGTGCTGGCGGTGCTCGGCCGGTTCTCGCCGCTGGTATCCATGGCTTCGATCGACGAAGCTTACCTCGACATGACGGGTACGGAACGTCTGCTCGGGCCGCCGCTTGAAGCCGCGCACCGTTTGCATGAAACCATGAAGGCCGAGACCCGGCTCAATTGCTCGATCGGCATTTCGGCGTCCCGAATGGTGGCCAAGGTTTCGTCCGATCAGGCGAAGCCGAACGGAATCCTATGGGTGCTACCCGGCCAGGAGGCGCGATTCCTCGCTCCCCTCGATGTGCGAAGAATTCCCGGCGTGGGAAAAGTCGCCGAAAAGAACTTGAACGCGCTGGGGATTCGCAAGGTACGGGATCTGGCGCGCCTGGGAGAGGAAGAACTAGGGCGCCGATTCGGCCAATGGGGACTCGCTCTCGCGGGCAAAGCCCAGGGAAGGGACGCCGGTGGATGGTTCGACACGGCCGTCGGCGAAAGCGCGGCGCCGAAGTCGATCAGCCATGAACACACCTACATGGAGGACACCGCCGACCGCGAGAGACTCGAGACGACGCTCGCGCGCTTGAGCGAGATGGTGGGCAGGCGTTTGCGCGAAGCGGAACTGCACACCCGCACCTTACAGCTCAAGCTGCGCTACTCGGACTTTTCCACCATCACGCGGGCGCACTCGATGGAAACGCCGACACAGCTCGACACGGATATATTTCAGGGGATCTTGAAGCTATTCCGCGCCGGTTGGAATCCGGGCGCGCCGGTGCGGTTGCTTGGAGTTCAGGCATCGTCGCTTGGAGACGGCGAAGGCTCACAGATGAACCTGCTCGATCAGGACAACCGGGACAAGTGGAAGCAGGCATTGTCGGCGGCCGATAAACTGAGAGACAAGTACGGCGACCGCGCGGTAACGATGGCGAACGCGATGAAAGGCGGATTCCGTGAAAAAGTGCAGGATACCCTGCCGCATGCGTTGCCGGGAGACCGGCCACCGAACCCGGAGGAGTAGGCGGCTCGTATTTCCTGAAGCGCTTATTTCTTAAAGCGCTCTATTTCTTAAACAATCGGTCGAAAGCGTTGCGCGCGTCATTCGGCGTGCGCGGCGTGGCATCGAGCGCCGCTCGCGACTCGCCGGCGTGCGCGGCCGTGGGCGCCGCATCGCGGGCGACGGTGACCCTTGGCGCAAACAGGCCGCACTCGTTCACTTTGTCCTTGACGGCAATCCTGACCGGTATCGGCTTGAGACACTGAAAGCGCGTCGAAGACTCGAAATGCGCGCACTGTTTGCAGCAGTGCAACGGCGCATGACATTTGGGGCACAGACCCGTAAAATCGGTGTCCGCGGCGAGCATCGTCGCGCAGTTGTAACAGCGAGACGCGGTTACAGTCTGCAACAACCGCGGCAGCCGCGGCCCCGTAATATCCAGAGGCGGACGAGGTCCCGGAGGAGTCTTGGGACGGTCTCCGAAGCGTTCGCGCGGCCCTTCACGGTTCGTATCCATGTAACCGCGCTGTGTGTATTTGCGATCTCCGTCCATATTGGATGGATCACTCCTTCAAAGTCGGCCTGTAAATGTTCGGGGGGGACGAACTGTCATCCGCTCTTCGTTGAGCGTCGGCGATTCGTCGAATACCGTAAACCTATATGTACCACGGAACGGTGAAATCCGTACCAGGAAAACTATCCGCTTTCCAAATGACAATAACATATCGCGAGGTTCGCGTGGGAAATCAACCCCATTTCAAGAATGCCGAGCATGGCCTGGTGAGTGGATCGTCGGAATGATTGGCGCTCACGCGAACGGCGTATCCGACTCTGCCGGTCCGATCCGGGACCAACTGTTTCGAGAATACGGCCTCGGGGCCGTTGCGCTCGGTGCATGGGAGCAAGACCACTTCCGTGTCTTCAAGCGATCCCGAAGGGCCGACCTGCCCCAGCACCGCTTCCACTCGAATGTCTTCAGGATTCAATCCAGCCATGTCCAGCACGGCGCGCACCTGAACCGGCATGCCGCTGGTCACCGGAACCGAAGGCGCCCTTCCCGCGTCGAGGAACCGCAGGTGATCCCAGACCTCCGCGATCCGCGCGTTCCAGCGGGCGCGCTCGCGCACCACATCGAGACCACTCGCCCGCAGACGCGCAAACGATTCGTGAGCGGGCGCGTAAAGTTGCGTTTCGTAATCGCTCACCATCCGGCGGGAGTCGAACTCCGGGCTCAGATGAATGAGGGATTGCTTGACGCGCTTGATCCACGCGGCCGGAACGCCCCCCTCGCGGGGTTCGTAAAAAGTAGGGACGATTTCGTTCTCAAGCAGGTAGTAGATCGCGCTGGCGTGTATGGCGTCCTGCTCCTCGGTATAATCCTCGCGGTCCCCTATCGCCCAGCCGCCGGAGTTTTCGTAGGCTTCGTCGAACCAGCCGTCGAGAATACTCAGGTTAAGAACGCCGTTCAGACCGGCCTTCATCCCGCTGGTGCCGCACGCCTCTTCGCCGCGTTTTGGATTGTTAAGCCAAAGATCGACGCCCTGCACCATCTCGCGCGCAACCTTCATGTCATAGTCTTCGATAAAAACGACGTACTTCCAGAGGTCCGGATCCCGCGAATACTGAACGATCTCGCGGATGAGCGCCTTGCCGGGCTGGTCCTTAGGGTGCGCCTTGCCGGCGATGACGATTTGAACCGGCCTTTCCTTGCTGCAAAGAATTTTCTTCAGCCGCTCGATATCGCGGAACAACAGGGTTGCGCGCTTGTATGTGGCGAAACGCCTGGCGAATCCGATGGTCAACGCATTCGGATCGAGAACGTCGGCCGCCCGCTGCGTCTCGATCGCGGGGGCCTTGCGCCGGAGCGCGCTGGCCACTTGGCGCGCCCGCACGAAGGCAATCAGCCTGCGCTTGCGGCGGCGGTGCACTTCAACCAGCTCCTCATCGGGAATATCGCTCACGAGCTCCCATGTTTTCGGGTCCGAACATCGCTCAAGCCAGTCGGGCTGCAGGTATTGATTGTAGAGTTCGGCGAGATCCCGATTCAGCCAGGTTGGCAGATGAACGCCGTTGGTTATCGAAGTGATCGGCACTTCCCAGGTGGGGAGTTGCTGCCACAATTCGTTCCACATCTCCTGGGAAACCGCGCGGTGAAGCTTGCTGACCGCGTTGCGGTAGGCGGAAGTCTTAAGCGCCAGCACCGCCATCGAAAATGGTTCCTCGGCCGAGGCCGGATTCCAGCGGCCGAGCGCCATGAGACGATCGAACGGAATGCCGGATTCCCGGCAGTAGGTGTGAAAATAGTGAAACATCATGCCCGCTTCGAACTTGTCGATTCCCGCGGGCACGGGCGTGTGCGTCGTAAAGACGTTATTGACGCGGCTGGCCGCAAGGGCTTCATCGAACGAGAGCCGGTCGCCGTGCATCAGGTTTCGTATGCGCTCAAGGGACAGAAACGCGGAGTGGCCCTCATTCATATGAAAAACGGTCGGTTTGATTCCCATGGCCTCGAGCGCGCGCAGGCCGCCGATGCCGAGAACGATCTCCTGCCGGATACGGGTATCCACGTCGCCGCCATATAGGGTGTCGGTGATGTCCCGGCCTTGAGAATAGGCGTTCTCCGGGATGTTGGTGTCAAGCAGATAGAGGCTGATGCGTCCGACGTGCAGTTTCCAAACCTGAATGACAACCGGTCCGGAAGGGACTTGTACCGTGACCTTGAGGTCCGCGCCCGACGCGTCCTGGACCGTTCTTACGGGCAGCATGTAGAAGTCGTTGGTCGAGTAGCGCTCCTGCTGCCATCCATCGGGGTTGAGGTACTGGCGGAAGTAGCCTTGCTGGTAAAGCAGACCGACGCCGATAAGGGGAACATCCAGATCGCTCGCGGATTTCAGATGGTCGCCCGAGAGAATGCCGAGGCCGCCCGAGTAGATCGGCATGCATTCGGTAAGTCCGTACTCCGCGGAGAAGTAAGCGATAAGAGGGTCGCCTTGAGCCCTTAGGGGGCGAAGATGGGCGTCATACCGCTGGCATGCGCGGCCGTACAGTCCAAGATAGCGGGGATCCGCGGCCATCCTGGCCAGCGTTGCCTGCGAGACGCGTCCCAGCATAACAACCGGGTTGTGCCCGGACTCCTTCCAGAGCGCGGGGTCAAGGCGGCGAAAGAGGTCCCGGATGACGGGTTCCCAACTCCAGACTACATTGTTGGCAAGGCTGGGAAGTCTGGAAAGCGCCTCGGGCATCGTCGGGCGCACCAGGAACTCACGAATAGGTTGAATGTGGAATGGCATAAAGCAACGGAGCGGCGTACGTTGGCTGTCTCTAAGATACCTTATTCGGCGCGGGGTTGGGGATTTCGCGAACGCCGGATCGCGACTGCGCAACCTGGCGCCGCTACCCCAACGTCCCGGCATCGAACTTAGCGGCGCGCCTCGCCCGAGGGGATTCGACGCCTGAATCCGGCGGATCATACTAAGATACGGAGACGCATGTCTATTCCGCGACGCACTTTCCTCGGCTCGCTGGCCGCGCCTGCCTTCTTGAAACCGGCGTCCAGGCGCCCGAACATCCTCTGGATCTTCGGCGACGATCTCGGCGTCGAGTTGGGCTGCTACGGCCACCCGCTCGCACGGACGCCGAACATCGACCGCCTGGCCAACGAAGGCGTCCGCTTCAACCACTGCCATACGACCGCGCCCGTCTGCTCGGCAAGCCGCTCGGCATTCAATACCGGTCTCTACCAGACCGCGACAGGCACCCATCATCACCGCAGCCACCGGCAGGACGGCTACCAACTGCCCTTGGGCGCTAGACTGCTGAGTCATCGTATGCGCGATGCGGGGTACTTTACCGCGAACGTCCTGGACATCGCACCCCGCGTGAGGGGTAGCGGCAAGACCGATTTCAACTTCAAGGTTGAAGGCAATCCTTTTCAAGGGACGCATTGGAATCAGCGGACTCAAGGCCAGCCCTTCTACGCGCAAATCAACTTTACAGCGCCCCACAAGGGGCCGGCGTTCGTCGAGGCCCGCCGGCGGAAGAGTCCGATCGACCCGGCAAGAGTCGATCTACCGCCTTACTACCCGGACCATCCTGTTATTCGCGATGAAATAGCCAACTATCTCGATGCCGTGCAATTGCTCGATTCGAAAGTCGGAGTGGCGCTCGAACAACTCGAAAAGGACAAGCTGCTCGATAACACAGTAATCTTCCTGATCGGCGATAACGGCCGCTGCCTGCTCCGCGGCAAGCAATGGCTCTATGATGCCGGGACCCACGTGCCGCTGATCGTCCGGTGGCCGGGCGTGGCAGCCAAGGGCTCCGCGAAGGACGATCTGATCAGCGCCGTCGATTGGACGGCGACGACACTCGACATTGCGGGGATACCGCGGCCGGAGCCGTTCCACGGGCAGTCCGTGTTTGGGGGCAACTACAAGCCGCGCCAACAAGTCATCACGTGCCGCGATCGCTGCGATATGACTCTCGACCGCATTCGCGCCATTCGAAACGGGCGCTACAAGCTGATTCTTAACTTCATGCCGGAACGCCCCTACACGCAATACAACCGGTACATCGAGACGTCATACCCCACGCTGACCGCGCTCCAAGAGTTGCACGCCAAGGGAAGGCTGAACGCGGTGCAGGAGCTGTTCATGGCTCCGCGAAAGCCGGACGTCGAGTTCTACGATACCGCGGCCGATCCGCACGAAGTGAAGAACCTGGCCCACGATCCGCGGCATAAGGCGCGCGTGGAAAAGATGAACGCACAGTTGAGTGCGTGGTTGAAGACAACCGGAGACGCCGGAGCCGTGCCTGAGGATCCCAAAGCCGCGGCGGGACAATAGCCGCCCGCCGCTCGGCGTTCCGGCGTTAGCTCCCTATCATGCCTTCGAAGGGTCGCGGCTAACGGAGCCCGAGCGGTGGCGGACCGCGGTCCACTTCGCCGTGCCGTGTTCGCCGCAGTGGAGCTCGCCCGACATGCTGTCGCCGCTCACCTTTCCGGCAAAAGTATATTCGAGACGCGAGCCTTCAAACGCGAGGGCGCTCGTGAGACGAACCTCGTCGCCGCTCACCGTGCCGCTGAGGTCGCCGTGCTTTACGCGGCCATGGTGGATGCCTCGAACCTGGCTTCCCACAGTCTCCAGGTAGAGCCTGTGACGGCCCTTGCCCGCGATGAAATCGATGCCGACGTCCCAGTTGCCGGCGATATTTGAGGCGGGCGCTTCGACCTGCGGCCGGACGAGCGTACCGCGGTGCGAATCGAAGATCTGACGCAGCCGCGAGGCTACGATCTTGTATTCGCCGGGCTTCATGGCGACCGGACGGAGCGCGAAAGACGTGCCATCGCCAGCCGCGTGAGACTGGATGCGGGGTTCGCCTTCAAGAAGAAGCTTACCCACTTGTCCCGCGGTGAGCGCTACTTTCGCGGGATCCCATTCAATAGTCAATGTCGGGAAGGGTCCTCCACGGCGCGGCGGATTGACCTTGGCGCTGACACCGGCCGTCTTCGTGATCTCGGAGGTGATGTGCGCATACCAGGACTCCCACTCGCGGCACTCCTGCTCAAGATTGCGCCGCGTGACCCAGACCTCGACGGCTTTTACGATGCCGACGATCTCTTCCTTGCTGACTTTCAATGCGCGCCCGACGGCATGATGGGGAGCGCTGTTCCGGAAAGCCGCCCGCACGAGGTCCTTGCGGCCGAGGAGGAGGCCCGCGGTCTGGGGACCGCGCAGAATCTTGCCGCCGCTGTAGGCGACGAGCGACGCGCCACGGGCAAGATACGGATCGGGAGCGACAAGGGGATCGGCCGCGGCGTCGACCAGAATAGGGACACCGGTGCGGCGGCTGATTTCGGCGAAATCGTCGAGGGTGACGGTTTCCTTCTGCCATTTGTCGCCAAGCATGGCGATCATCGCGGTGCGGCTGGAGACGGCGTTGCGCGCCTGCTCCGGCGTCTCGACTTCGACGATCGCGACTCCGACGGCGCGAATGGCGTGGTCATATTGATTGCGCGACCACTTCGGCATGATGACTTCGCTCTTGAGACCGGAGAGGTTGGGCAACTGCAGCATCGCCTCGGGATCGGCGCCGGCGACGCAGGCAGCGGTGGCATGGGTGAGGGCGGCTGCCGCTCCGGAGGTTACCATGGCCCAATCGCACTTGAGCAACTGAGAGAGCCGTTCGCCAGCCTTCTCCATGAGCTCGTCGATATTGACGTGAAACCGCGAGGCCGCCTCGACAGCCGCGATCACCTCGTCAAGCTGGCGGGAGCCTCCGTTGATCGTGAGCGTCGCAGTGGTGTTAATGAACGGCTTCACGCCGAGCTCCGTGTACACGGATGGGTTCTCGGCAATTCCCGCGGCTGCCGCCGTCGAGCTTGCTAAACCGGTGGCGGCGGCGAGGCTTCCCGCGCGGAAGAGGTCGCGACGGTTCAAGTTGAGTGCGTTAGAGCGCTGCTTCGACTTCATAGTATTTGCATTATAGCCGCACGATGGCATCTCGCACCGCGGCCTCGCGGTGGTATCGTTTTGTGGACGGACACTTATGATCCCGCGACTTCTCCTTTGCGCCTGTATCGCGAGCTCCTGCCTGCCGGCCGCGCGCCTTCTCAAGGCGTCCGACGCCGCCGGTTTCACCGAGATGGCCGAGTGCGCTCTTTCTCCGGACGGCAAGACCGTCGCGACGATTTCAGCCGGCGGCAACATTCATCTGTATCCCGTGGCGGGAGGTCCGCCCCGCGCCCTCACCACGGGCAAGTTCAAGGATTCGTCCATCCGTTGGTCGCCCGACGGAACGCGGATCGCTTTCTTTACCAATCGTGAAGGCGCAACGCTTTGGGTGGCGGATGTGGCGAGTGGGAAACTCACGCCCGCCGCGAATGTGGTTCACTCGAATTTCTGGATTCCGAACAAGGGTTCGTCCCTCGAATGGTCGCCCGATTCCAAACGGCTGGCATTCGCCGGGGCCGATCCCGATATTCCCGCGCCCGCCACGGACCCGCGCATCGTCGTGCGTCTCCAATACAAGAGCCGCACCGACTTCAGCGACGACCGCCGCGAACACATCTGGGTTGTCGACGCTTCCGGAGGACGTCCGCGCCCGTTGACGCGCGGCAGCTTTCACGAGCATTCCATCTCATGGTCCGGCAACCTGATCGCGTTCGTCTCGAATCGCGGGTCGAATCCTGAAGCGGTTCTGAACTATGACTTGTTCACCGTGGACGCGACCTCCGGCGCTATCCGCCGGTTGACCGATACGCCCGGATGCGAGTACGAACCCGTATTCTCACCCGGCGGCTCGCAGCTCGCATTTCTGGCAACGACCCGCGCGGTCACCACCATCGACAGCGTGGCCGAGGACGCGCACGTCTGGGTCATTCCCTCGGCAGGCGGCAAGGCGCGCGAGTTGAACCGATCGCTCGACCGCCGTTCATCCGCGCCGCGCTGGTCGCCTGATGGAACGGCCGTCTACTTCCTGGCAAGCGATCGCGGACGGCAGTTGCTCTACCGCGCGCCTTCCGCGGGCGGATCCTCGGCGCCGGTATTCGAAAGCGACGCCGTTGTCTCCGCGTATTCGCCCGGTTCGCCGCCAGCCT
>CAMDED010000183.1 GCA_945893365.1 Candidatus Sulfopaludibacter sp. SbA3 | reverse complement strand
GTCGAAGACGGTCTCATCGAAGAAATGGTCTCCGCTTTTTGGCGTATGCGCCGCGCTTGCGCCATGGAGACCAACCTCATGAAGTCCAACATTCAGGATCAAGGCGGCACGGACCCCGCCATGCGCCCCGCCAACGCCTTTATCGGACTTTCGGCGACACCGGAATTCAACCTCCTCCACCGCTATGAGGCCCGTCTCCAGCGAATCTTCCAGCGAGCCTTCGACAACCTCATGCGGCTGCGCGACGACGACCGCCGCGACGAAGCCTGGACCGAAGGAAACCAGCCGTTACAGGAGGTCCGCGTACCGCCAAACCCCGTTTCCCAGCCGATTTCTGAGCCGTCCATACCACCGCCAGCGGGGCCGGAGGATACCGGCAACGAATTGATAAATAAAAACTTAAATGATGTCCTTGCCCTCGTCGCAACCGTTCCGCAAACCTGCCCGGTGCAGCAGGAACAAAAAGTGCCGAGCGAAGCTAATCCGCTTTCCTCACACCCCGCCGGCGCCGCTCAGACCGGCAAAACACCGGATGTCTCGGCTTTGAAAAGGCCGTGACGGTCCGGAAACAAGCGTTCTTGACAATTTCCGGCCCCGGAGAGTGACCCGGCCATCTCATGCCACGCCAGACCCTCGCGCAAACGCCCCCGTTTCAGGACGCGACGCGCGATTTCCGAGGGCGCCGCTTACAGAACCCCATCCGTCCATGCCTCCCATGCTCGGAAGCGCATCCGCGCCCGCCTTGCGCTTTGCCGCCCCATGTTGGATAATCGCCGCTAGAAGAGAGGCCCCGTATGTCTCGTTTTGCCACGCCGCTAATACTTTGCCTGTTATTGTCTCTGCCCGCCTTTGCCCAGTTTGAATTGGGTACGGTGACGGGCGTGATCACCGATCCTTCGAAGAGCCCCGTCGCGGGCGCGACGGTTGAGATCCGAAGCCTTACAACCAACGTGCTCCGTACCGTAGCCAGCGCCGCGAGCGGCGAATTCCACTCCCTCCCGCTGCAGCCTGGCCGCTATTCGATTACCGTCAAGGCGCAGGGGTTCCGCGACCGCATCGTCGAAGTCACCCTCGGCGTCAGCCAGCGCTTGCAGGCCGACATCGCGCTTGAGCTGGGTTCGGTCAATGAGCAGGTGGTCGTCAGCGCGGCCGCTGCCGTCATCGATACCGCTTCTTCGGAGATCGGACAGGTTCGGCTCGCCAAGGAAATCGTCGATCTGCCCTTGAACACCCGTAACTTCACGCAGCTCGTGCAGTTGGCGCCGGGCGTTCTTCAGGGCGTCGGGGGATCATCGGGTCTGCTTGGATACACCAGCGGCCGCGGCACCAACGGCGCGGTCATCAACGGCGCGCCGGTCGAAGACGTGACCTATATCATCGACGGCATCAACAGCGTGGACACCGATGCTGGCGTGCTGATCTTCTTTCCGCCGGTCGACTCCATTTACGAGTTCAAGGTTCAGACCAGTTCCGCGCCCGCGGCCTACGGCGGCGGACAAGGCATCATCAACGTCACCTACAAGTCCGGCGGAAACGAGGTTCATGGAACGGCTTACGAGTTCATACGGAACTCGGCCTTCGACGCGAAGAACTTCTTCGATTCGGCGGCAAGTCCCATTCCGCCCTTCAAGCTGAATCAGTTCGGCTTCAATCTGGGCGGGCCCGTGGTGATTCCTCATGTGTACAACGGAAAGGACAAGTTCTTCTTCTTTGGGGACTACGAGGGAAAGCGCGTCCGGCAGGCGCAGACGTTTCTGAGCAGCGTGCCTATCGCGCCCTTCCGAATCGGCGATTTCTCCGCGCTGCTTCCAAGGACGATCGTCAACGATCCACGCTCCACGCCGCGCCTGCCGCTGCCCGGCAACATCATGCCGCCTTCCGCGATCGACCCTACTTCTGCCAGGATGGTTGCCCTCTACCCGGAGCCGAATCTGCCGGGACAGATCAACAACTACCTGTACAACCCGGTTCAAACCAATCGCGTCGATCAGTTCAATATCCGTTCCGACTACCGGACGAACAAGTCCGCCATTTTCGGCCGTTTCAGCTGGGAGGATCCGGATACTTATAACCCGGGTAACCTGCCCGAGCCTGCCGTAGGCGCGGGTCCTGGGCGCCCGGGACGCGTGGTGGTTCCGAGTAAGCAGGCGGTGCTCGGATACGGCCGTTCCATCGGTCCAACCATGTACTACGAGGCCCGTGTGGGCTACTCGAGGATGTTCCAGGGCATCTATGATTCTCTGAGCAACCGCCTTACCTTCGCGGAGGAGTTGGGTATTCCAAACGCCAACGGACACGGGGCGGCGGGCGGTCTTAGTACGACCGGCATCGCCGGAATGACCGGTCTTGGAGACGGCGCGGGTAGTCTCCAGAAGGTCAACAACAACTGGGAGATCGGCAATGCGTTCAGCGCGGTGCGCGGCCGCCACGAATTGAAGTTCGGCTTCGACTACATGTCGCGGAGGTTCGCGTTCTTCTCTCCGGGCGCGCCCGTCGGCGCGTTCACCTTCAGCGGCGTCTACAGCAATTTCGGTCTCGCCGATTTTCTGTTTGGCCGCCCCATCAACTCGCGCCTGGACGTAGTCAAGTACTTTAGCCTGAAACGCTACTACTACAGTTGGTACGTGCAGGATAACTGGCGCGTGAACTCGAAGCTTTCGATCAATGCGGGCCTGCGGAACGATTCGATTACGGCCTGGAAAGAACGCCACAATCGTCTGGCGGGTTTCGTGCCCACGGGCGGAGGAACCCTGGTGCCCGTTGGGACCGCTCCGTTTGACGGCGAGTCGGTACTTGACGGGCGGCCGATGCAGCTCGGCCCGAGGCTTGGGTTTGCGTACACGCTGACGCCGAAAACCGTAATCCGGGCCGGCGGCGGTATTTTCTACAGCTTCAAGAGCGTGACTTCTGGTAACTCGCTCGCCAAGAACGCGCCTTTCAGCGGCACGCTCCAGACCGTGAACGACGTCAATAACTTCGCCGCCGCCAAGCCGATCTCGGCCGGATTCCCCGCCGAACGGCCCGAGTTGTGGCCGATTCAGGGGACTGGCTTTTACTACTGGCCGCAGGATAGCAAGACGTCGACCATGTACGAATGGAACCTGAACGTGCAACGGGAGTTGCCCGCGCGCCTGGTTCTGTCGGTGGCCTATGTGGGCGGCAAGGGCACTTACGTGGACGTCGTGGGACAGAACATCAATCAGGCCCTTCCTGGGCCCGGGGCCGTGGTGACGCGCCGTCCCTATCCGAATCTCGGAGACGCGGTGGGCGTTGTGCCGTGGGCCAACTCGTCCTATCAGTCCCTGCAAACGACCTTCGACCGGCGCATGGGCAGCGTGCGTTTTTCGAGCGCCTGGACCTGGTCGCACACAGTCGATAACTCGAGCGGCGAGTCGAGTGGAAGCCCGATTCAGAATTCCCAAAACCTCCGCGCGCAGCGCGGCAGCGCAACCTTCGACGTGAGGCATAAAGTGACGGCTGGCGCAACCTGGGAGCTGCCCTTCGGGAAAAACAAACGGTTCCTCACGGCGGCGCCGAAAGCGGTCGATTTAGTTGCGGGAGGCTGGCAACTGAACAATATCGCGACGTTCCTCACGGGCCTGCCCTTCACGCCTACGATGCAGACGAGCGTGCTGAATACCAGCGGGGCGCAGTTTCCCAACCGCGTGGCTTCGGGAGAGTTGGCGTCGGGCGCGCGGACGATCGAACGTTGGTTCGACGCGGGCGCATTCGTGAGCCCTGGCCAATACATCTTCGGTAATTCCGGCCGCAACATCCTGCGTGGACCGGGCACGAAGCAGGTCGATCTGTCTTTGTTCAAGAGTTTCAGCTTGGGCGAGAAGGGCGACCGGCGCTTCGAATTCCGCACCGAGATGTTCAATGCGTTCAACACGCCGCAGTTCAACAATCCGAACGCGAGTATCGGTTTTGCGGGCGTCGCGAGGATCACGAGCGCTGGCAGTCCGCCGATTTACCAAAGGACTTCGCGGCAGATCCAGATGGCCCTCAAGTTTTACTTTTGAAGTGCGTGGGCGCCAGGCGGCCGCGCCTACGCGTCCGCTGCCACCGCCCCTGGCTGCCCGATCAACTCGCCGACGCGGTCGCGGATCGTCCTCGTAAACGCCTCCCGATCTTTGACCGAAAGGTGGTTGGTGGGGATCGGCGCACCAAGGCGAATCGTGATCCTTCCCGGCCTGATATACGCGGAACCGCTGGGAAGGATGTCGAGCGTCCCCATCACGCCGACCGGAACCACCGGCACACCCGCCTTGATGGCAATGAAGGCCGCCCCTTCCTTGAACTCTTTCATCGGGCCCGTGGAACGGGAGCCTTCGGGGAAGAGCATGATGGAGACTTTGCGCTCGCGCAGGATGCGGGCGGCTTCGACCATGCTCCGGACCGCGGAGCGCGGGTCGTCCCGCACAATCGGGATGTGGCCGGCGCGGGTGAGATGAGTGCCCAGAAACGGGATGCGAAACAGGCTGCGCTTCGCGATGAAGCGAAAGTCCACCGGTATGTTCGCCAGCATCGCCGGAGTATCGATCAGGCTCAGGTGGTTCGCGACGAAGACGTAGCTGCGGGTCGTGTCGACCCGCTCCAGGCCTTCCACTTTCACCGAAATGCCGCCGATGCGGAGCAGTATCCGCGACCAGGTGACCGCGATCCGGTGCTGGATCTCGCCGTTCGATTCGAAGAACGAGGCGAACACGGAAAAAGTGCCGAACAGGATCGTCATCAGGATGATGATCGGGTCGATCGCAAGCAGCGTGTAAAGGTAGTGGAGAGACATGCCCCGTGAGTGAGGATTATAGCAGGGCGTGAATCGCGGCCGGGCTGCCGCGCATCGTATAATAGACGAAGGAGCCATTTTCTTGTCCATTCGCGGTTTTCTGCGCCTCTCGGCGCACATTCAATTGATGCCCGTGCTCGAAAGCGGCGAGGAAACGCTGGTCGGAGGTCAAGCTGTCATCGAAGGCGTGATGATGCGCGCCCCGCACAGCTATTGCGTCGCGGTGCGTAAACCCGGCGGCGGGATTGTGACGCAGGAGATGGCCGTGCCGCGCATGTCGGAAAAATACCCGGCATTCAAGCTGCCGGTTCTCCGTGGATTAGGCACCATCGGCCAGGCGATGTCGCTCGGATTTAAGGCGCTCAAGTTCTCCGCCGACGTGGCGATCGAGGAAGAGAACGCCAAGGGTTCCGAAGCGAAAGCGCAGCCGTCTAAAGCGAAGGAAACGTCTTCCTGGGCGCTCGCGCTGAACCTGATTTTTTCCTTAGGCTTTTTCATCTTCCTCTACAAGCTGGTTCCGCTCTATCTTGTCAGCTCGCTCGAGAAGGTCTATCCCGTCATTCACAACCGCATCCTTTTTAACGGCCTTGACGGAGTCATCCGTATCGTCATCTTTCTCGGCTTTCTGGCGTTGATTTCCCGCTGGAAGGACGTTCATCGGGTGTTCGAGTATCACGGCGCGGAGCATAAAGTCGTCTTCAACTACGAATCCGGACAGGCCGTGAACGTGGCGAACGCCCAGGCTTTCACCACTTACCATCCGCGCTGCGGCACAAGCTTCCTGATGGTCGTGATGGTAATCTCCATGCTGGTTTACATGCTGATTCCGGCCGACACGTTCGCCGTGAAAATGGCTGTCCGGATTGCGATGTTGCCCGTGATCGCTGGCTTGAGCTACGAAATGATCCGGTTCGCCGCGAAGAGGCGCGGGTCGTTCATGGCTCTGCTGACCACGCCGGGACTGTGGCTGCAGCGGATCACCACGCAGCCGCCGTCCGACGATCAGGCCGAGATTGCCATTCACGCGCTCAATCGCGCCATGGCCCTTGAATCGGAGCAGGGCGGCGAACTCGTCATCGCCTGACCTGTTGACAAATGCAATACCTTGAAAAGCTGGACAAGATCGAAGTGCGCTTCGAGGAATTGACGAAGCAGCTTGCCGACTCCGAAGTGATCGGCGACTCCGACCGTTACCGCAAGATTGCCAAGGAGCAGAGCGACCTTGGCGAAATAGTGGAGAAGTATCGCAACTGGAAGAAGACGCACGCCGATCTCGAAGACGCACGCCAGATGCTCAACGACGCCGACCCGGAGTTACGGCAGATGGCGGTCGACGAAGTCGCGCGTCAGGAGCCTTCACTGCTCGCGATCGAAGAAGAGTTAAAACTCCTGCTGTTGCCGAGAGATCCGCACGATGAGAAGAATGTCGTGCTTGAGATCCGCGCGGGCACCGGCGGCGACGAGGCTACCCTGTTCGCCGCCGAGGTCTTCCGGATGTACTCGCGCTACGCCGAATCGCAATCGTGGCGCGTCGAAGTAACGTCGATGAGCGAGTCGGCCGTGGGCGGTCTGAAGGAAGTGATCGCGCTCGTGAGCGGCAAGAAAGTCTATAGCAAGATGAAGTACGAAAGCGGCGTCCACCGCGTGCAGCGCGTGCCGGTCACCGAGCAGCAGGGCCGCGTGCACACCTCGGCGATCACCGTCGCGGTGATGCCCGAGGCCGACGAGGTCGAAGTTGTGATCGACATGAAGAAGGACTTGCGTATCGATACGTTCTGCTCCTCCGGACCCGGCGGGCAATCGGTCAACACGACTTATTCGGCGATCCGGATTACGCACCTCCCGACTGGCACCATCGTTTCCTGCCAGGACGAGAAGTCGCAGATCAAGAATCGGGATAAGGCGCTTCGCGTGTTGCGGTCGCGACTCTACGAGATGGAGCTCGAAAAGCAGCAGGCGCAGCTCGGGGCCGAGCGTAAGAGCATGGTCGGGTCGGGCGACCGCAGCGAAAAGATTCGCACCTACAATTTTCCGCAGAACCGCGTGACGGATCACCGCATCGGACTTACCCTCCATCAGCTCGACATGGTGATGGACGGCAGAGTGGACGCCATTCTGGAAGCGCTGATCACCCATTACCAGTCGGAAAAGATGAAGGGGCCGAGCGAAGCGGCAGCTTAAGGTGACCGTCGGGACAGCCCTGCTTCAAGGCGCGAAACTGCTTGAAGACGCGGCGATCATAGCGCCCCGGCTTACGTCCGAAGTTCTATTGCTCCACGCGCTAGCGCTCCACGGCGTGCACGGAGCGGAGCGCTCCTGGCTCTACGCCCATTCCGGCGACGAGCTGACGGAAGTGGCCTGGCTGCACTTCGGCCGGTACCTGCATGAACGGCTGAAAGGCGCGCCGACGCAGTACATCACGGGCAGTCAGGAATTTTACGGCCGTGAATTCCGCGTCACGCGCGACGTTCTGATTCCCCGGCCTGAAACGGAGTATGTCGTCGAAACGGCGCTGGAGATCGCGCGCGATGCCCGGCGCGTGCTCGATGCGGGCACGGGGTCGGGAGCGATTGCGGTGACGCTGCGGCTCGAAACCCGAACCGATGCCGAAGTCTGGGCGAGCGATATCTCCCTGAAAGCCTTGGCGGTCGCGCGGGAGAACGCGCGGAAACTCGGCGCGGCCGTGAACTTTGTGGCGGGAGACCTGCTCGCGCCGTTCGGTGACGCCGCATTCGATCTCATCGTTTCAAACCCGCCCTATGTCCCTCTCAAAGAGAGGGACGGTCTGCAGCGCGAGGTAAGGGATTACGAGCCGCATGTGGCCTTGTTCGCGGGTCGCGATTCCGCCGGCCGCGACGGCTTCGAGATCTACGAGCGCCTGTTGGCGGGCGCGGCGCGGGTCCTCGGTCCCGCTGGATGGATCGTGCTCGAACTCGGTTATGCGAGTCTTCAAGGAGTGCGGGCGATGCTTGATCCGGCGTGGCGCGACGCGCGCGTGACCGAAGATCTGGCCGGGATTCCGAGAGTGATCGCGGCGCGGCTGCGCTGATCGCGATTAGGTCTGAGCGGAAGCTTCCGCGATCTCCGCAACCTCCGCCTCGCTCAGACGAAACTCGGCCGCGCCGATCACTCCCTTCAGTTGCTCCGGAGTTCGAATCCCGACGATTGCGGCCGTGATGGCGGGGTGGCCTAAAACCCAGGCAATGGCCACCTCGCCCGGCGACCGGCCATGCCGGTCGCCGATCACCCTGAGCTGCTCCACAATACCGAGGGCCCGGGTCAGGATAGGTTCCTGAAAAAAGGGATTTCTGCGCCGGAAATCGTCTTCGGGGAGATTGGCCAAGCGATCCCTGGTCATCTTGCCGGTCAATAGGCCGGACTTCATCGGCGCATACGCGAGAACGCCGATACTGTGGCCAAGACAATAGGGCAGGCCCTCCGCTTCGATTTCAGGCTGCACGATCGAATACGGCGGCTGGAGCGACGTGATGGGAGCGATGGCTTGCACCCGTTCCATCTGGGCGGCGCTGTAGTTCGAAACGCCGATCCACCGGACCTTTCCTTCTTCCTGAAGCTTGGCCATGGTTTCCCAGCCTTCCTCGATGTCCTCATCGGGCTCGGGCCAGTGCATCTGGTACAGGTCGATCGAATCGAGCTTCAGACGGCGCAGGCTGGCCTCGCATTCGCGGCGAACGGAGTCGCGCTTCAGGCTCTTGCCGATCTTGCCCTTCTCGTCCCAGACGCGTGCGCATTTCGTGAAGACGTAGGGCTTCGCCGTGATGCCTTCGAGCGCTTGCGCCACCACTTCTTCGGAATGGCCCAAGCCGTATACCGCGGCGGTATCGATCCAGTTGATGCCCGCGTCGAGGGCCGCGCGAATGGAAGCGATCGACTGCTCGTCTTCCTGTGGTCCCCAGCCGAAAGCCCATCCGCCGCCGCCCATGGCCCAGGCGCCCACGCCGAGCGGCGTGATATTGAGGTCGCTGTTTCCGAGTAATCGTTTCCGCATGATCGTACCCTATAGAGTACCAACGCTTCAAAGGCCGCGCGCGCGATACGGCCTCGCCGGATGGCGGCTGATCCGGCGCATAGAAACTTTCGATTTGACGGGCTGCGGCCGGAGAGCGTAAACTCAACCTCAGACGGTCCGTCTCCCGTCTAACCGCCAACGCCCGCGTTGTCGATCTTTGTCCAAGGCGACCTTAATTTTCCAGCATTTCGTGTTAATTCAACTCATTTCAGCCTTACCTTTCTCTTAGAAGATCCAAAGCTGGTGTATACTAATTCCTCCGCGAGGTGTGCTCCGGAGTGATTCTCTGACAAATTTGATGCAAAAGGAGATAAGATCCAGATGCCTGTACGATATCGACTCTCGTTCATTCTGTTGGCTGCGCTGCTGTTTTCGACGGCCACTTACGGCCAATATACGACAGCCAGTCTTGGAGGATCTGTAATCGACCCCTCGGGAGCCGCCCTTCCCAATACGACAGTCACCGTGCGCAACGTCGATACCGGGTTCACGCAAACCGTCGTCACCGACGCTACCGGCGCCTTCCTCTTCTCAAGATTGCCGGTGGGGAATTACACGCTCCAGGCCGAGCACACCGGGTTCTCCAGCTACCAGCAAACCGGACTCCGGCTGACCGTCAATCAGGCGGCGAGCCAGAGCGTTACGATGCAAGTCGGCCAGATCGCCGAGCGCATCACCGTCGAGGCTAACGCCGATCTCGTGACCACGCGAACCGGAACCCTCGGTCAGCTCATCGATGAGAAGCGGGTGGTCGAGCTTCCTCTGAACGGCCGCCTGGCGCAGAGCCTGTTGTTCCTATCCGCTGGAACGGTTGATCTTGGCCGCAACGGATGCCGGATCTGCGGTCACGGCGGCGTCTACCCGGGCGAGCAGACGGCGGGGGTCAATGGCGCGGGCATGGCCCAGGTCAACTATCAGCTCGATGGCGCCGGGCACAATGACACCTATCTGAACGTGAATGTCCCATTTCCGAATCCCGATGCGGTGCAGGAATTCAACTTACAGTCGGCCAACTTTTCCGCGGAGTACGGGAACGCCGCGGGCGGCGTGGTGAACATCGTCACGCGGTCGGGCACAAACCAGATTCACGGCACCGCCTTCGAATTTCTGCGGAACGGCAAACTCAACGCGCGCAATTTCTTCGCCCCGACGCAGGATACCCTGAAACGCAATCAGTTCGGCGGGTCCTTCGGTGGACCGGCCATCAAAGACAAGCTGTTTTATTTCGGCACCTACCAGGGAACCACCATCCGCAGCGAACCCTCGGGCCGGGTTGCGTTCGTGCCCACCGCCGCCGAGCGAGCCGGCGACTTCTCCACCACCACTCGCGCCCTGAACGATCCGTTGAGCGGCCTGCCTTTTCCAAACAACCGCATCCCGCTCACCCGGTTCAATCCGGTTTCGAACTATTTCCTGAAAGCGATTCCGCTTCCGAACCGCATCGCCCGCGAAGCGAATTTCCCAACCACGGCTTCGAAAGAAGACGAGCATCAGTTTATGGGGAAAGTCGACTACAACCTGCGGAAGCATCAAATCAGCGGCCGGTATTTCTTCACCGACTACAAGCGCCCCGCGGTGATTCCGAGCGAGAATATTCTCGCGGCGACCGGCAATGGAAACGCAGTCCGCGTGCAGAACGTGTCGGTGAACCATACCTTCACCGCGCGGAATAACCTTCTGTTTACGTCTACGTTCGGGCTGAACCGGCAGCGCGGCGGGTCGTCGTCAAGCGCCCCGTTTTCGTTCCCCGACGCGGGCGTGAAGATTGCGAGCGCGAAGGAGTCCGCGTTGGCGGCCCCGCCGGAGCTCATCGTTTCCGTTACGGGCGCCTTCAGCATCAGCACGAATCATCTGGGAGCCTTCGACCGCGGCGACTTCACCATCCGCGAGAACGTCACTTGGATTAAGGGTCCGCACGAATTCCATTTCGGCGGAGAGGCGGTTCGAGTCTCCAATCACATCACGAATACGTTCCGCATGGACGGCAACTTCACGTTCAACGGCCAGATTACGGGTGACGGGCTCGCCGACTTCATGCTCGGAAGAGCGTCGGCGTTTGGCCAGGGGGGCGGCGAATTCAAGGATTTGAAAGGAACCCGTTGGGGTTTCTTCGCGCAGGACAACTGGCGAGTCAACCAGAATCTGACGGTGAACCTTGGCGTGCGCTGGGATCCCTATTGGCCCTATTACGACCGGTCCGGCCGCGTGATTTGCTTCTCGCCCGGGGCCAAATCGACACGTTACCCGAACGCTCCCGCCGGGATGCTTTATGGCGGCGACAATCACGACGCGGGCTGCCCCACAGGCGGTTCGGACCCGAATATCTGGAACATCGCGCCGCGAATCGGGTTCGCCTACCGTCTGACTGCCGATAACAAGACGAGCCTGCGCGGCGGAGCCGGATACTTCTTCACGCCGATTCAAAGCAGTGCGTTCAATCCATTCACCAACATCGCCCCGTTCGCGCCCGGATTCTCCTTCACGGACGTCTCGTTTGACGATCCTTTCGGGAGCGCGCGCGTCACCAACCCCTTCCCAAGCCAGTACGGGCCGCGAGTCCCCGGGCCTGAGGCGACCTTCGTCACCCCGACCGAACTGCGGGCCGTGTTCAGCCCGGACTTCCGCACGCCCCTGTTGACTATGTGGAATTTGAACATCGAACGGCAGATCGGGACGAACTGGGTGGCCCGTGCCGGATATGTCGGGAACAAGGGCACTTACATTTTCGCCGCCGCGGAAGCCGGGCGTGAGCTGAACCCGGCTATCTATACTCCGGGGACATCGACAATTTCGAACACCCAGGCCCGGCGGCTGTACCAGTCCTACAGCCTTATCGGCCTTTACGAGTCGGGGAACAACACCAATTACCACTCGCTGGTGCTTAACCTCGAGCGGCGGTTCAGCAAGGGCCTCACGGTGTTGGCCAACTACACCTGGTCGAAAAAGATCGACGATTACAATTGGGTGAATCCCAACAACCGCCGCTTCGATTACGGCCTCTCGCGCGAGGATGTGCCCCACAACTTCAAATTCTCGAACGTGTGGCAAATCCCAACGATGCACATGCCCAAGGCCTTGAGCGCCGTGGCGAATGGGTGGGAGGTGAATTCGATTATCACCTGGCAGAGCGGATTTCCCTTTAGCGTGGCGGCCGGCCGCGACAATTCTCTGACAGGAGTCAACCGGGACCGCGCCGATTTCCTGGGGGGACAGCCGAATCTCGGTCAAGGACGGGCGCACGGCGACCTGGTTGCGCGGTTCTTCGATACCTCGCTATTCGTGCAGAATGGCGCGGGTACTTTCGGCAACTCGGGGAAGAACATCATTCGCGGACCGCGGTACTTCAACACGGACTTCGGCCTCGTGAAGAATACGCGCATCACGGAACGCGCTACGGTGCAGTTCCGCGCCGAGTTTTTCAATGCGTTTAACAATGTTAATTTCAACGGACCCAACAGCAATCTCTCGGGCGGCGCTCAGTTCGGGCGTATTACGTCCGCGCTCGATCCTCGGATCATGCAATTCGGGATGAAGTTCCTGTTCTGAACCTGTGACGGCAATCGGCGGCGGCGCTTCCCGGGAAAGGGAAGGCCCAGGGCGACGGGGCCGCCGCGCCCCTGCCCCGGGTGCGCGACATAGAAGTGGAGTTCATGCGGCCCGGCGCGCCTCCCAGTAATCCTCAAACCGGCCGTTGAGATGGCAGCATCGCAAGGCGATGATGGCGTTGGCGCCGCGAACGGTCCAAAACATCCCAGACTGTTTGAGGCGGGA
>CAMDED010000182.1 GCA_945893365.1 Candidatus Sulfopaludibacter sp. SbA3 | reverse complement strand
TTCACCTCTCCGCAGCAACTGCGAGAAGCGATCGACAAGTTCGTGGCGGCATACAACCAGACCGCAACGCCGTTTGAATGGACGAAGGCCGTGGTTCATTCGACCGGGCCTAAACCTAAATACTCTGATTTATGTAAGTAGGTACTAGGCTAATTGGACGCAGGCGCCTTCCAGAGGTCGATCGCTTTTTCGCCGGAGTTCATGGCTACCCATTTTCCATCCGGCGAAAACGCCAGCGACACCACGCGGTGCGGGGATTTGACGGTGCGGACGATCTTTCCCGTGGCCATGTCCCAGAAGGCCACTTTGACGGGGTTGCGTGTGGTGATCACGTCGAAACCGCCGGTGACGAGGGTCCGGCCGTCGGGCGAGATAGCGAGTGCGGAGATGGTTTCCCCGTGGCCCTTCAACGTTTTCGCGACGCGGAACGACTTCGCGTCCCAAATGTAGACGGTTTCGTCGAGACCGGCCATGACGAGTTGTTTGCCGTCGGGCGTAAATTCGCCCGCGAACATCGCGCCGGTGAGGTCCTCCACCTTTCGAACAAGTTCGCCTGATTTTGTCTTCCAAACGCGGATGTCGTTGTCGTAGTTGGCGCTGACGAGTAACTCGCCGTCGGGAGAGAAGACGAGCTCGGCTGCGCCGCCGATGCCGTCCTCCAGTGCGTGCCGCTGCTCGCCGGTCTCGAGGTTGACCAGCCGCACTTTGCGCTCGTTGGCGTTTGCGACCGCGAGTTGCTTGCCGTTGCCGGACATCACGGTGCGGCCGTTGGGCGCGCCGTTGATGAGGCGGAGCTGGGCGTCGGCGGTGAGATCCCAGATGCGGACGGTCCCCTTCTCCGGGCGTTCGGCGGCCCGAGTGGCGGAGAGCAGCGTCGTTCCGGCCGTGACGGTCTTGTCGCCGACCATCTTTCCCGTGGCCACATCCCATGTACGGATATGGTTATCGCGGCATAGCGTGGCGATGGTCTTGCCGTCGGCTGAGAAGTGGAGTTCGCCGGGAATAGCGTCGGCCGTGATAGTCCTATCGGACTGCGCGGCGAGCGTGGCTGCCGCGGCGAGGAAAATCAGTGTGCGCATGTCAGGCCTTTTCGAGAATGATGTCGAAGGTCACTTCGGTGTGGGGACCGGTTTCGAAAAGCTTGACAGGGAGGACGAGCTCTTTGTTGCCGGCGATGCCGCGCTTGTTCCAGTTCTTCTCCGGGTTGCCTTCAAAGAAGGGATCGGTGGCGAAATAGGCCTGAGTAATGAGGGTCTTGTGGCCCGGGGCGGCGATCAGGTAGTGGATGTGCTGCGCGGGACGATCGGAGTAGTGGCCGGGCATGACCGTCTCGACGCTGTATTCGCCTTTTTCGTTGGGGCTGAGCTTGGTGCGGTATTTGTAGCCGCGCGTGTCGTAGAGGCCGTTGTGATCGGCGTGCCAGAAATCGACCTTGGCGCCGTCAACGAGTTGACCTCGGGTGTTCATGACGCGGCCGGAGACCTTTAGCGGAAGGCCGGGGTCCCCCGGGGCGCGAAGGACCTTGTTATCGGGAGCGCCTTTGCGAAAGAAGGGGCCGAGGACTTCCGCGTTGGTGGGTTGTAACGACTGCGCTTCGGCTCGCTGCCATAAGGCGAGCAGCCGGGTTTGGCTCACGGATGCGCCTCCCGCGATCAGCAGGCTTCGCGAGATGCAAAGTTCGAGCATCCGGCGGCGGTTGGGTTTGGCTTCGCTCATGTGTTCTCCTTGGGCTTGTAGCACGCGTCGTCCTTTATGCTATCGCAGAATTCCCGTTCGCTGCGAGCCCAACCAAAGTGGGGAATTCGCAGTTCAGAAGCGGCCAGGCGAAGTTTGACGATCATTGCGGCGGCGCCTCGATAGCTCGCTCGACGCCGAGCCGCACATGAGTGGCAATAAACGCGCTTACGGAACTCTAAGCACGACAATGCCAGCCTGTTTGCCGTCGGCCGCAAGCGCGATTGCAGCCACGGAGTTCGCCTTGCTGTTGGCAACCATCAATCGGGCTTGCCCGGCGCCCGCCGCACCCGCGCCTGGTCCGCCAACCGGCAGACCGCCGGGAAGACCACCCGGGAATCCGCCGCCAGGGATGAAGACTCCGCCGGGTCCCCCACCGCCTGGCGCCGCCTGGGCCGGACCGACAGAGTCGACGCCTTCGGGATTCGCCACGACCGCCACATCCGCGGTTGCCAAATCGTAGACCAGAAGCTGCGACCCGGCGTTCTGCGGTTTGACGCCCCGCGCGACCAGCTTTCGCGTCGCGGGGAATACGCCGACTTCGGCCACCGTCGCAAACCCATCGGGAACCGCAAGCCGCCGCGTCTCCAGCCGGTCCAAGTCGAAGACCACCAGACCGGCATCCCCCGCAACGCGGTTCGTACCCGCAGCGACCAGCAGGCCGAGTTGAGCCACGACGGTTACGTTGCCGAAGCTTGTGACGCCGGAGGGCAAATCCAGGCGGTATGCGGAGTTTGAAGCGCCGTCAAGCACAAAGAGAGAATCGGAAGTATTCGGCCGCGCGGGATCGGAATTCGTCCCATAAACGTAGTCGTTTACTTCGCCGGAAGTCCCGGCCGAAGCGTTGAACTGCGCGGTGCCCGGAAGCGGGACGGCCGACATAGTCTCCGACTCCAAATCGAGCAGGATGAAACCGACGCCCGGGCACACGTTCTTGAAGGCCGTCTCCTGAACGTTGGTCGCGACCAGAGCCTTCTGCCTCCCGAGATCCAGATCGACGATGCGAATCTGGGTTGTGCACGTGGGAGCGTACCAGCCGTCCGGAAAAGGGATCGCCTTCGAGGGCTCCGCATCGAGCGTGAACGCCGCCATGCCGTGCCTGGCGTTGTCGCTGGTCCGGGCGAGCGCGTAAACCATACGACGGCCGGCATCGTAGGATACGGTTCCACGCGGAATTTGAAACACGGCTCCGCCCCCGCCTGGCCCGCCTCCTCCTGGGCCGCCCCCGGGATTCGCGGGCGGCGCCGGAGCGATCAGGGGCTGCCAGCCGTCCGGAAAGTCCTTTGATGCAGCCACTTCACCAGCGGCGGTGAGAATCGCAAATTTAGCCTGCTTGGGCGCGCTCGAATCGTCGCCGACAACCACGCCGAACCGTCCCTGCGGAAGTTGGACCGGAAGCGAAAGCAAACTTGCCAAGCCTTCCACGTTCACCTGGAGATTCAGAAGCACGCCCTGAATTCCGGGGTTGCCACCGGCGCCCGCCGGCCCGTCCTGCAATTCGCCGGTTTGTGCATCGAGGACGACGACCCGATTGGGATTGCCTGGGATGACGGCGCTAAAATTACCGCCTCCCGCGCCCGCAAGCTGCGAGGCCGCGCCTGGCAGGTCGACCGAAAGAGGAGCCGGACGGCTCGGATCGAAGATCCGCACCTTTGAACTGACGCCTTCGGGAGCGGCCGCCAGGGGCGGTCCGGCCAACGCCGCTATGGAGGGTCCGTCGTTGGGCGCGATCAGCGGTGTAATGGCATTCGCATTTCCGCTCGTCAGGCAACCTTCTATTGACGACACGCTTTGCTGCATCGCGTCGAACAGCAGCGAGGGATAGCAGCCGTCCGCGTCGCGCGCCGCGGAGCCAATCCAATAATTCCCGTTCAGGTCCGGGCTCACGATCGCACGCAGATCGGGCGATCCCGCGGGGAGCTTGAGAAACTGCAATTCCGGCGCAGCCAGACTCTGGTAGGTGGTGCGGCTGGATGCCCGATTTCCAGACACCACCGTGAGGACATCGCCCGGACGCGCGGCCGCCGGTACTTCAACCTGAACGTCGTACTCGCCCGGCCGCGTCGTCGAGTGCGACACAACCGAATTCGTTTTTAGTCCACCGATGTACACGACCACGGGTGCCGTTGGCGCCGCCGGTGAATCGGCGGTGGCAGCCTCGCCTGTGCCGACGACCGGACTGGTGACGCCGAAGCCGCTAGCCACGAAATTGAGCGTCGAGCCGGACTGAGTTGCGCCGGTGGCGCCGGAGCCGTTGCCGCTGGCGGAGCGCACGGAAGGCTCGGTCGCGGTAACCGTTAGACGTGCGACGCGACCTGCCAAGCCCGCTCGCTTGACGGTGACCTCCACGATTCCCGGAGCGGTCTCGAAGGGGACTTGCGCTACGATTTTCGTCGCGCTGACGGAGTAGATCGGCGCCGGACGCCCCGCAATCGACACTTCAACCGCCGGATCTCCGAGCGAAACGGGCCACGGCAGGCCTGGCGTAACGACTTCCGTATCCGGTCCCAGGTTAATTCCCGCGATCGCGATTAGCCCACCCCGTCCGGCTGTCGAAAGCGCCGGCGCAAGCGAGTACGCATTCAGTACGCCTCTTGGATTTACGGCGGGTGGATTCACAGCGGGCGGATTTTGGGCCCCCGCGATCGCGGCAAGGAGCAAGGCGGAAGAAAACACGGACTTCATGGTCCTCTTTAACCCCTAATCGCCCGATTCGTTCCGCTATAATAAAAGCCGAGCGCCCGCCGCAATGAATTCCCCGATCACTCTCCTTGAACCCGCGGCCGGCGCGGGGCGTTCCAGGCTGGAGGCCGGCGTACGCGTGGCGGTGCTTCCGCTGTCGCTGTTCTCACTCGCTCATTTCTTTATCGACCTGTATTCGGGCGCGCTGGGAGCGCTGCAGCCGCTGCTGATCGCACAGTTTGGAATCAGCCTGACGCAGGCGGGTCTGCTCGGCGGAATGTTAGTGTTTTCGGGCTCCGTGATGCAGCCGGTCTATGGGTATTTCTCGGACCGCACGGGCTCGCGGCTGTTTACGGTCCTTGCGCCGGCCATGGCTGGCATCTTCATCTCCTCGCTTGGTTGGGCTCCGGGATACGCGGGCTTGCTTGCGATGGTTTTTCTGGGAGCGGCGGGCATCGGGTCCTTCCATCCGCAGGCAACCGCAAACGCGACGTTGGGCGTTAAGGCGAACCCCGGCCGTGCCATGGCTGCGTTCATTAGCGCCGGCACCCTGGGCATGGCGCTCGGTCCGACGTATTTCTCATTCGTAACCGAACGCTGGGGGCTCAGGCATATGCCGTGGGCCGCGGCGCCGGGCATCGCCGTTTCCGTCCTTCTCCTGATGTTGCTTCCCCCGGCACAGGGACATGCGGCCCGCCGTTCGAAGTTCGATGCCGGCGCCTTGCGGACTGTATGGAAGCCCATGACGATCCTGTATTTCCTGGTCGTCATCCGGTCCGTGGTTCAGATTACTTTCACCCAGTTTCTACCGCTATACCTCACCGTACACCGCGGGCACACCCTCGCCGCCGCAAGCTACATCACGACTTTATATCTGGCGGCGGGCGCCGTGGGCGGCTTCATGGGAGGCAACATTGCGGACCGCATCGGCGGCCGAACCGTGATCCTGGTTTCCATGCTCGGGTCGGTGCCGTTTCTAGCGCTGTTTGTATTCACGAAGGGGGTTTGGTCCATTGCGGGGCTGGCAGTTGGGGGGCTCGTTCTACTCTTCACGATTCCTGTGAACGTTGTCATGGGGCAGCGGCTCGCGCCGACGCAGTCCGGCACGGTGTCGGCCCTGATGATGGGCGCCGCCTGGGGGATGGCGGGCATGGTGTTTATCCCGCTTACAGGTTGGATTGCGGATCACTACTCCATGCAGCACGCCTTTGCCGGACTGATCGCGTTTCCGGTTATCGGGTTCGTTCTCGCTCTCTGGCTTCCGAAGCGGGCCGGGCTCTAGTGAAGCCGCGTTCAAAGAGAGCAGTCTGCTTGCTGAGCGGGGGTCTGGATTCAGCTACCTGCCTCGCGGTTGCCCGCCGGGACGGCTTCGAATGTTACGCCCTGTCCTTCGATTACGGCCAGCGCCATCGGGTGGAACTGGAGGCGGCCGCTCGTGTAGCCGCAAGCCTGGGCGCGGCGAGGCACGCGATCACCCGGATCGACCTGCGGCTGTTCGGGCATTCGGCGCTCACGGCGGACATCGACGTGCCGAAGGGACGGTCGCTCGAAGAGATGTCGCACGACATTCCGGTGACGTACGTTCCGGCGCGCAACACGATTTTCCTGTCCTTCGCGGTGGCATGGGCCGAGACTCTGGGCGCGGCCGATATCTTCATTGGAGTGAACGCGCTCGACTACTCGGGTTATCCCGATTGCCGGCCCGAATACATCGAAGCTTTTGAACGAATGGCGAATCTGGCGACGCGCGCGGGGGTCGAGGGCCACACCAAATTGAGGATTCACGCGCCGCTACTCAAATTGTCGAAAGCCGGCATCGTGAGGCTGGGGAGCGAGTTGGGCGTCGACTTGGGGCTGACGTTCAGTTGCTACGACCCGGATGCGGCCGGGCGTCCCTGTGAGGGATGCGATTCCTGCCAGCTGAGAGCGAAAGGCTTCGCCGAAGCTGGAGTGGCGGACCCGGCGGCCTCCGCTTGATGCCGGTTTCGTTCCAGCGCAATTCCGACGGCGGGCTCCTGGTCCAGCCCCGAGGCGGAACGGCCGAGTGAGTCAATTCGGTATCGATAGCCGGCAAGAGTCGCCTTATCCAGGAGCGGAATGCGGCGCGCGAATCAAATCGAGGGTTCGCTCTCGATGGCCAAGTTCTCAACTTTGCTACGATAAAATTTCCCATGCTTCGATTTGAAACCGCTGGCGAATCGCACGGCGAGTGTCTGCTTGCCACGCTGACAGGGCTGCCGGCGGGCGTACCTGTATCGGTTGAGGCCGTTAATCACGAGCTTTGGCGCCGCCAGCAAGGCTTCGGACGCGGGGGCCGAATGAAGATCGAGACCGACCGGGCGGAGCTTGCCGCCGGAGTACGGCACTCGCACACAATCGGAGCTCCGGTCGGCATCATCATTCGCAATAAGGACTGGGCGAATTGGACTGAAACCCTTCCCGTGGAGGATTTTGCGGGCGCGGAGGAGAAGAAGAGGCCCGTGACCCGTCCGCGGCCCGGCCACGCCGACTTGGCGGGCGCGATCAAGTACAATTTTCACGATTCACGCTACGTGCTGGAGCGGGCGAGCGCGCGCGAGACTACAGCCCGCGTAGCGGTTGGGGCGCTTGCCAAAGCGCTGCTGAAGGCCTTCGATATCGAGGTCCAGAGCCACGTGATTGCCGTCGGCGGCGTGTCGCTTGGACGGGCCGCGGCATGGGAAGAGATCAAGGCTGTTTGCGCCAAGACGGAGGTGCTGCTTGGGTGTGTCGATTCGGAGATCGAGCAGCGCATGAAGGCCGAAGTGGACGAGGCGTACCGTACCGGCGATACGGTGGGCGGCGTTTTCGAAGTGGTGGCGCGAGGACTTCCGCCCGGACTCGGATCGCACGTCACCTGGGATTCGCGCATCGATGGACGGCTTGCCCAGGCGATCGTTTCCATGCAGGCCGTGAAAGGCGTTGAGATCGGGTACGCCGCGGAGGGCGCGGCGAGCTTCGGATCGAAGGTCCAGGACACGATTCACTACGACCGCGAGGGGCAGCGCTTCACGCGCGGGAACAACCGGGCGGGCGGCGTGGAAGGCGGCATGACGAACGGGCAGGATCTGATCGTGCGGGGCTTTCTGAAGCCGATTTCGACGCTGCGGAGACCGCTCGAATCCGTGGACCTGCTGACGCACGAGCGCGCCGATGCCGCCTATGAGCGCTCCGACGTTTGCGTGGTTCCGGCGGCGGGCGTGATTGGCGAAGCGATGACCGCCATCGTGATCGCTCAAGCGTTCCTCGAAAAATTCGGCGGCGACTCGCTCGGCGAAACCCGCCGGAACTTCGATGGCTACATCGAACAGGTAAGGACTTTCTAATCGCGTATGGTTTATCCGATCGTTAAGTACGGCGACCCGGTTCTCGAACGCACTGCGGATATTGTGGCCGAATTCGACACACCCGAATTGCACCGGTTCCTCGACGACATGTTCGAATCGATGTACGCCGCCAAGGGCGTGGGTTTGGCCGCGCCGCAGATCGGCGTGTCGCGCCGGATCGCCGTGATCGATGTTTCCTGCGGCGAAGAGCCCGCGGACAAGATTGTCCTGATCAATCCTGAGGTGATCAAGGTCGAGGGCAAGCAGAAGGGCGAAGAAGGATGCCTCAGTATTCCCGGCTTCCGCGAAGACGTGAGGCGCGGAAAGCGTGTCACCGTGCGCGCGCAGGACGCGAAAGGCGCGGGATTTGAAATGACGGGGGAGGACCTGCTTGCGCGCGCGCTTCAGCACGAAACCGACCACCTGTTCGGAAGGCTCTACATCACTCACATCAGCGCGCTGAAGCGGGAACTGATTCGCCAGAAAGTGCGAAAACTCGCCAAGGCCGGCGACTGGGCCTGACCGCGAGCAACATGAATCCGGTCTATCATGAATCTGGTCTATCTTGGCACTCCGCGGTTCGCCGTCCCAACACTTGAAGCGATTCTCGCGGCGGGACACCGCGTCCTTGCGGTGATCGCGCAGCCGGACCGGGCGAAGGGGCGGGAGCGGATAGTTTCAGCGGGGCCGGTGAAGGAGTGCGCGCTGCGGCATGGGCTGGCGGTGTATCAGCCGGAGCGCATCCGGCATCCCGAGGCGCAGGAGCATCTGCGTACTTTGAAACCGGATGCGATGGTAGTAGTGGGCTACGGGCAGATCATCCCGCAAACGGTGATCGACATGGCGCCGTTAGGGATTATCAACGTCCACGCCTCTCTGTTGCCGAAGTATCGCGGCGCGGCGCCGATCCAGTGGGCGATCGCGAGGGGAGAGCGGATCACCGGGGTGACCACGATGCGCATCGACGCCGGCCTCGATACGGGCGACATTTTGCTGCAATCCGAGACCGCCATAGGACCCGAGGAGACCGCGCCCGAGCTTTCCGAGCGACTGGCCGCGATGGGCGCGGAACTTCTGGTACAAACGCTAAAGACGTCTCCCGATCCCAGGCCGCAGGACTCTCGCGAGGCTACTATCGCGCCCATCCTCAAGAAAGAGGACGGGAGAATCGCCTGGCTGCGCAGCGCGCAAGAGATCCACAACCAGGTCCGCGGACTGTTGCCGTGGCCCGGCGCTCATACGACGTTCCGAGGCCGGGGTATGCAGGTGTGGAAGGCCTGTGTCTCCGAAGCGCTCTCGGAACGCGCGCCGGGGAGCATTTGGCGGGCCGGGGCGGTGCTCGCCGCCTGCGGTGGATCGTCCTCGATCGAGCTTCTGGAAGTACAACTCGAAGGGAAGAAGCGAATGGCGGCCGAAGTTTTTGCCAACGGCCGGCGCTTCGCCGACAATGAAACTCTGGGAGGACCACATTTTTGAAACTGCCCCTTGGATACCGCTATGCCGCGGCCTACTGCGGAATCCGCAAGGACGACCGGCCCGATCTTGGGCTCATCGTCTCCTCACCGGCTGCCGCCGCTGCCGGAGTGTTTACGCAGAACCGGGTGCAGGCGTCGCCCGTCAGGCTCTCGCGAAAGCATCTGGCGGTCTCCCGCGGTAAGGCGTCCGCCATTCTGGTAAATGCGGGCAATGCGAACTGCGCCACGCGTACCGGTGACGCGGCCGCGCTGTCTACCTGCCGCGCAGCCGCGAAGCAATTAGGAGTGCCGGTTTCTCACATCCTGCCGAACTCGACCGGCGTGATCGGGGTGGAACTCGATCCCATTAAGATCGTCAATGCCCTGCCGGCGCTGGTTTCGTCGCTAAGCGAGGCGCGATTTCACGAGGTAGCCAACGCCATTCTGACGACGGATCAGGTGCCGAAGACGGCGTCCGTGGAACTGACGCTCCAACGGGGCATGGTGAGGATCGCGGGCATGACCAAAGGTTCCGGCATGATTCAGCCGCTGATGGCGACCACGCTCGGGTTCGTAATGACCGACGCCGCCGTAAGCGCCGCGTCGTTGCGCGGAATTCTGCGCCGAGCTACCGAACGGAGCTACAACCGCATCTCGGTCGATGGGGACACATCGACGAACGATACGGTTTTGCTGCTTGCGAACGGCGCGAGCGGCGTCAGGCCGTTGGCGAGGGAGTTGCCGATATACGAAGAAGCCGTCGCCACGGTGATGGAGGAATTGGCGAAGATGATCGCGCGCGATGGGGAAGGCGCGCGCAAACTGGTGACGATCGACGTATCGGGCGCAGAATACAACTCATCCGCCGTACGCATCGCGCGCTCGATCGCAAATTCTCCCTTGGTAAAAACGGCCATCTGCGGCGCGGATCCGAATTGGGGGCGCATTCTCTCCGCCGCCGGTAACGCGGGGGTTGAGTTCGATCAGGCGAAGGTCGATATCGACATGCAAGGGCTCGCCGTCTGCAGGGGCGGAGTGGCGGCGCATTTCTCCGAGGCGGAGCTCAAGAGTCAGTTGGAAAGCCCCGAATGCGTGATTTCGTTCAGACTTCGCGGCAAGGGCACGGGCGAAGCGCGATTCTGGACGTGCGACCTGACCGAAGGTTATATCCGCATTAACGCGAGTTACCGGACATAGCGACACCGCCTATGACGGCGGCGAGGAGCCTCCGAGCCTTCCCGCCGCCACTGGAATCGGCTCGCGATCTGCAATCGCGGTGACGCCAGGGGGCGAAACGACGGGGCGCTGGACGCCCTTGAAGGTATAAGGCGGCATCTCCCCTGGCCGCAATCGCCTTCAAGCGGTCGTCCAGGCCCTTCCCGATACTGAAGTACAGGAGTCTATCTCCTTTCTGGCGGAGCTGAGCGATGCCGGGATTATCGATGCCGAGACCGCAGCGAAGCTGGATGAGGCCCGCGCCGAGCCGGGCGTCGCGCTAGAAGAAGTCCGCCGCCGGGGCTGCGATCCGCAGGATCGTGTTCCGCCGGCTACGGTGCGCGATCTCGAACGCTTGATCGCCTCGTCCAAGCGCGAACCGGCGCAGCGCGATGATACGGCGTGACCGGCCATGGTGATGTAAAGTCCCCCAAGGACCACCGGGTCAACTGTGCCCGCGGGTGGCAAGTGGCGGGTCTTTTTTCAGTCTCGAACCGCCGGATGTGATCCGCGTCCTCGGCATGGACGACCGGGGTGAAGCGTACCGACCCCGCTCAATTGCAAACTGGCGACTCGCAAAAAGGGAAATCCGCGGAGCCGATCCGAATGGAAAGCGCGCCCTTTCCGCCTCCGCCGACTCTTTTGCGCCGCGGCAATTTATCGAGCGCTACCAGTGTTGATCCGCGAGTGCAAGTTCGAAATCTCCCTGCTGAGGCGCCGAGCCGACGGGGAGTCCGTTCCGCCACAGCGTAATCCGGAATCGCGCCGGCCACTGTTCAATGGGAACGCGGAACTCGAGTATTTTCAGGAAGACGCATTCCGCGCCGCGACTTTCGCCTCCGCCCAATACAGCCGTCCCGGCCTTGAGCATGATCGAAAGCGATCGTTCGCCGATCTTCAGACGCATCTCGGAGCCGTCGGGCGGTTCGTTAAAATCCACGCGGATGTACAAGTCGCGGCCGTCGGTTCCGTAGTAGAGATCGCGCAGGAGGCCGCGGCCGCCATGCATCGAGCCGGATCGCGAATCGGCGCGGTACCGCCCCGCGCCCATCCACTCGAAATAAGAGGTGACTTCGCCGTCGAGCACGGGCCGTATCGAACCAGTGGGCTCCTCACGGGACTCCTTCACCGCGATCGTTTTCAGAATCGGCCTGGACAACTCATCCGGGGGAGCCAAACCGAGGGCATGGTACACGTTCGCCAGATGGTCGCGGAACAACTGATCGAACTCCTCCCGGTTGTCCGATGAATGCTCGGGTCCGTACCACCAGCACCAGTCGCTACCCTCGGCGATCAGCAGCTCTTCGTAGGCGAGTTTACGCTTCTCTTCGCCGCAGTCGCCGGCCGCGGCCGCATAAGCTTGGCGCGCGCGCAGCAGGTATTCCCAAGCCTTGTTGTCCTCCTCGGCTCCGATCCAGATATCGAAGTTTGCGTTAATCCACGAACCCGGCGCGATGCGATGCAGGACGCGCGGCTCCACGCGCGCCAGCGCCTCGCTAACCGTTACCGCGGAAATCCGCGGATCGTCCGAGATGCGCCGGTACAATTCGCGGAGGAACGGGCGGCCGTTGTGGTCGTAGTATTCCCATGCGTTCTCGCCGTCGAGAATTACCGGGACCACCGCGTCGCGTCCGGCCTCGATCGCGCCGCGGCAATTTTCATGGATGCGGTGGAGAAAGTCGCCGGCGGCGCTAGAGGCGCTCATTCGGGAATAGACGAAGCCGATCAGGTCGCTCATGAAGTGGTCGCGGAAGATCATTTTGATCTTGTGGCCGCCCTGCTTCCATTCGTAAGGGGAATAGAGCGCGTCGAGACCGGCGCCGTGTCCAAACGTCTTCTCCAGCACGCCGCTATCGGTTGCCGCCCATTCGAAACCCAGCTCACTGGCCTGCGCGAGGGCTTCGTCGGAAACAGAGCCCTCCGAGGGCCAGAGTCCGGCCGGCGCGACGCCGAAGCGGCTGGACACGAACTCGCGGGCCATGCTCAGTTGATACCGCGCGTCCTCGGGATAACGAAAGCGGCTGGGCAGCGGCACGAACGGATGCGAGACGCCCGCAATGTCGGAATCGCAAACCAGCGGCAGAATCGGGTGATAAAACGGCGTGGTCGATATCTCGATGTGGCCCGAGGCGGCCATTCGCTCATACTCGGGCATCACCAGGTTCAGGATCTCAATCTGCTTGCGGCCCATGAGGGCTTGATCCTCGAGAGAGAAGCCCCGCGCCTTTGACACGAGCGCGCGCACGTGAACGTCGTGCTCCAGAAACTCTTCGTCGAACCAGGCCAATTGAGAAAGCACCTGTAAGTCGCGGAAATCCTGGTTGCCGAAAATGCGGCGGGCGTGATCCGCATTGCGCTTCACCGCCTCCCAGGCTTCAAGCAACTCGCCGTAGCGCGGATACCGGTAGATCAGGCGCGCCGGATCGGCGTGGAACGAATGGCGCAAGAGAAAGCTGCGCTCGTCGTCGGTAAGCGCTTCGGCGGGCTTTAGCGCGCAGGCGAGAAACGGATCGCGGGCTTCGCCTTTGGCGTATTCCTCCACCTGCACCATCATCGAAGGAACCAGATTGAACGTCTGTTTGACGCCGGGGAATT
>CAMDED010000181.1 GCA_945893365.1 Candidatus Sulfopaludibacter sp. SbA3 | reverse complement strand
ACATCAACCCTATGCTGCCGCGTGCCCAATTCCTCCATTCCTCCCTCTCTCCCGCCAAAATTCTCCATCGACAATCATCCCCGACACGAAAATGCCAGGATCTCCCAGCACTTCGTGGAATTTCCTTACTTGGTTGCGGAATCGCTGGCACTACCGGATGGGGGTGGTATTTCTCCGAGAAAAGTCTTATCATAGACTCAGCCATGCTTGTGCCCACTCTTCAGCGCTTATCCAGACGAACCCTGCTGCGCGGAGCCGCCACCGCCATCGCCCTTCCGCCGCTTGAGTGCATGTTCGATCCGAATGGGATCGCCTATGCGGCAGCCAGGCCCGGCCGGATTGGCCCCGTGAAACCTGAAACGCGGTTTGTGTTGTGGTTCAACGGCAACGGGATCACGGAACGCTACTGGATTCCGCGTGAGACCGGAACGAATTACACGATGACGCCGTGCCTTGCGCCGCTCGCTCCGTTCCGTAACGACATCCACGTAATCACGGGTCTGGACAATCCGGCGGCGCGCTTTCCAGGGCCCGGCAACGACCACCACCGCTCGATGAGCGCGCTGGTGACGGGAACGTCCTTTACCGGACGCGGCGCGGGCGGGCCGTCCATCGACCAGGTAGTTGCCTCGAAGATTGGCGGCGAGTCGCGTTTCCGGTCGCTGCAGATCGGCGTTTCCCAGGAGTCGTTCGGCGAGAGCATTCAGCGTAATCTGAGCTGGAGCGGGTATGACCGCGCGCTGCCGCCCGAAATGATTCCGCACCGCTTGTTCGACCGCATTTTCGGAGCGCGCAACGAAGGTTGGGTAACCCGCCGCCGCAGCGTGCTTGACGCGGTGCGGGAAGACGCGGCTTCGTTGAAGGGTTCGCTTGGGAAACAGGACCAAACACGGCTCGACGAACACATGTCGTCGATTCGCGATATCGAGCGGGCCATCGTCACGCTGCCACCCGAGTACGCGAAGGTGGACGCCCCGGAGACGGGCGGCGATATGAAGGACTGGCCGCGTATTGCCAAGCTTCAAACGGATCTGCTGGTGCATGCTTTCGTCACGGGCCAGACCCGAGTCGCAAGCTACATGTTGACGAAGTGCCAGGGCCTCACCCGGTTCCCGTGGCTCGGTTACACTTCGGCCCGGCACCACGATTATACGCATCGCGACGGCAAAGCGCCGGGAGCGGATGGGCCGGACGGGCAGCGCATCATGCGCGACATCTGCAAATGGCACGTGGAGGAATTCGCGTACCTGCTGGCAAAGCTGAAGTCGACGCCGGAGGGCGATGGCAACGTGCTCGACCGCACCTGCCTCCTCTACATCCACGAGCACGCTGAAGCGAACGACCACAAGAATAACGGCTTGGCGGCCATCGTCGCAGGTCATGCCGGAAACCTGGCTACGGGCATGCACTCGAAGATGACGGGAACCATGGGCGATCTCTATCTGACCGTGGCAAACGCCGCGGCGGGTGCGGCCGTCGACAAGTTCCCAACGGCTGACGGCAAACTGGCCGGCGTGATCGCCTAAAGGGAGCGGCGGCTCCTAGCCTGCCGCGTCCCGTGCGGCTGCTCCATAATGAAGCAAGACAGCACCTCCTAATCGCGTTCGCATGGCCTTCCCGGTCATCATGACCGGAGAATCCAAGCGGATAGTTGCAAACAAACGGCTTATGGATTCGCTTCCGGTCATGTTGACCGCGGACGCCCTCAGCCAACGCCAATCCGCATACCGGAGCGCAAACAAAAACGCGCGCGTGGGAATTCCCACGCGCGCGCGCCAATACCGCTAGCCTTTTAGAACGTTAGAACGCGACCCGGAAGCCAAAGCGCAGCGTGCGCTGCGCTGTAGTCGAGTTGGCGTTCGTGCTCGTGATCGCCATGAAGTTGGCGGGCGAGGTCACGGTCGCGTTTGGATTCGAAAGCGCGGGCGTGTTCGTAAAGTTCAGCGCCTCCGCCCGGAACTGCAAGTCCATCTTTTCGGCGATCTGGAACTTCCGGAAAAGCCCCAGGTTCATGTTGAACAACTGCGGGCCGCGAAGAGCGTTTAGACCCATGTTGCCGAAGCGAACCTCACGCACCGCCGCAAAGGCGGACGGATCGTAGAAGGGAGCGCCGAGGCCGACGCCGCCAGGCCTCCCTACCGTTGCCGAGATCTGGTCGGCCACTTGTGTGTTTAAGGGCGCGTTCAGCGAGGCTCCATCGCTCTGGACGATGAACGGAATCCCGGAATACAGCGTGACGAGCGGGTTGATCTGCCAGCCACCGAGGATTGCCGCTGCCGGACCGCTAGTGACCCTTCCCTTACCTTTTCCCATCGGCAGCTCGTAATTCGCCGCCAGCGTGAAAGTGTGGGTTCGGTCGAAGTCGGAAACAGCCTTATTCTTCGAGAACTGCGAGGGCACATAGAACCGCAGACCATTGTCGCTGTTACCCGCGTTTATGCCGAGCGATTTCGACCAGGTGTACGAGGTCGTGAGAAACAAGCCCTGCGAAAACCGCCGGGTCAAATTCGTCTGCAGCGCGTCGTAACGCTGGGTCGCCATGGGGATGAAAAACTGGCGCGACACGTTGACTCCGAACTTGCTGAACAGCGGACGGCCATTGGCTCCAGCGCCTGGGATCAGACCGGCGTTCGCGTCGAAATACGTCACGCCCTGGCGGATGGACCGCGTGCCGACATAGCTCGTCTGCAACACGAACGCGGAGCCTAGTTCCCTCTGCACCGTCAGGTTATAGGACTCGATGTAACCGCGGCGGAACTTGCCGGCCTGAAGCGAGTTAGTGGCGATCGTGGCGGGGATGTCGACGACTCCGCTCGTCAAATCCGGGAACTTGACGGCGGGAATGCCGGCTGCGAGCGAGCCGCCGGGCACAAACGAGTTCAGCGGCTGGTACTCGTCGACGATCACGGCCGGAAACGGGCTGCGCAGCGGCCGGCTTACCGGATACGGATCGTTCGTGATTCCAAAGCCGGCTCGAAATACGGTCTTCTCGCCCATCCGGTAAGCCATGCCGATTCGCGGGGCGAACATCAGCGCGATGGCTTCGGTTCCCGCGTTCCTCGGGACGTTCCCGCGGCCGCCGATGTAGACTTTGTTGGCCTCCGCGTCATAGCGCTCGATTCCGAACTCGCCCCGGCTCATGATCGGGAAATGCTCGAAGCGCATTCCAATGTTGACGCTGAGCCGGCGTGTGGCCTGCCAGTTGTCGCGAATAAAATAGCCCTGCTGGAACTCGCGCGTCTTCATGGGGTCGTAGAATTGGTATGCCTTTCCGAGGGACCCCGGGAGGCCCAGCAGGAACGAGCCGTAGGCATTGAAGTTGTTCGCGGCCGCCCCGCCGTTGAGCGCCGTGACCCCGTTGACGAAATTGAAGCCGCCGCGCGGACTCCAGCCGCCGAGCTCAGGCTGCCAGTGATTCATCTGGTGCTGGATCATGTCGAAGCCGAAGCGAATATTGTGCGCCCCGCGGGTCCAGGCCATATTCGCGACATAGGTATATACGCGGTCGTTGCGCTCGACCGGACTCCAGGTATTCACATTGCCGAGCGAGGTGTAGCCGCTGATGTTGAAGACCGGAAAACCGCTCTGCCGGACGTCGGGTCCGTTGGTTCCCGGAATCTTCAACACATCGAGCCCGATGTTCGTGCCGTAATCGGGTCCCGTTGTGTCATGGTGCATCAGGGTGCCGCCGAAGTTGGCGTCGAACAGAAGCGTAGGCGTGATGGTGTAGCTGACGCCGCCGCCGAATACGTCCGTGTGGTTGTTTCCCGTGCCGATGCCGGCCGCTCCGGCGGCGCCGCCAGGATAGCCGCCCAAAGCGCTTCCGAGCGGTGCGCCGCCCGAGACCGGCGAAAGCATCACGCTGTATTTTCCGAAGACGTTGGTCCTGCTATTCGGCGTCCAGTTCAACTTGCCGTCCACCAGGTTGCGCTTGAAGTAGTATGGAACCGAAGCGAAGTAGTTGTTGGTCTGTCCCGTACCGGTATTCGGTAGCGGGATCATATCCTGAAGCGTACGGGCCGCCGAACTCCACGACGCCTGCGGAATCGCGTTGCCGGGGAATGGCATGCGGTTCTGGCCGAGGTTGTTTCCCGTGGTGGGATCGAAAACGGTGGTCAGGCCGGCGAAATTCCCGGCCCTCACTTGCGCCGTGGGCACGCTGAGCAGGCCGTTGCCGCGTTCCGCCGTGGTGCTCTCTTCCCAGGACGTAAAGAAAAAGAGCTTGTCTCGCTTGATGGCTCCTCCGAAAGTACCGCCGAACTGGTTATCGATGCGCTGGGGAATGCCCGATCCGGCCGGCGTGTTCGGGTTGAAGAAAAGGTTCTTGGCGCCCCATTTGTGGTTCGAATGGTACAGAAAAGCGACTCCATGGTACTGATTCGTGCCCGATTTCGTGATCACGGAAACGGCGGCGCCGCCCGACATACCCTGCTCGGCGTCGAAATTGTTGGTCGCGATGTTGACCGTTTCAATCGATTCAATCGGCGGAATGTAGAACGCATGGTGGGGGAGCCAGGTGAAGACGCTTGCGGCCCCATCGATACGCGTGTTATTCGAGTTGCGGGCCGTGCCGTTGACGTTGGTCGTCAAAGCGCGAGCCGGCGAGTCGGTGGAGGCATTCTGGAACTGGCCGGGCGTCGTGCCAGGCACCAGATCGAGAAGAGACTGAAAATTCCGGTAACCGCCGACCGAGATCTGTGTAAGTTCCTTCGAAGTGATGTCGGTGTGCAGATCGGACTTGTCGGACTGAAGTTGAACCACTTCCGCCCCGACGGTGACCACTTCACTCACGCTGCCGACTTTGAGCGCCGCGTCGATGCGCGCGATGTTGTTGGCGACGATGGCGATTTCCTTGGCTTCGAACTGCGTGAAGCCCGCCGCCGTGATCTTGACGTCATAGACGCCCGGCGGAAGGTTATGCACGTCGTATGCGCCGCGTTCATCGGTTTTGGTTTCCATGCTGAAACCCGTGGCAGTGTTCTTGACCGATATGGTCGCGTTGACCACCGAACCCTGCTGCGGATCGGTCACGTTGCCTACGAGATTTCCGTATAGAAGCTGCCCCAAGGCCAGCCCCGCGGCCAGAGTGCCCAGTGCGATTAGAATCAGAAACGTTCGAGTTTTCATGCAGACCCCTTGTTTAGTCGGCGCTGGGATGCGGTGAGTCGTACGGAAGCAAGGCCCCCAGGGTTTGTATTACTATGCCCCGTCTTGTGGGGCTTGTCAAGAGAAAAATTGGTAAAATCTCGTTTCCCGGCGGTGGCGCCGCGCCCCGCGGCCTGTGCGCTCGCGAGTGTTCACTATCCACGGCCTTTCCCGGGCGGACCTGCAATATGCGCTTCGGGCCAAGACGCCCATTGACTAAACCTGTACGCGTCTGATTAACTGGTTCGGTTCAGGAGCGGCCGCCATGAGCATTGAGCATTCTCAGAAAGTTCCTTTCCGCGCTGCCGGGTATTCCTGGGCTATCCGCGAACCCTGGCCGGATCCGGAGGGGCTGCGCGTGGTAATCCGCCGCTTGGAACGACTTGCTCTGCTGTTCGTCTACGTGATGCCGCTTCTGGCGCAGCCAGCCGTGCCTGAAGGGATGAAGCGCGTGGAATTCGAAGGCAGTCCGGCGCTGCTGCTGCGCAACAACAGGATCGAACTCACGATGCTCCCCAAAGGTGGCGCCTTCGTCCATCTGACGCTGCGGGACGACCCTACCGGCATGAGCCCTCTTTGGAATCCGGCGCGGATGGCGCGCGAGACGGGAAAGAAGCCGCGTCCCGCAGGCGGTGGACACTTCGTGTGCGTCGACGGCTTCGGTGAAGTCTCGCCCGAAGAGAAGGCCGCGGGTTTGCCGGGCCACGGCGAGGCCCATCGCGAGCCGTGGGCGATCACGGAAACAGAAAAGAAAGGCGGCGTTTTGTCGGTCTCTTTCCTGGCCGAGCTGCCTTTGGCGCAGGAGCGGTTCCGGCGCACGGTGCGCATGGTCGATGGCGAATCGGTTATCTATGTCGAAAGCAGTCTGGAGAGTCTTCTCAGTTTCGACCGGCCGGTGTTTTGGGCGGAACATGCGACGATCGGTTCGCCATTTCTCGAGCCGGGAAAAACCGTGGTGGATATGCCGGCGAAACAATCGAAAACGCGGACGCACATTGATGAAGGGGGACCTTATCCGCACCGGTTGAAGGACTTCGTTGAGTTCACCTGGCCGAATGCGCCCGGAGAGAAGGGCGAAACGATCGATCTGAGGGTCGCTCCGCTCGCTCCCCACTCGCTCGATCACACGACCAGTCTGATGGACCCGGAGCGGCCGCTGGTTTTCGTGACGGCGCTCCATACGGAGAGGCAGCTCCTCTTGGGCTATGTGTTCAAGCGCGAAGAATTCCCGTGGCTCCAGTGCTGGGACAATTACGCGCCCGACGGAGATATGGCAAGGGGAATGGAGTTCTCGACGCAGCCGTTTGACGTGCCGCGGCGCGAGGTTCTCGACAAAGGGAAGTTGTTCGGGACGTCCGTCTTCCGCTGGCTCCCGGCAAGGAGCGCAATTCAATCGCGGTTCCTGTTCTTCTACACAAAAGTTCCCGCGGGTTTCACCAGGGTCGACGACGTCGTCTTGCGGGAAGGTAAGCTTCTAATTACGGATGTCACGGCGGGAAAAACGGTCCATTTGGCCGCCAGCCGCGGTCTGTGATCGCACCGCGACGTGGCGCTCCCTAGGCATGCCGGATCATCATGATCCGGGTCTTCCTTTTAAGTAGTTCATTTGCATCGCACACCGGCCGGTTTGCGATCACGATGATTTCCCGATGTAATGATCGATCTCCAATTCGACGGCCGTCAGCGAGACGCCTACATCCCGGATGAAGAAATAGATGGACCCTATCAAGGCGAGCAGCGAGAGGCCGAAGCACGGCACCGAAAAATAGTCTACCTCAGCTTTCAGAACCTGATCGGCGAACAGCGATAGCACGGTGACGGCCACAAACAGAATGCTGAAGGAACTCAGGATGATGGCGAGACGCAGAAGACGCGTACGCCGGTAGATGATCCGCACCTGCACCACCAACAATTCACGCCGCGAAGGCTCCGGGGTGACGTCGAGCTCCTTGACCAATTCTCGCGCGAGATCGATAACCCGGCTGTAACGGTTGGTCATGCTGAGAAGCAGCAGACCGACTCCGGAAATCACGATGACCGGCGCAATGGACGCCGTCAGAATTCGGACGAGTTGTTCAGGCAACGTTCCCATGCGATTTCGCCGATAGACCGGTCATTAGCCAGCTTAGCAAACCCCGTATCACCGGAGATTGGCCGGGCGCGGACCCTTCCAAACACAAAACAGACTCTGCCGGATTATCCCGGAAGGCCCTCTCGTGATAGCATTTGGCGATGAGTTCGCGCACGATGTACCGGGTGCTGGAAGAGACGGCGGCCCAATTCGGCAGCGCTTTGGCGCTGCATCAACCCTATCTTGAGGGTGGAAAGAAAAAGTACCGGACCTGGACGTTCCACCAGTACAAAGTAGCCGCCGAAGAAATCGCCGCCGGTTTACGATCGCTGGGCGTAGGGAAAGGCGACGTCGTGGCCCTCGATTCCGAGACGCGCGCGGAGTTCTATCTGAGCGATCTGGGCATTCTGACGAACGGCTCGATCGCAGCCGCCCTCTACCCCACTCTTCCCGTTCATGACTTGATTCGAACTATCCGTGTCATTGGCGCGCGCGCGCTTTTCGTCGAAGATCCCAAAACTCTCCGCGACCTTCGCAAGTGCGGCGTCCCGCACATGATTCTGCTGACAGGACAAGCGGAGGGCGCCATAACGCTCGACCAGCTGCGCGTGCGGGGACGGGCGGCGATCGCGGCCGCGCCCGATCTGCTTCCCCGCATTCACGCCGCGATTCAGCCGTCGGACGACGCGATACTCTACCTCACGTCGGGCGCCACCGGCGAACCGAAGATGGTGGTGGTCTCGCACGACGCCCTCGTATCGAACCTCGATATGGGGCCCGCCGTTCTTCCCCTCGGACCCACGCAGTCGACGGTTGCGTTCCTTCCCTCCGCCCACATTGCGCAGCGGGTGGTGATCGAACTCCTGCCCTTGCGCATGGGCATGCCGGTCTGGTTTGCGGAAAGCCTGAACAAGCTCCCACACGACCTGAAGTCGGTCAGGCCGACCCTGCTTCTGGCCCCGCCGCGGCTCTGGGAGCGGATCTACTCCACCATCTGTACGGAGATCAAGAAGCGCAAGCCCGTGGCACAGAAGATGTTCTACGTGGCGTTAGGTCTTGGTCATGAAGCCGCGAAGCGGAGGCAGAGCGGGCGGCCCGTTCCCGCATGGATTCGCCTTCCGCTGGCCGCCGCTCAACGTCTGGTCTTCGCAAAGATACGTGAGCGCTTTGGAGGCCGAATCACCATGTCCGTTTCCGGCGCCGCGCCGCTTGGTAAGGACCTCGCCGACTTCTACGCAGCCGTCGGCATGCCGCTGATCGAAGGCTACGGCCTCACCGAAGGCGGCGTGGTCTCGATGAATCCCATGGACCGTCCCAAGTCGGGAAGCATCGGCAAGCCATTGCCGGGCGTCGAGATTCGAATCGCCGGCGATGGCGAACTACTGGTCAGGAGCCCATGCCTCTTCACCCGTTACCTCGACGATGCCGCCGCCACCGAAGAGGTGCTGCGCGATGGCTGGCTCTACACCGGCGATGTGGCCCGCGTGGACGAAGAAGGCTACATCTACATCACGGGCCGCAAAAAGGAGCTCATCGTCTCCTCGACGGGGAAGAAGGTTTTCCCTTCGCGCGTGGAGAACCTCTTTCAGTTCGAGCCTCTGATCAGCCAGGTGTTGCTCGTCGGCGACCGCCTTCCGTACCTGACCGCCTTGTTCACCGTGAATCAAGTGGCGGCCGAAGCGCTGGCCGGCATGGAGAGTTGGAAGGGCCGTCCGCTTGCCGACATCGCCACCGCGCCGCCGCTGATCGCCGAAACGCAAAAGCTGGTCACGCGTGTCAACAAGCAACTCGCGCCGTGGGAGCAGATCCGCAAGTACCGCATTCTCGATCGCGACTTCAGCCTGGAGCACGGCGAGCTCACTCCCACGATGAAACTCCGCCGCACCCGCGTGATGGAGAATTTTCGCACGCAGATCGACGAACTTTATTCCGGCAAGGAAGAGTTCCGATGATTGCTGTATACTGTCGGGCATCCGAGGGACGTGGGCGCAGGCTGGCGTTCCCCGCGGGAAGGAGACCACGATGTCGAACCGATTCGGATCGGCGCTGCTACTTTTCATCGCGCTCGCTGCCCTGCCGCTTGCCGCGCAAAACTTTGGGGAAATCACCGGAACGGTCTCCGACTCCACCGGGGCGGTAGTCGGGGGCGCGATGGTGACCGTGATCAATACGGCTAACAATCAGGTTCGCCGCGTAGCCACGAACGACACCGGCAATTACTCCGCGCCGTTCCTGGTCCCCGGCCTCTACAACGTCAGCGTCGAAAATGCCGGGTTCAAGGTTGCCTCGCGCCAGGGCATTGATTTGCAGATCGGATCGGCCGCCCGGATCGACTTCCGTCTGGAAGTGGGCGAGCTCGGCCAGCAGGTGGAGGTCGCGGGCGGCGCGCCGCTCCTCACGACCGAGAGCACCGCGCTGGGCACGGTGATCGAGAACCGGCGAATCGTTGAATTGCCGCTTAACGGGCGCAACTACCTGCAACTCGTTACGCTCAGTCCGAATGTGACCACCGAAGGCGGAGCCGGCGGAGGCGGCGGCTTGCAGGGCGGCGCGCGCGCGCAGATGTCTCTCTCCATCGCCGGACAGCGGCTGGAATTCAACCGCTATACGCTTGACGGCGTGGAAAACACCGATCCGAATTTCAACTCGTATATCATTCAGCCGTCCGTCGACGCTTTGCAGGAATTCAAAGTTCAGACCGGCGTTTATTCGGCCGAGTTCGGGGTCGGCTCGTCGCAAATCAACGTGACGACAAAGGCGGGCACCAACCGGTACCACGCCGCCATCTTCGAGTTTGTCCGTAATTCCGCGCTCGATTCCCGCGAGTGGCTCCAGTCGCAGGGAAGCAAAAACCCCTTCCGGCGCAACCAGTACGGCTTCACGCTAGGCGGCCCGATCGCGATACCCCGTGTGTTCAACGGCAAGGACAAACTTTTCTTCATGTCGAATTTCGAAGAGCTCAAAGACCGGACGACGACGCAAGTCAACGCCGCCACGGCGACTCTGGCGATGCGCAACGGCGATTTTTCCGATCAGCGGCCGATCTTCGATCCGCTCTCGCGCGTCTACAACGCGAGCGGAACCGCCGTATCGGCAACGCAGTTCCCCGGAAACGTGCTGCCCCGAACGCGCCTGAACCCGACGTCGACAAAACTGCTGGAGTTCTACCCGGAGCCAACCGTGCCCGGACCCGGTCTAACCCGAAATTTCCTTCGTAACGCTCAGGCGCCCACGGATACCTCTCAGTTCAACCAGCGAGTGGACTGGATCGAGAACTCCAAATCGAGCTGGTTCGGCCGCTACAGTTGGGGCGACGAACTACAGGTGCCGGCTTCGACATTCCTGACCGATTCGCTTCAGGTGGCGACCAGGGTCCGGCAAGCGATGATTTCGAACACCAGGATCTTGAGCGCGGCGGTCGTTAACGAGACTCGGTTTGCCTATAACCAGTTCAATAACGACCTGGTCGGATACTTCGCCAACAAGCGGGATGTGCAGGCGGATCTCAAGATTCCCGGCTTGTTCGCGCCGAGTCCGCTCGCCTACGGCGTTCCGCAAGCCACCCTGGGGGGCGGGCTCAATGGCTTCGGCGGCGTAACTCCCTGGGTCACGCGAAACGCCACGTTCCAGCTCACCGACAACTTCTCCCTCGTCCGCGGCCGGCATTCCATCCGGTTCGGCGGCGAAGTTCGGCGCGACCGCTACAACCAATACGGAAATCAAAAGGTGACGGGCGAGTTCGGCTTCGACGGCCAGTCGACTTTCGATCCCACGCGGCGCAGCACCACGGGTTTCATCTTCGCCGACTACATGCTGGGATCGACAAACCTCGCCGCCCGCGTCACGGCCATGGCTAACGGCATGCTGCGGCGCAGTTCCTACTACGGCTATGTTCAGGACGATTGGAAGATTGCGCCGAACCTGACGCTCAATATCGGCCTGCGATACGAGAATTCGCGCATCTGGAACGACAAGTACCGGGGCATCATGAACGTGAAGTTGTTCGATCTGGGGGTCGGCCCCGACGGCCTGCTGCCCAACACGAAGGTGCCGATACTGACCCGGCCGGGAAAGGGCGATTTCTACGAGGGGCTGAACTTCCATTTCGCCGACGGCCAGCTCACCCAGTCCGGCGATGAGTTCATGGGCCGCGGTCTGGTCAATCCGGACAACAACAATTTTGCGCCGCGCCTCGGTTTATCCTACAGCCCGTCTAACCGCTGGACCGTCCGCGCCGGCGGCGGAGTCTTCTACGTGCAGGACATCGGCAACCCGACGTTCGACATGTCCCGCAATCTGGCCGGCCGCGACCTCTACATCCCGAGTATCGAAGCCCGGACGGCCAGTCTCAGCGATCCATGGGCTGAAGAGCGCGCAAGTGCATCCTGCTCGGGCTGGGCGGGCGCTTGTCTGGTCGCGCCCCAATACCTGGCGGTTGTCCAGGGCAATCGTTCTCCGTACGTGACGCAGTGGTTGTTTAACATTCAGCGTGAGATCACGCGCGATCTCGTGCTCGAAACCGGCTACCAGGGCAACCAGAGCCACAAGCTGGTGCGGTTCGTTTTCTACAACCAGCCCATCGTGAAGAGCGGACCTTCCGACACGCGGACGGTGGCGCAGCGGCAGCCATGGCCAGTCTACGGCCGGGCGATGGATGAAACCGGCGCGGGCAACGCGAACTATCACGCCTTCAGCACGAAGCTGACGCAGCGGTTTCACAAGGGTCTGACGTATTTGATTGCCTTCACGTGGTCGAAGTCGATCGACAACGGCAGCGCGGCGCGCACGAACGCCGGCGACAATCTGCAGCCTGTCAACAGCTACGATTTGAAGGCGGAGCGCGGGCTGTCGCAGTTCAATGTCGGCCGCCGGTTCGTTGCGTCCTATGTGTACGAGCTGCCGTTCGGCGCGGGCAAGCCGTTCGCGAATCAAGGTGTGATCTCAAAGATTGCCGGTGGCTGGCAGCTAGGCGGCATCCTGACATTCGCCGACGGCGCACCGACAAGCGTCGGCATGATCGCCGACACCGCTTCCCTCAACGCGAACGGCAACCGGCCGGATGCGACGGGGATCAGCCCGTTTCCGTCGAACCCGACGCCGCAAAAGTTTTGGGATGTGGCCGCGTTCAACGCGAGCAGTCCGGACCTGAACTGGCGTCCCGGCAATGTGTCGCGGGAGACGCTGCGCAGACCAGGCACACGGCTAGCGGATTTGTCGCTCGGCAGAAGCATTCGCGTTCGCGAGAACCACGCGCTCAACGTCCGCTTCGAAGCGTTCAATTCGACGAATCATCCCAATTGGAACACGCCGAGCACCGATGCCCGAAGCGCTGCGGCGTTCGGCGTCGTTACATCGGCCAGGTCGATGCGGCAGCTTCAGTTCGGTTTGAAGTATACGTTCTGATCGCGGCGCGGGGCCGCGGCCCCACCCGTCTCCGGTGCGCGTCTCTCCCGTGTCGGTACGGGCGCGACACCGACGTTCGGGTGGTCCTTCCTGTAGGCTGTAGGTTAGGCTTAAGGTTGCGTCGATCGCATTGTGATATGATTGCGCCTCAATGGCCAAGCGCGATGACTACAAGGCCTGCGTGGCGGCAATCGCAGGATCCGTTTCAGCGGACGTTCTGATGTGCAATGCAGCGATTGAGCGCGGCATCGACGATGACGTCATCCGATTGTGCCACGGTCGCAGACGTAGGCCGAATGTCATTCTGATCCTGATTACCGAAGGCGGAAATCCAGATGCGTCGTTCAGGATCGCGCGCACGCTTCAGTGTCTCTACGAAAGGTTCATCTGCATCATTTCCGGCTATTGTAAGAGCGCTGGAACGCTAGTACCTACTTGCAGAAATCAGCGAAGTCTGCAATCATGAACTATGAGCCAACCGGCTGTGGTTTCCTTGACCGCTGAAGAAGAGCAGACTTTACGGCAGTGGGCAAGAGCGGGTACGCGCGAACATCGGCTCGTCGAACGGGCGA
>CAMDED010000180.1 GCA_945893365.1 Candidatus Sulfopaludibacter sp. SbA3 | reverse complement strand
GGCTCCGGCTACTCGTAAGCCTTTCACCAACCGGTCCTGCGCCGTGCCAAAACTGCGTTCCACTCGCCCCTTCGCTTGCGGCGAATGCGCGTCCGTCCGCACGATCCCCAACTCCGTAGCGCCCGCCCGATCTGCGTCGGCGGTAGCGGGTTCCCGCTCGTCCCGCGGCAGTTCCTTGACGTCTCTGGCGATCTTCGGCGCTGTCTGGAACAAGCTCGCCTTGTCCGTATAGAACCCTACCGGCCTCCCATGGCGTTTCAGATAGGACCAAAGCAGCCGCATGTTCTCCTCCGTCGAGTCGTGCCCCGCGAAGCGCGCCGTCAACTCGCTGGTCGCATCGTCGATCATGTGAATCAGGTACAGCTTCTCTCCACGCCCCTCCAGCCAATCGTGTTCGCTGGTGTCCCACTGCACCAGTTCCCCCCGGCAACTCCGCCGCGCTCGCCACTGGTGCACTGTCTCCCTGGTCTGGGTCCGCGACCGCCACAACCCGGCGCCGATCATCATCTGCCGCAGTGCCTCCCGTCCAATCTTCACCTCGTGCTTCTTCTCCAGGTATTCGCTGGCGAGAGTGGGCCCGAAGCCGCAGTACAGCTTCTGCGATAGAATGCCGATGATCTTCTCCCGCTGTTCCTGGCTGGTCCTGCGATTCGATCCTCGGCTCCTCAGACCGTGGATCACCACTTCATCTCCTTCCTCTTTCAGCCCATGCAGCCGTCGCCGCACCTGCCGCGACGTTAGCCCCAGTTCCTGCGCTGCCTGCGATTGCTTGATCAACTTCTTCAGTGCCTTTTTCAGCATTACCAGACGGTCTCTGTCCCGCTGGGTCATCATCAACTCTCCTGGTCCGTTCACCTCTCCAGGCTGACCCTGTCAATAGGACATTTTTACCTGGCACAAATAGGACATTTCTACGTGGCGGGGACAGCGAATCGGAAGTCCCGCGCCCACGCGATCCGCGAGCACGCGTCTAGATCGCGCATCGGACGACCTTTCCTTCACCCGATCCGTTGGACGCTTTGTCGGGAGCCTGCGAGGCACTACGCTTTGCCATTGGGATTTCCTCCATGGACGTCAGGTTGAAAAAGAGGAAGCCATTCCACTTCGTTCCAGTAGCTTCCTGGGCGATTGCACTGAGGGATCGGTAGATCTCGCCATCGAACTCGAACCCGTCGACGAGGATCTTCGCAATGATTCTGCGGCCCTTGTACTCGCGTTCCAGGTAGGTTCCTGGCGGCGGCAACCGCGGGTCGAGGCCCTGGCGACCTTGCGGCAGACGCTGAGCTGGGGGGCCAGCGTGGCGTCCGGCCCGAACTTGGTCTTGGGCGCCGGATGCGCAAGTCTGCATCGTTGGCGATTTCGAGCGCGCGCCGGCGCGCACGCTCGGAAAAGCCGCCTTCTGCCAGCACCTGAATGCGCCAGGCAATCCTGCAAACGGGAACTGGTTGTGATTCCGATCGGGATTCCTCGCCGAACGCCTCAATGTACTTCTGTCGGAGCCGTCCGACCGTCATTCGGCTCAACTCGTCAATCTCGTTCCGCATCGCGGTCTCCAATCCGTTCTCCGTTCTCATGACCGCTAACCTCGTGTCCATGACGGCTCGAAGTTTCGGAACAGTCAAGTCGAGAAGCCGTACGCCGACGTTGGTCGCGATGGCGAAGGTAGCCGGCGGCAAGGATGCCGGCAATGGATTGTAGATCTTCTGTCGGGATGTCCAAGACGATTCACCTTGCTGTGGATTAGCACCACAACGAAAGTCCGCTTGGCGGTCGTTCCGCTGTCGAGTGGCTGCTGGAGAGTGCGAAGCACCCTCCGCTGTAAACATGCGCAAGGAGTTCGAAAAGTGGAAACCGAGATACGAAACGTGTTAACCGCGTGGAGCCAGTCTCCAGAGAAACGGAGAATTCAGGCAATGGCGTACCACAGAGGAGTCGCGGGGCCCGCGACAACGACTCTCCGAGGCCGGAAGGGGAGAACGGCATCGTTGGAAATGCATGCAAGATTTGGGGATATTTTGCGAGGCGGAGGAAGACCGATCGCGTCAACCAAAAGGCAGTTGGCGTTCGGAGGGAAACAATTTGGCTCCTCAAAACGTACACAGATACGAACTCACGAATGGAGAATTTCTCCGGAGCCACTTTCTCCAGCGTGTTAACCAACGCCCGGTGTTTCGGGGTGAGCCAATTCTTCTTTGGCACTCGACGCTGGTCCTTCGGGGCATCCACTCGGCGGGACGCATCCGCTCAACGCGACTCAGCCGCGACAGCGCGAAAGCGAATCGTCGCCCTCAGAAGTAAATCCTCGCGCCGATCTGCAGCGAACGGGATGCCATGGCGCTGGTCACCCTGCCGAAATTTGCGTTGGTAAATTCCGCCACCGGGCTGCTGTAGGTGACCACGTTGAACACGTTGTATCCCTCCACCCGCAACTGAGCCATATAGCGCTCCTTAAACGGGAAGTTCCGGAACACGGACATGTCCACCCTGGTAACGGGGTCGCTACGCAGGACGTTCCGTCCGGCATTGCCGAATGTGAACGCAGCCGGCGCGGCGAAAGCCTCCTTGGCGAACCACCGAGCGGGAGTCGGATTATCCACACGCCAATCACCGACCACGTTGGGTCGCATCGCGTTGCCGCCGGTATTGGAGATGTCGCCCGCGATGGTGAGATTCACAGGCTGGCCGGAACGGAGGTCTGCCAAGCCGTTGACCTGCCAGTTGCCGAGGATGTAGTCTGCAACCCGATTGTTGGTCCGCAGCCGCTTGTTTTTGCCGAACGGCAAGTCGTATACCCAGCTCAGCACCAGGTTGTGGGGAACGTCGTAGCTGGAGACGCTCCGGTCGGGCCTCATGTCATACGGGTTCTGGATGGAGTTACCCTCTACCCCGAAGAAGCCGGAAGACCCCGGATCGATCGATTTCGACCACGTATAGGCGGCGGTAAGCGCGAGGCCATTCGCCCACCGGCGCTCAAACGACGTTTGCAGGCCGTGATAGCTGGACGTACCCCAACTGCGGTCAAAGGAACTCGGAGGCGAGATCATGTACGGGAACGGCGCCCGGTCCTGCCACCTTCCCGGGCCCGGGGTCACCGCGCCACCGTAACGCCCGCCGATCGTAGTCCGGCGGCTACCGGAGCCGACGTAGTTCACCGACATCAGCAAGTCCTTGGCAAACTGGTGCTGGAAGCCGCCATTCCACTGAATGGAGTAGGCGTTCTTCCAGTTGGGATCTCCGGAGTAAGTGCTCTGAGAGAACGGATTCGACACCGGGAGAGTCGCGGAAGGCAGCGGGTTGAGCCCGGAGACATTCGGAGTAAGTTGCGTAGCGGTAGCGTAGTTCAGGTTTGCCGCGGACTGCCAGCCGAGAGCGGGATACGTGCCGATGAAGTTGCGGGCGAGTTGGGTGACGCCGGAGAAGTTATCGAAGAATATCCCGGAAGAAACGCGGAGTACGGTCTTCGATCCTAAGCGGTATGCGAGGCCGAAGCGGGGCTGGAAGTTCTTCTTGGTGTCGTGCCAGACCTTGCCGCCCTCGGCGACCACCACGTGTTCGGGCAGCCAACCGGCGGGAGCGCCGGCCGGGGTCGGGATGCAGCCCCCCTTTTGGTTCCCCGCGCCACAAGGGGGGGCCGGCGTCTGGAGGATGTACGTACCACTGAGGAAGTCCATGTTGCCAGCGAAGTTGTTGTTCCTGTCCGGGGTTCCCGCGGTGGGAATGAATGTGCGGTCATAGCGCAGACCCATGTTAATGGTCAGCCGGTTGGTCGCCTTCCAGGAGTCCTGCACGTAGAAGCCGATGGTGCCTCCCCACCAGGGCATCGTCTCGATAATGTCGCGACGCGTGGCGCTGTCCGGGACGTTCAGCAGGAAAGACGCTAGCGGGCTGCCGGTGTTGGCGATACGAAGCGGGTCGGCCGTCCCCTGGTTCGCGAAGCCGATGCTGGTGACGCCATTTTCGTAGTACCACTGGACGCGGTTATACTCCGCACCAATCTTGAGCATGTGCGACCCCAGCAGTTTTGAGTAACTAGCGCGGTGATGCCAACTGTCGCCGGCGCGGCTGATGTTCCACTGTTCCTGGCTGCTGAAGAAGCCGGCGGGGTTGAAGCCGGGGAAGTAAGTGTTGCCGTCCTGATACGGTGTGATGACGTTGGCCGAATACCCCACCTTAGTGGCGAAGTCCGAGGGTAGGGATTTGTAGTGGTCCGTCGATCCTGACCACTGGAACACACGGCCGAACTGGTACTGGAAAACTGCCGTGGGTCCAAAGGTATGTACCCAGTTCGCGGCCAAGTTGAGGGCGCGGCCATTCGAAACACGTCCTTGGGAGGGAAGGCTGGCGGCCCCTCTTCCCGGGTTGTAGTAGCGGGAATAACGCACCCAAATCGCATCCTTGTCGTTGAAGCGGTGGTCCACGCGCGCGTTAATGCTGTGTTGCCACGTCTGCACGCGAGTCCGGTTCCAGGCGTTCTGGTTGGCGATGCCGGTGGGCTCGATTGGCGGTAGAACGGTTTGCGCAAAGTAGACCGTGCCAGGGTCCAACCGGCTGGCCGGGATTTGATTGCCGGCGAAGGGTTCGCGAACAAACGTCCCGTCCGGATTGGCGCGAGTCGTGGTTGGGTCGTAGATCGGTAGCGCCCAGTCGCTCATGTCCCCCCGGAGGTTGGCAGGCGTGGGTACCCGCAGTGTGCCCGTTGACGGGCCGACACTGTAAAACCTCTGATATCCACCGAAGAAGAAGGTCTTGTTCTTCCCATCGTAGATCTTCGGAATCTTGATTGGGCCGCCGGCGGTTCCGCCAAACGTGTGACCTTTGAACGGCGCCACGGACGCCAGGAACGTGTTACGGGCATTGAAGGCGTCGTTCTGCTCGATGGCATACACGTTGCCGTGCAACTCATTCGTGCCTGATTTGGTGGTGGTATTAATAACTCCACCCATGACGCCGCCGACCTCGGCCGAGTCGTTGTGCGATTGGACCTTGAATTCTTCGATCGTTTCCATGATCGGATTCAACGCCAGGTTGCTGAAAAAGGTTGCCTGGTTGTTGACCCCGTCCAGCATATACATGCTGCTGCGGTTGATCTGCCCGTTGACCGAGGGAATGCTGGACTGGCCGGTGCCAATCGCCGTTACACCGGGCGTAAGCCGCATCATGTTTTGGATATTCCTTCCCGTCGGCAAGTCGATGACCTGCTGGCGGGTGAGCACGCTGCCAAGCTCCGCGGTCGCGCTCTGCAACTGGCCGCCGATGGCTTCGACCGTCACCGACTCCTGCACCTTGCCCACCGCCAACTGAAAATCGAACACGGATCTCTGGTTAACCACCAGGGAGAACGGCTCCAACTTGCCGCTGCTGAATCCTTGCTTGCTGGCTTCCACGGTGTACGTGCCGGGAAGAATATTTAGGATGACGTAGACACCTTGTGCGTTGGTTGTAGTGCGCGTCTCGATTCCGGTTTGTGTGTTCCGCAGCAGCAGAGAGGCCTCCGGAACAACCGCGCCCGTGGAATCTGTTACGGTCCCGTTAATCGAAGCTGTAGAAACTTGCGCCAGCACGGCGCCGGCGGAGAATAAGAGGCCTGCGACCAGTAACACGGCGCAAACCGCCTTGGATAGTACGTCTCGCTTCGCAGAAGTCATTGAAGGTTCCTCTCTGAGATTGTACGAGCCATGCCACGACGTCTGGCGAGTGGAAAATTCCCAGGCACTTCTAAGACCGTTGGCCCTTCCCGAAGACTGAAATTGCCGAGTGTTACCTTTTGCGCTGGGAAACGGCAACATCTCCGAATGGATATCGAAACTTGACATGAACTTCCTGACTCGTCAGGTCCTTCCTGTACCGGTGTGTTCGCGGAAGCGAAACCGGCCCGTCTGCGCGCCGCCTCCCGGAGCGGTTCACCAATGCCGTGAGCGCCAAGGAATTCGGGAGGATTGTCGATCACTTCACAAGAACAGCATGCGAACGAAAGCGGGGACATCGCGTGGTCGGCACGAATCACGAGCTAATAAACCTCCTGAGGTACGACCCTGTACTCTTATCACAGTGGTGGGGGAGTGTCAATGTTAGGGCACCCCGGGTGTCGTTAACATGTGATGTGTCCGGTGGAATTAACGCACGATCTGTCCGGTCCAGGAATCGGAGCGGGAGAGACTGGGGTAATGAACGAATCCCAGCAATACTCCGCTGCCGAGATGGAGCGGATGATGAAACTACAAGACGTGTTGTTGAAGGCGATGGCAAAGAAGATCGGCTCAGAGCCCCTTCTTGTCGGTCAGAGTTTGCCAGCGCTGCACGATTACGTCCGCGTACTTCGGATCGAGTTCCATTCCACAGCAGACCCGTTCGGTGACTTCGGCGGCGGCCAATGTTGTGCCACTACCCATAAACGGTTCGTACACCAACTCGCCACGCTTCGCATGGTTCAGGATCGGGCGCCGCATCAGATCGATCGGCTTCTGCGTTGGGTGATCGAATTTCGCTTCGTCCGATCCACCCATGATGAATTTCGGCGATGGCGAGTCCCATATCGTCGAGTTCTGACCGGCCTTGCCGAACCAGGGAGCGTTCTTTTCCTCACGTACCAGCACGGCTCATACTGATACCAGTAGTGAGTTCGCGTGAGGACGGTGCGCCCTTTGTTCCAGATGATCTGCTGCGGGTAGAGGAAGCCGATCCGTAGCAGCCCGTTCAACACCTCGCGGGTGAAGACGGATGCATGCCAGACATACGCGACTTGAATGCTGGGTGCGAGTTCGAAGGCCTCCGACCAATCCGCGCGCCTGTCGCCGGAAATCGCTGTCTCGGTGTGGCCCTCGGTCCGGGTCTTCCTATGGCTCGACTCTGCCGGGCCGCAGCCGTTCAGCCCGGCGCGATCCCTCCACTCGGAGTCGAGCTCGATGCCGTACGGCGGGTCCGTCACCAGGAGCTTTGGTTTGCGTTCCCCCAATAACCGTGCCACGGCTTCCGCGCTCGCGGCATCGGAACACAGCACGCGATGTTGACGACGCCCATCACCACAGAGCCACAGGTCGCCCGGGCGTGACACCGGGTTGTCGGGAAGCGGCGGGACGCTGTTGGCTTGATCGTCGGCGGCGACCAGCAGGAGGTCGTCGATTTCCTTCGGGTCGAACCCTGTCAGCTCCAAATTGCCGTATCCGAGGTTCTGAAGGTCGAGCAGTTCGGGGCCGAGCAGTTCGAAATCCCAGGACGTTTCGTCGTGCGACCGATTGTCCATCAACCGGTACGCCTTCACCTGCGCCGGCGAGAGACTGTCGGCGACGTGAACCGGCACCTCGGTGAGATTGAGCTTGCGCGCCGCGAGCAATCGGGCGTGCCCGGCGATTATCACGCCCTGTGCATCGACTACAATCGGCTGCCGCCAGCCGAACTCCTTGATGCTGGCGGCAACGTTGTCGATCGCATCGTGGGGGATCTTGCGCGCGTTGCGTGCGTAGGGAATTAAGCGATCAATCGCCCACTGAACTATTTTCATAACTCGGCGAGAATCAATCTGCGCTCCGCGCCAGTCCTGAAGTCCCTGAAGCGCGTTTTCCACCGGCTCAACCCCGGCGCGGATCGCCGCCTCAATCTCCGCGATCTCCGCGTCGCACCGGGAGAGGTCACCACGACACTGACATTGTTCTCCGGTACCGTTCGGGCGCCCACGCCGTTCACGCGGTTTTGACGACAAGCTAACGAACCTCAGCGGCTGCTCTGAACTCTTCAATTCACGACCGGGGGCGGCGTTCGCTTCGCCCTTGGCCGTCCCAGCAACTCCATCAAGTCCGCTTCGCCGTCATCCAGCTTGTCCACCGCCAGCCTCGTTCTGCTCACCGGCGACAGTCCCTTTCATCAGAGCCAGCGCCTGGTTCCCCTGCCGCACGGCGGGGTGTGGCTTCACATCCACCACGACCAGCTTGCCGGTGGCCGGGTTCAAAATCTTCTTCGCGATGAACCGGCCCTGCGTTTTTGATCGTTTCGTAGCGGGAAATCGCGGCATCGTAGGCGATGCAGACGCCCTCCAGCATCGGGCCGTCGGGGCGGCGGTCGAGATCCACCAACTCCAGCTCGTGCGACCAGAACGTCCAGGCGTCCCGCGCTCGTCCCACCAAGTAGTCGGGGCAAGGCGGCAGACCGCGCGACGCTTTCGGCTCGGCCGCGAGTTGCTGCGCCAGCTTGTGCTTCCCCTTCATACGCGGGTCTCCGGCGGCAAATCTGGAGCTTCGTCGGAGTTGGTTTTCGGCCTGATTTCATTCAAAAAACGAAAATTTCTAATTCGCAGATTTTAACAGTCGAGGGCTACGTGGTCGCGAAGGCCCAATCGGTAGAGATGGAGACCGCCCTACCCGCCTGGGGACCGCCCCGGTCGCGCCACGGCGCCCCACGTCGCGTCCGACGGCCCGAGCCGCGCCATCCATACCACCCTCAACCCGCCCGTCCAACGTTGGACGACTCGCGTAGGGTCTTCGCGCTGTGGCAGGCGTTGCATCGGGTTCGAAGGTTGTCGAGATCGAGCCGAAGGTCGGGCCGGGCCTCGATTCGGAATCTGATGGTCGGCGTGCAGGTGACGCTCGCTGCGGCTGAACCGCGCCTTCAACTCGGTCAGCACCTGCTCGGTTGGTGGCGGGCCCAGCCCGAACTGCCGGAATTCCTTCACGACGTTTGGCTCCCGACCGCAGTCGATGCATCGCCACTCGTCACGGATGAAGCAGAGGATTCGAAGCCGGCGATGGTCGGCGTCTTAGCCGCGCTCTGCGGAGGTCCCCCTCCGTTCATCGTGCTGCCGCTGCGTCTGCCGTTTGTGTTCCGGGCAATACGCTTCCCAATCGCAGAGAGTCCGGCAACCCGGCGAGTTGCATGGACGTTTGGGTAGACTCGCCATCGGGGCCGGTGCGGTCGCCACTCTGAGAGCAGGCTTCAAGCGCACCGGGACTCTGCCGTTATCCGTAAGGCTCAGCCCGTGTTGCGCCACGTCCGGCCCACGTCGCACCGCGGGCCCGAGACTGGCACCATTCCCCGTACCCTTGGCGACGGCGAAACCGAAAGCGCCGCGCGCGCGAGCGACGAAGCGGGCTCCGACTTGCCGCCGGCCCTTCATTTGACGAGGCAATCCGCGAGTACCTGAGTGAAAACGCTCCGGGTGTTCACGACTGCTCCGTTCTCATCCCGATGATCGACACGTCGAAGGTTCCAGCAGCGACCGCCATTGTCCAGGTTCTGACGGAAGCTGTAGTGGGTACCGGCGCGCGCGTGGCCCTCGACCGGATTACTGCCGTCGTCCTTCGCTAGCCAGATTGCTCTCAGGAAGCCCTTGCGGCCATACGAAGGCTTCACGAAACCTCCTGCGACGAGCAGTAAGGCTCTCGCGAGCGAACGAAAGCAGAGCGAAGTTCCATCCGACGCGTAGTACGGGATCTGATCAGATTTCATTGGGCGCAGTTCGGGAATAGCAAAAAAGGGAAGGAGTTTTGTGGAGAGTCCCGTCTCTCGGGCGAGGGCCGCGCTTACCTCTCCTGAATATCAGGAACGGAAAGTCAGTCGTCAACAGTAAAGTGATTCGCCAAGCAAAGGTTTTGCGGCGGGCGTGGGCGGACTGGGCAACATCCTTATAGGAAAGTAGTTGTTTGTCGTCTCCAGCAAATAACAAGCGTGAAAGACGGTGCCCACACTGCCCATGCATCGGGATCGCGTTGAGAATGAAGACCCAGTCGTGGGCAGCCTCAAAAACCCACACGGTGCCCATGGCTGCCCATGTATCAAACGTGGTTTGGACTCCAGTTGGACTCCGGCGACCAAGTTCTTGGCTGGTTTGGGGACGCTAAGTGTTTGAAACGTTTTGGTGGACCTGGACGGGTTCGAACCGTCGACCTCTTCCATGCCATGGAAGAAATATCAATGACTTGCAGACTGTCCACACGGAAAGCAAAAGACTTAGCGGACGGCGTCTTGGACGCCGGTGGACGCCGCGCGACTGCTCCACGCCGGGAGTGGCGTGTGGCGTGTCTTTACGCGCGCGGTTGCAGGCTGTCTTGATTGCTGTCTGCTGGAGGAGACAACAATTGATTTTCCTATAAGGATAATGCCCAAGTTGGGTGCAGGAGTCCTTGACGCCAAGTTTGCATTTTCGCAATATTGCGAATAGACTGGGATCGAGTGCCCAAGACCAGAGTCGCCCTCTACCGGGAGGAAGACGGATCATGCCCGTTCATCGAGTGGTTCGACAAGTTACCCGCGAAGGTTCAGGACAAGTGCTATCTCCGGTTGGAGCGATTGCGCGAGCTGGGCCACGAGTTGCGCCGGCCCGAAGCGGACTTCTTGCGCGACGGGATCTACGAAATGCGCGTCAGCCTGGGAGGCGTTCACCACCGGATCCTGTACTTCTTCCACGGCGCGATGGCTGCCGTGGTCTCTCACGGACTTGTGAAGGAGCGGGTGGTTCCGCCGAAGGAGATCGATCACGCCATCGAGTGCAAGAAGCGGTTTGAGGCGAATCCGGCGAAGCACACTTATGAGGAGGCTTGACCATGCCAGTTAAGAAAGCAAAGACTCTGAAACCGACCAGCGATGCGGTGGAGATCCTTCACCGCCGGTCCTACGAAGGCAAACCCGCCCGGCTAAAGAACCTGGAAGATGCGCGAGCGAATGACGAGATCGCCCGCAAGATCCACGAAATGAGGACAGCGGCGGCACTCACCCAAACTCAGCTCGCCAAGCTCATCGGCACCACGGCATCGGTCATCTGCCGCCTTGAGGATGCCGATTACGAAGGCCACTCCCTGGCAATGCTGCGCAGGGTCGCGGGCGCGCTGAATCAGCGGGTCGAGATCCGTTTCATACCGATTCGGCGGTCGGCATAGCCGCGGCATGGACAACGACATGATCGAATCGGAAAAACAGATTGGCCTACTCTTTACCGCAGAGCTCCAGTTCAGACTGGCCTCAGCGGTCCGTTTGGCATCCTCGCTGGGGATTCAGCCAGTCGATCTTCCTGTGACCTGGACTCACGGAAATCATTCGGTCCGGTACGGCGAGATTGCCCTTCGACCGGATCAGGCCGACTACGCCGCCCATTTTCTTCAACGTTCTGCGACGTATTTGCTGGCTGTAGCGGTGAAGGACGCTATTCGAGCTGTTGTGAGCGACCCCAAGGCAATCCGCCGATTCTAACGTTCGTGCAGCCTATCAGATCGCCCGTCTGACCCGGAATGCGTTCGCACACGCGCCGTTCTCGCCGATTTGGTCGATTGACCCAGATTGCTTGAACAAGGTGTTCGAGATTGTGGGCGTCATCCGGTTAGACACGACAGATCTGCATGGGAAGGCGTTTGATTGGTGTCACTACGGCGGCCCGCTTGCCTTGTACCGGCTTGCTCAGTTCACGAGAATTAGCGTGCTGAAGGATGATCCGCCGCCTCGAAAGGTCTTGCCGATTCCGACAAACGTGGTCTACCAGCAGGGAAATCTGATCCTTCGAAAGGTGGACGAAATTCCTCGAGATGCTGTGCCCGTCAAATTCGAGCGGTTGCCAGATGGTCGCATTCCTCTGGGAGACGGACATGTCCTCGTTCCCAAGGATAAGGAGTAGCTGCGACTGTTCCGGCGGAGCGGCTGGAGTCCAAATTTTAGCGAACATGGACTCCAAATGGACTCCGCGTGACCTCTTCCGCGACGGGGAGCGCGCAAGCAATTTCGTAAGTCTATGTTTTATTGGGTTTTGTTTTGGTGGACCTGGACGGGTTCGAACCGTCGACCTCTTCCATGCCATGGAAGCGCGCTCCCAACTGCGCCACAGGCCCACGAGCATACACGCAAGTATACCATGGCGGTGCGCGATATGGAAATGGAGCGTGCCTCGCACGGGCCTCGCGGGCCTCGCGGGTGAACGTCCCGAAATGGGAGGAATATGAGAGGGCTTTGTTTTTCGGCTCTTTTCTTACGGCTAGTAATACCGTAAGATAAAGATATGGCTGCTTTCTCTGAAATCCCGCCCAGTGTTCGCCAACTTGTCACTGAGTTGGCTCAACCCCAACCTATGCGCCGTGGCTCGGTTTCCGAACGCACAATCAAGTGTGGCAAGGCGGGCTGCGCGTGCGCCCAAGATCCCAAGGCCCGCCACGGCCCTTACTACAGCCTGACTCAGGCGGTAGCGGGCAGGACCCGTTCGCAGTTTCTGACCGCCGATCAGGCCGCTGTGGCCCAGCAGCAAATTGCCGCCGGGCGGAGATTCCGCGAACAGGTCGGCAGCTATTGGGAAGTCTGTGAAGCATGGGCCGACGCCCAGTTGGAGCATCCGCCAACGGCCTCCTCCGGGGAGGTCCAAAAAAGGGGCTCCAAACGGAGATCCAAAACGACATCATCCATGAAATCGAAGCGCTCTTAGGCCACCAATCCATCCAAGATCTGGATTTCGAAGCTGTGGAGATGGCGGCGCGACGGCAGGCTTTGCGGCTGGCAGCCCGAGCGCTGGAACAACGCTTGAACGCCGACACCTCCGATCATGCGGGGCCGGAACTGCCCTGCGCCTGCGGAGGAGCCGCCCAGTATCATGGTCGTCACCCCAAGACGTTCGAAAGCGTCCTGGGGCCTCTGCATCTGGAGCGGGCCTACTATCACTGCACACAATGCCAGAACGGGTTTTGCCCACGCGACCAACAGTTGCGGCTGGAGATGTTTTCGCTCACGCCGGGAGTCCTGCGAATGACCGGCAGCACGGCAGCTCTGGCGAGCTTTGTCGAAAGCAGCAGTCTGCTGCGCGAACTGGCAGGGGTAGAGGTAAGCGCCAGTCAAGTGGAACGAGCCGCCGAGGCGCTGGGCGCCGAGATTGCCGCTGACGAACGCCGTTGCGTGGAACGGGTGGGCGAAGTGGCCCCAACCATGTATTTGGGGATGGACGGTACCGGCGTGCCAATGCGCAAGTCCGAAGTGGCGGGTCGCGCGGGTAAGCAGTCGGACGGTTCCGCAAAAACCCGCGAAGCCAAGCTCGTCACCATCTGGACCGCGGAATCGCGAGATGAGGATGGCAAGCCAGTGCGGGACCGGGGCTCCATCACCTACTCGGCAGCCATCGAAAGCGCGGCTACTATGGATACCAGCCCCGACCGATCCGACTTCGCTGAGCGCGTCCTGCGTGAAGCGACGCGTCGAGGCTTCGCCGAAGCACCCCGCTGCGTGGTGCTAGGCGATGGCTCGGCTTGGATCTGGAACACCGCTGCGGAACTGTTCCCCCAAGCCATTCAGATCCTCGACCGTTTTCACGCCAAAGAGCACCTCAGTAAGGTTGGAAAGCTCATCTATCTCGACAGCAAGCAAGGC
>CAMDED010000179.1 GCA_945893365.1 Candidatus Sulfopaludibacter sp. SbA3 | reverse complement strand
AGACTCTACCAAATTCTACAGATTTTGAGCGTCACGCTTTTTGAGAAAACGCCCATTTTACAGGCACTTCAAGCATCCGACTCCGACAACAATTTACCCGATACCGGCAAACAATTGAATCTATTCGACTTCTAGCCGGACACTAGTGTTCCGTTTCCAAGGGCGGGGTTTTACCAATCGGGAAATGCGAGCCTTGCCGGCTCAACTGCTGGGCCTCGACCCAGCCCATTACCCCGCGGACCGAATGACCTATGACCTGCGTCGAATCCGTCTGCACGGCCTTATCGGGCGCATGCCGAAGAGTCACCGCTATGATGTCACCCCGGGCAGGCCTCCGCATTGCCCTCTTCTTCTCGCGAACCTACGCTCGCCTGTTGCGTCCAAAACTCGCTCAGATCATGCCTGCTGGTCCACCCGGAGACTCCCCTCTCCGGGCCGCCCTTGATCGTCTCCAGGCTGAGATTGACCGCTGCTGCGAGGAGGAAAAACTCGTCGCCTGAATTCTTGACTCATTTACATTACAATCTCTTGGGTAAGGACTCTGGTGCTGACCAGTAAAAAGCAGTGCTATCACAAAGCCTCACACGATATTTTTTATATCGCCGGGAAGAGGTCGAGAGGTCGAACCTGTCCAGGTCCATCAAGCGTTTCAAACGCCCAGAGTGGTCCAAAGTCGCGCGATGGGTTCATCGAGGATTGCGAGTCGCGAAACCGCAAGCACACTCGGAAAGTACAAGACGCCGGACAAGACGATGCGCGCGTTTGGACGGCAAGAGGGCATCGCGGCTCTGAAGCAATTTGGAACGGAACGAGTTCGGCGCTTTCGAGCCTCATGGAAACTCGGCCCGCGAACCGCAAGCAAGCAGCTTGCGCGTTTGCGTTCATTCTTCACTCTTTTGCGTCGAGAACGACTGGATTGAAAAGAACCCGGCGAAGTCGCTGAGGGCTCCCATTAGCGGGATTCCGCCTGGTATGCCGTTTTCGGATGCGGAAGCGGCGAACATACTGCCGCAGGCGAAGACACCCCGAGAAGAGGCATTTATTCGCATTCCGAGGCACTCAGGACTTCGGATTGAGGCGCCGCGCACGCCAACGTACAATGCCGCTACGCCGACCACCACATCAATGTGCATCCGTTGCGCCGCCTCTAGTTTCACAGATTCGCAGTTTGCAAGGTTCGAAGAATCTTTTGCGCTTTTTCGCGAGTTTTGACGTATTCCCCGTATTTTGATGTATACTGTCTCCCTGACGTCTTTCAATTAGTGCGTCTACCCATGCTAGCCAGCCGATTTCACTCGAGGAGACTAACGAAATGAACATCCAGGGCGACACGTTACCCCACCTGAGTTTTGACTACGTAAAGGCCGCGAAGCGAAGCCGCTCCGTTCTCGCGTCCCTAAGCGAGGAACAGATTGAGACGCTCGCCGCAGGTTATCGCCGCTTCCTGCTGCTAAAATCCAAGTACCCCACGCTCGCGGTGGCCCCGATTGAAATCATCGACGAGATGTGGCACCTGCACATGCTGCATCCGCGGGCATACTACGACGATTGCATGAGGGTGTTCGGCCGGATTCTGGATCACAGCCCCGGTTTTGGGTCGGGCGAAGGCGAATACACGCGCCTCACGCAGACCTTCGACCGCACCGGCGAGCTCTGGATGCGGGAGTTCGGCGAGCCGTACTGCCTTCCGAATCTGCCTTTCCAGGATTTGATCGTCTGCGCGGATGAGGAAGAGGACCAGTCCGAGCAGCCCGCGAATCCGGCCGATCCGAATCCAGGACCGGAGTCCTCGCCGGGTAGCCGCCGCGTTCACTGACCCGTTGAACCCGCTCGCGATTTGTTTTGCCCGCTGTCGGGAGGACGGAAATCATCGCAACAATCGGCCTCATAACAGCAGGGATCATCGGCTATCGCGGTTACACGGGCGAGGAATTGCAGAAGCTGCTCGCCCGTCACCCTCGTGTCTCCGCGGTGTTGATCGATCAAGCCGCGAAGACTCAGGCGGCGAGCGCCGCCGCCGAGTCTCTGACGACCAAGGCGCGGCAGGCGGCGCGGCAGGCGATGTCGCAAGCTGGGCGGCGAAGCTTTCCGAACCCACCTGTGCGGCTTGCCCGCGACGTGTTGGCAGGGCCGCCGCTCGACGTCGTGTTTCTTGCAACTCCCCCTGAGGCGTCGGTCGAGTGGGTTCCACGATTCCTGCGGCAGGGATCGCGCGCCATCGATCTGAGCTCCGCATTCCGCATTGCCAGCCCGGATACTTTCGCACGCTGGTATGGAACCGCGCACCCGTGCCCGGAGTGGCTGGCCGAAGCCGTGTATGGCTTGACGGAGGTGTACCGCGGCCGGATCGCCACTGCCCGCCTCGTGGCAAACCCGGGCTGCTACGCCACCGCGGCGGCGCTCGCGTTGCGTCCCCTCGAACGGCACGGGTTGATTGACAAAGCCAGCCTCGTCGTCTGCGACGCCAAGACGGGCGTAAGCGGAGCCGGAAACAAAGCGACCCAAGCGACGCATTTCTGCTCCGTCGATGAAAATTATTCCGTTTACGGCACGATGAACCACCGCCATGTCGCCGAAATCGTCGCCACAACGGAGATCCCCGAAGAACGATTCTGCTTCAGCACACAATTAATGCCGCTGCGGCGAGGCATCATGGCGTGTCTCTACTTCCGTTTGCGCGAGGGTGCGGACGCGGCCGGCATCGAGGGGGCGTACCTCGCCGATTACGAGAACGATCCGTTTATCGCGCTCTATCCCGAGGGGAGTTTTCCGAGCGTCGCTTCCGTCTCGCATACGAACTTCTGCTGCATCGGATATTCCGTGACGCAGCCGGGAAACAGAGCGATTGTCGTCGCAGTCATCGATAATCTTGTGAAAGGCGCGTCCGGCCAGGCCGTGCAGAACATGAATGCGATGTTCGGGTTTCCAGAGACGGAGGGACTTCCCTGAGAGTGCGACCATGATCGTCGAATCCGCATCGGTCGTCTGGCAGCTCGAAGTGAAGGGCTTTGCGGTGCTGCCTGGTTTCCTCGCGGCGGCGACGCTTGGCGATCTGAAAAGCGAGTTCGCGGAATTGGATCTCATACAGGCACGCAAGGACGACACACTATCCGTCTATCGCGAGGTCCATTTCTCCCGCTGCGGAACGGCGATCGGACTGCTGGCCGACGGCGGAATGCTGCGCGTGCTGCGGCAGGTTCTTGGCGAGAGATTGATCTGTACCGCATCGAGCTATGCCCGCTACGGCCCCGGCTATCCGGGAATGCCGCTGCATACGGATTGCCAACCCTACGGATCGAAGCTGTTCGGCCCGCTTGCCAGCGTGCCGGTGTCGCTGCGCGTTTTTTACTATCTCGACGAATTGACGGCGACGCGCTGTCCTTTGCGAGTGGTCCCAAGCTCCCACCTATGCTTGCATCAGGAATGCAATCCGTACCGCCGCTTTTCCTCGCATCCGGAAGAGCTCGCACTGACGGGTGTGGCGGGTACGGCGATCGTCATCAACCCAAAAGTTTTCCACGGAGTTGGGCCGAACCGGACCGCGGAGCCGCGCTCGGTTTACACGGCTGCTTACCGCCCTGAATGGGCCGGACCGGCGCGGCGCGTTCCCAGGTACGATCGGGCGAAAGTGTCGAGTCTGCCGCAACCGGTGAGGCAGCTGTTCCAACCGCCCAACCGGAGGGTGTGCAATCCGCGCATGCCGGTCGAGGACAGGGGGGACAACGTTCCGCCTCTCGGGCCGGCACGCTGGTCGTCGCCGGGTGGCGCGGGCGAGGAGATACAGGAATGAAAATCGAATTCGAGCCTTGCTATCCAGTCTCCATCACCGGAGTGCATGGCGCTGGGAAGAAGACGCTGCGCGACGGCATCGCGGCGGCTGGCGAACCGTTCGCCGCCGTTTCGTTCGATTTGGTGAAACTCGGCCGGATCGTCGATGCGGAAGGCCTGGAGACGTTTCGAGACCGTTATCTTCAACTGGACGCGCGGATTCGCGAGCATTGCCGCATGGGGCGATGGCCGGTCACGAGCCGCTTCGGCATCCTGGATATCGCAATCGTCGCGTCGTTTATGGCTCGCGTAGGACGAATCGAAACGGGCGTGGTGGAGTCCTATTTGGCGCGTCTGCGGCAGGACGCCCAATCGGTCTGCTACCCGCGCGCCCTGATCGCGATGGTTTGCCGGCCGGAGGCGCTGGCCGAACGCTTGAGAAAGAGAGACCTCGAAAACGGTCTCAACGCGCCACGGGGCGCCAAGGCGCTGGCCGGCTTGGTAGCGTTCCTCGAAGGCATCTATGTCCGTGCGGACTATCCTCATCCGGCGATCGCCGAGATCGTTTCCCCCTACAAGCAAGAGGGGCGCTTCCTATCGCTCGACACCAGCGAGTCGACGCCGGCAGGCTCGCTCGAAGAGGCGAAAGCCTTCCTTGGCCGCGCTGGAATCTTCGCGCCCGCGGCGCCGCGGACAGTTAAATAGCGATGCAAATGGATTCGAGCGAAGTCGCGATCCTGCTCGACGGGATTTTCGAGAAAGCCGGATTTACCAACCTCGAGGTTCGCACCTGTCGGGAGGAAATTCTCGATGCGGAGTGGCGCGGAAAGGCCAGCTTTGGTCTGGAGCTTGTGCCGGAGCTCGTTAAGATCTACGCCAAGAAGAAGGGCGAGCCGCGGCTGGTGCGGGATACGGGCGCCGCAATGTTCATTGAGGGTAACGATGGACCTGGGCCCACTGTGGCCACTTATGCCATGGATCTCGCCCTGGACGCAGTTGAGCGGCAAGGCGTCATCTGGGTTGGCGTAAGGAACCGCTGGCCGTGGATGACTGCGGGTTTTCACTTGCGCCGCGCCGCGCAGGCGGGATACCTCGCGATGACCTGGAGTGCGGGCGTCGCCATTGTGGCTCCGTATGGGGGCAAACGGCGGGTCTTTGGGACGAATCCTTTCGGTTGGGCAGCGCCGTCGGTCAAGGGGCCGATTGTCTTCGATGCCGCGATGACGGCGGGACACGCCTCGGTGCTGCGCGATGCCAAAAGACAGGGAGTGCGTCTGCCTGAGGGGGTGGCGATCGATGTCGAGGGGCGTCCGACGCGCGATCCCGATGAAGGCCGCGAAGGAGCCATGCTCCCCATCGCGGGTCATCGCGGAACGGGCTTGAGCATGATGATCGAGCTGTTTGGAGGCGCCTGGGTGGGAGCGAAAACGGGCCTTCGCTTCAAAGGTTCGCGCGGATTCGTCTACGTTCTGGCCACCACAGGACTGTTCGGTTTTGGGGACGGCTTTCGGAACCTCGCTGAAGGTTTGGTTGATGACGTTCAAGCCGCCACCGAACCTGGAGCGGCCCATATCCCGGGCCGGCCAGCCGCGGATTTCTCCCAGCCGCGTGAGATCGACGACGGGATACTGGCCCGGCTGCACCCGCTACGCCCCTGATCGATCGGCGCCGGACAGTCCGGCCAGCAGCCGCCGCAAAAGAACGTCCGCGTTGTACGGCATGATGTGCGCGGCGTCCTCGAAGTCATCGTCCGCTCCTCCGAACTTTGCCGCCACCGAGAAGTCGTGAAGAGGCACCTCGGGCAGACGCTCGGCAAAATAGGCTTCAATTTCCGCTCGCCGGGCGGCATAGGGCGTGTGCTCCCGCATGAACCTGGCGAGCTCCGCGTGAACGGGACTCCAGAAGCAAGTCAGGGCGAGACCCCGCTCCGCGCAAAGCCGTGCGAACTGTCCGAAGTACGCCAGCCGCTCCACGCCGATCCCGGTGTATCCCGCTAATTGCGCCGCTACCACGGGATACTGCGATTCGATTGGGCGGCTGATATAGGTCCGATGGCGGCTATGATGGATGTCGCTGTTCAGGAATATCTGGTCGCCGGTCTCCGGGTCGTACGCCAGAATCCGTTGCCTGGCGGATTCCAACTGCTGTCTCAGCCACAGGTCATGGACGCGGGACTCGCCGTCGGCCGCCGCGGCCGGAACCTCGTTGAGATAAGCCGAGAGATGCGGACAGCGAGACAAAGCCGGCTCGGGACACGGCAGCCCGTTGGTGAAGCTGTCGATATCAAGTCCGGCGACGACCTGCCGTAGCTGCTCCCCGGCGTTGTCGAGAGCGAAACGCAGGATGCACCAGAAGTCTTCCGCCCGCGCCCGGTTGACCGCAAAGTTCAGCGACCGGTAACCTCTCTCGGCGGCCACGCGGGAATGCAGATTTGCCACGCGGCTACTGCCGAGAATCAGAAGGTTGTGGCGCCGGCTGCTGGACAAATAGTTCAGCGTCTTGAAAGCGCGCATGCTCTGCACGCTCTCGGACGGCAATGCTCGCGGCGGGTATGCGCCCGTGCCGTCAGGCCCGGCGTACAGATCGGCGGGACGTCCGTGCCTCCTTTGGACGCGGGCCAGCCAGGATCGCAGGGAGGCCAGCGTGCTGAAGTTGTAGTCGATATCGAGCAGCTCGCGGTCGGGAATGCGTACGCGCGCAAAACGATTCTCGATTGCCCCGAGAGCTTGCACGATGCGCAGCGAATCGAGGAGGCCCGAGCCGAGCAACGGCTCATCTTCGCCTAGGACAAGCAGCCGGTGCCGCTTGTACTCCGGAAGGACGGATGCAATCGCGAGCTTCAGCTCATGAAGGGACGGTTCATGGAATCGGCTGTCGTCCGAAGGGTCCGTCACCATGGCGGCTTTCGCGTTCACGTACTTCTCAAGATTCGCGCGCCTCGCGATTTTGCCGGACGTGGATTTTTCAAGCCAATGCGCCGGGACAAGCGCAATGTCCCCCGCCGCTACGTCAAGCGCCGCCCGGATCCCTTCGTCGATGGCGTTACGTATCCCGTCTTCGATCGATTGCGCGGAGTGCCGTGTCTCGGCAATCACCACAAGCTGCTGTGTGCCAAGGCTCGCGTCATCGACGCCCAGCGCGACCGAGCGGCCGGGCACAATGCCCTCCACGCCGTTCACAATCTGCTCGACATCCTCCGGATGGATGTTGCGCCCCGCGACGATTATCAGGTCTTTCTTGCGGCCGGTGACGTAGAGATGACCGCCGGCGATGTATCCAAGATCGCCCGAGCGAAGCGCGCACCCAATGGAAGGGTCCGCCGCGGGCGCGCCATCGAGATAGGAAGTCACGCCGCAGGGCGACCGCACGACGATCTCGCCAATATGCCTCTCCGGCAGGTCAGCGCCATCGGCGCCGGCGATCGAAACGTCGACACCATCGAGTGCGGGTCCGCAACTCACATAGCAGCGACCGTTTGCATCGTTCGCGGCGAGTGGTTCCGCTACGCCGCACTCGTTCAACCGGCGCCGGTCGATCCAATCGACGGGCGGCAGGCACGCGGCATTGGTGCACGTGGCGGCGAGCACGGCTTCAGCCATGCCGTAGATCGTCCACAGCATGCTCCGGTTGACGCCGGCGGGGCCGAATGTCCCGCAAAAGCGGTCCATCGTCGACGCCAGCACGGGTTCGCCTCCGCTTACAAAGGCACGCATCGAAGCAAGCGTAGCGCGGCCCGCGCGACCGGCGGCATCGGCTGCGTTGCACAAGTGGAGGTAGGCGAAGTTTGGCATCCAGCACAGAGTGGAGCGATGCTTGGCGATGGCGTCCAGCAATAGCAGGGGCTGACGCACCCAGTCGAAAGGCGACATTGCGACTAAGGACGCGCGCGTCAGCAGGGGAAGCCAAAAGCAAGCGATGAGCCCCAGGTCGTGGTAGAGCGGCAGCCAACTGACGATCCGGTCCCGAGCGTCAATCGCCAGATTTCGCGAGTACGTCTCCACTTGCCAAAGCAGTTGGCGGTGCGTGATCGCCACGCCCTTCTTCATGCCCGTGGTCCCCGACGAGAACTGCAGAAACGCAATGGAGGAGGAGCTCGCGTGCGGTGAACCGACGCCGGCCGCGTCCGGCAAGCGAATGGAAGCCGCTTCGATGAACATCGGAGGGGATGGCGCGCCGCCGATTTGGGCGCGCAGTATCGGCGTCAGCTCGGCATACGAGACAATAGCCGCAAAACCCAATTCGCGCAGAATGGGGACGGCGGTACGCTCGTACCGTGCGTGGGAAAATTTCGGAGACGGAAAATGTACCTGCGCCGGCTGGCAACCCGCCAGGGTCGCGCCCAGATACGAGGCGTAGCCGTCAAGCGAGTGGGGAAGGATAATCGCGATCCTCGACCGCGGCGGCAGGCATGTCTCGAAGTATCTTTTCCACCTCAGGCCGCGCTCGACCACCTCCCGGTAGGTATATTTGACGTAGGCGCCAGAGTGGGTCCTCAAGCGAAGAAAAGTCCCGCCGGGCTGGTCCAGATTCTCTTTGACGACGTCGTTAACGGTGCGGCTCATTCGCTACTCCGGCAATGGTTCTGAAGGGCGTGATAGACTCAGGGATCTTGACGCCGCATCTCGGTGGCATCGTTCGCGAAATCGAAACCGCCGGATTTGTCTGGGTACGGTCGTTCACTACACCGGACATTGCCGGCCTTCTCGCCTCCTCTTGCGGCGCGGGTCTGGAAAAAGGCTTGTTCGCGCGGCGTCGGCCGGGCGTCTATGACATTCGCGGCGCGCTTCCGCATCTGGACGATCTGCATGCCTGGGTCGATGGCGTTCAGCACGGCGAGGCGGTTTCTCTCCTGACCGGGCCGCGCCCACGCTTGATTAAGGCCGCGTTCTACGACAAAAGGCGCGACGGCGTTTGGAGTTTGCCCTGGCATCAGGACACGAGCGTTTGTGTCCGGGCAAAGCGGGACGTCGCAGGATTCGATCCATGGACGGAACGGGACGGGAGGTTTTATGCCGGCGCGCCAGCCGGCGTTCTGGAGCGTATCGTGACGGTGCGTCTGCATCTGGACCGCTGCCTCCTCGAAGATGGCGCCATGGAAGTTGTTCCCGGCAGCCATTGCGCCGGGCGAAGGGATCCGCGGATCTGTATCGAGACGGGCGAGCGGGCCGAATCGTACCGCTGCCTGGCCGCCGTTGGCGATGCGCTGTTGATGCGTCCGTTGCTGATTCACCGGTCTCCAGCCGTGAAGGGAGGCGGTCCGCGGCGTGTGATTCATCTCGAGTTCACTTCGCAGGAGCTGCCGGGTGGATTGTGCTGGTGGGAGCCGCCCGCCTCGGGCTGAATCGGAAGGCAGAAGAACCCCGGCATGTTGATCCTCCGTGCCTCGCCATCCTCTACTCGCGTGACCCAGTGTTTTCCCACCGTGTCCACGTCGAAGAGAACCATCCGATTGAAGCCCGGAACCTGGTGCGAGACCCGATTCCCGTGCGCCAACGCAAGCAAGCCGCCGTGCGCCTCGGTCCAGTTCCGGCAAAAATAGAGACAAAACGCGACCTTGCGCTGAAAATTACCGAACTTGGCCAATCGATCGGAGTGCGCGCCCAAGTAATGGCCGCGGTGGTAGCGGGTGATTCCCGCCACCTCGCATTTCACGACGGGGTCGCCGGTGATCCGCTCCATCAGCCGCACAGCCTTCTCACTCGCAAGGAACTGCGTCAACCGGCAAACCGCATGGGCGGAACAGTTGGCATGCGGCTCAAACAGATAGTAGATATAGGTAAAGAGGCCGCGGTTCCGAGCCACGGTCAACTGGTCTTCAAGAGCTTGGCCGCGAGTGGGGGAAAGCGGCTCATGGAACGTGAGCGTTCGCGGATATGTACCATTGCGGACGCGAAGCAGGAACTCTTCCCGCAACTCGACGATGCTCGCTTCCACCTGGGCGGCGGAAATCTCATCGAGGAACGAGTCGATCGTCACGATCCTGTCGCGCGCAAACTCATTCCGAAGCGCGGCGATATCCAGCTCTTCATTGTTCACGAAATATCAGCGTGCGGCGGCCAATCTCTCCGCGGTGCGCCGCGCCATTCCCTGGCCGAGAGCCTTGCGCAGTTGACTGATCTGCCCAATATGGTACGCCTCGTGAAACGCCATGTAGTTAATCCACCCAAGAACAGTTTGGTTGGATTCGGGCAATTCATAGGTCATTTTGGCCTCAAGCTCCACCTCGGTGAGAAGGGGAAGCCGCGCGTGCAGCTCGGCGCTCGCCCGGTCCCACTCCGCAAGGACATCTTCGAGTGAGGGCATCGTCAGTCCCATTGCCTCGGCCGAACCCTTGCCGAACTCGCGTTCCCAAATCACGGCGCCGCCGGCCCCAATAAAGTTGACCAGGCGCCGGCGCCCGACGGTGACGTGTCCGGCGATCCACAGAATGGAGTTTGCCTTGCCCACCCTGGCTCGCAGATCCGCTTCGCCAAGACCGATGACGGACTGCCGCATATAGAAATCGGAGAGGCGAAACAACTGCGCGCCGGAAGTCAGCGGAATCTGCATGACGCTTCGTGCTAATCCATCAGCGGATCTTTCGAGTCGAGCCCGAAGTGCTTCCGCAGAAACAAGATCTGTCCCAGGTGCATCGCCTCGTGATGCGCCAGCAGATTGACCGCTTCACGGATGGTCTTCTTCGAGCGCGGCGACTTCTTGTTCAGCAGCTTCCCTGTCGCGGCCTCCATGCGCGCGTAGAGCCGCTTAGTCGCTTTCTTATGGAACTTATCCACTTCCGCCAGGCTCGGATACGAACTGGTGTGTTCCGGTTTCGAGCGGAATCCGAAGAATTCTTCCATCGGGACTTTTTCCTCGGTTCCAAGGCCGTTCCCAATGCGGAACCGCATCACCGCGATGTGACCAAACATCCAGATCAAAGGGTTGGACAGCGGACTCGTGCGGTTCAATAACGCCTCTTCGCTAAGTCCTGCCATCGCTTTTTTGCGCAAACCATCGCTGAACTCGTAGAGTTCCAAGCTGGTTCCCAATCCGTTTTTCATAATCGTTCTCTCCAAAGTGAAACGTAAGTTTAACCCAACTCGAGCATTATACTGGAGAATCCCCGCCGTTAACAGAGAAAAGTGACGATTTTTGTCAGACGGCGTGGGGCTCGAAGCCCGGAACTTTCTACTTGGCTCCGACAGCCTTCCCAAGCCTTCCACGACCCCGGAATCCGTTGCCCGCCATTGTGATACCATTTTTCGGAAGCGCTTCCGAAAATGGACAGAATTCGTTTCGGTATCATCGGGCTTGGTCGCTTCGGCGAGGTTCACTGCCAAGCGCTGGCCAATCTCCCTGGTGTCGAAATTCTTGCCTTGTGTACCCGCACAAAGTCCCGTTTAGAGGAGTTCGGAGGTCGTTTTTCAGTTGATCGCCTCTTCACCGACTACCGGGAGCTGCTGGCGGATCCGCAAGTGGACGCCGTCTCCGTTGTCACCATGTGGGACCAGCATGCCGAGCCGGCGATTGGCGCGATCGAGGCCGGAAAGCACGTTTTTGTCGAAAAACCGCTCGCATCGACGGTGGCGGATTGCGACCGGATCGTTAACGCCGCAGCCCGTTCCGCCAGCGCCTGTATGGTAGGGCACATCTGCCGGTTCAATCCCCGCTTTGCGGCCGCTAAGCGGGAGATCGAGGCCGGATCCATCGGCCGGATCGTCTCGCTTTACGCGCGCCGCAATATTCCGGCGGCTGTAAGCAAATCGGTCCTTACTAAGATCGGACCGATCGCAGGCGACGCAGTTCATGATACCGACCTCATGTTGTGGTTCACCGGCTCTCAAATCGAAACAGCGTACGCACAGACTCTCTCCGTGCGCGGGCTGCCCAATCCGGACCTCGGCTGGACGACCTACCGCTTCGCCGACGGCGCCATCGGGGTTTGTGAAAACATCTGGATGCTGCCTGAGAAAACGCCCTACCGGATCGACGAGCGGATGGAAATTGTCGGTACCCTCGGCTCGATGTCGATCCAGGAGAACTCGGCGAACTTTTCCGTATGCGACCCGGATGGATGGCGAGCGCCGGATACAACCTATTGGCCGTTGATCGGGAGCCACCGGGGCGGCGCGCTCCGGGACGAATTGGCGTATTTTGCGAACTGCATCCGGGAGGGAAGAAAGCCGGACGTGATCACTCCCGAAGAGGCTTCCGCCGCGGTTAAGGCATGCCTGGCTGCGGAGGAATCCGCGGCGCAAGGTCGAATCGTTCGCCTCTGCTGACGCTGCGCCGGCGAACCGAGGCCGCCGCGCCGAGGGCGAACAAGGCGACTGTGGAAGGCTCGGGAATCGCGGTGGAGTGAACCGCGAAGGCGTCCATGCCGTTCTGCGTCGAACCGATATCCGAAATGACGCCCGTGACGGCATTGATCGTCGCTAGCACCTACTTACATGAATCAGAGTATTTCGGTTTGGGCCCGGTCGGATGAACCCACGGCCTTCGTCCATTCAAACTGCGTTGCGGTCTGGTTGTATGCCGCCACGAACTTGTCGATCGCTTCTCGCAGTTGCCGCGGAGAGGTGAAACTCACTCCGGTGAGGGCCTGCTTGCCGAGGATGCTGAACCAGCATTCCACTTGGTTCAGCCACGACGAATAGGCCGGAATGAAGTGCAGGTGGACTTGGGGGTGGCTTTTCAGCCAGCGATCGTCTCTCGGTTTGTGTGTGTTCAGGTTATCGAGTACCGCGTGGATCTCGCGATCCGGATACGCCGCCACGATTTCATTCATGAAGTCCAGGAAGCGTTCTTGAAGTGCTTTGTTTTCAGTAACTTTCTGGAGCCACCCGCCGGGATCGAACCGGCGACCTGCTGATTACGAATCAGCCGCTCTACCAACTGAGCTAGGGTGGCTTAGCTTTCCGCTGCTGCCGACGCGTCCGTCGGGTTTAAGGTCCGACGCGCTCCGCCATCGGCGCCGATTCAATAATTATACCGGAAAGTTGTATCCGACTTCGACCAGCGGCCCCAGGCGCACCGGCCCGTATTGACTGGCGCGCCCGGAGAGACTCGAACTCCCGGCCTACTGGTTCGAAGCCAGCCGCTCTATCCAACTGAGCTACGGGCGCACACTTGCGTCTAGTATATCACCTGGATTATGCACCGGGCTAGGAGGGCTCCCACCGAAGCCGCTCGACCGGTTTCTCGCACGCAACGCAGGATGGCACACGCGCCACAGCCCCACAACAACCCGCCAACCGCGGCGGTGAAGGTGACCCCGCGCGTTGGGGCGCGGAAATATAAAGCGCCGGAATCCAAAAGGGATCCCGGCGCCGAAAGAGTCAAAACGGTCAGCTACTGGAGGTCGCTCTCTACCAGCCAACTGGCCCATTCCTCGGTCCAGTCCTCGTCTCCGATTCCCCCGATGAACTTGGCACTCTGGTCGAAGAAGCCGTCATCGGGAGGCTGCACCGCGCCCGCCCGGAAAATGGGGCTTCCGAACAAGCCGGCGAAGTCCGGATCGCTGTACTCGGCGGGCCGTGCGAGGAGCGGGTCGGCAACCAGGAAATTCTTGCCGTTTCCGCTGCTGTTCTGGCCCTGAGCGAACGCTTGATTGAAGGCTGCGGG